>CAZLTV010000145.1:0-7742 GCA_964562545.1 uncultured Mycobacterium sp. | reverse complement strand
AAAACCAGCGCCGAACTCGCCACGATGGCGAGGATCAGCAACGCTGTCATCAAGTACCAACCGGGCCGGCGTCCGCTGCGCCGAAGCCGAGCGCCGCGGGTCGGATCGGTCATGGGCCGACTGTACCCGCCACAGGTCGTCTCGCGTGTCGACCTCGACGGCGATTCGGCCAGGGCAGTGACTGATTCGCTCAGTCGAGCACCGGGTCGGCATTCTCCTGCGGGTCGTCCGGCGAGCGGCAGCAATGCTCCAACCACAGCGCCGCGACGACCAGCGCCAGCGCGCACAACGCGGCCACGATCGCCCCCGGGGTGTCCTGGGCGGCGACCCGCAACTCGGTCCGGCGAGGCACCAGGTACGCCACCACACCCAGCCACCAGCCGAACACGACACTTCCCATCCAGGCCGAGGCCTTGGCGATCACCACCGACCGCGCCACTGCGAGCGGGTGCAGCCGGCCGCCGCCAACACCGATCTCACCGTCACGGATGCGGGCCCGCACCAAAAACGCCCATCCCCCGATAGCTGCGGCCACCCCAAGCAGCGACACCCCTGTCCACAGCGTGATCGGCGGAAACCATCGATAGACGACACGCACCAACAGATAGCCCGTCACCGCGGCCGCTGCGACTGCGAGCACCAGGTCGCGCTTGCGGGTCAACCCCATCAGCGCTGATGTCCCGTCCGCAACGCCAGCTCGGTGCTTCGCACGCCGACCCGCTCCCCCGGGTCAAGGGACTCGAGCAGGTCGGCCACCCTTCTGCGTTCCCCGTCGACGCTGAGGACCGCGCCGCCATCCACCGCCAGCCAGGGCACCAACACGAATGCCCGCGCATGCGCGTACGGGTGCGGCAGCGTCAGCGCCGGGTCGGCGTACCTGAGCTCGCCGTCTGGACCGTGACAGCTGATCACGTCGACATCCAGCGTCCGGGGACCCCACCGCTGCTCACGCACCCGGTGAGCCGCGTCCTCGAAATCGTGGGCCCGACGCAACCAGCCGTACCCGTCCAGCGCCGGGTCCCGGGCCAGGATTACCGCGTTGAGAAAGGGGCCCTGTTCGACACCGCCCCACGCATCGGTCTCGTAGACCGGTGACACCGCCACCACGGCACTGCCGAGTCCGTCCACCACAGACTGCAGGTGCGCCATGCGATCACCGAGGTTGGACCCGATGGACAACACCACCGAGGTCATACAGGCCTCACCCGCCCACGGCTCCCCGCCCACCACGGCGGGACCGCCTGGCCACCACCGCGACATCGGCGAAATCCAGCGGGATCGGCGCGCCCGGCTTGTGCACCACGACCTCGACTGCATGCACTCGCTCATCGGCCATGACATCTTCGGCGATCTCGCCGGCCACCGTCTCGATGAGCTGGCGCGGCGGGCCCGCAACGATCCCGGCCGCCCGTTGCGCCAGTTCCCCGTAGTCGATGGTGTCGCGAAGATCGTCGCTGGCCGCCGCGACCTGCAGGTCGACCCACACGACGATGTCAACGACGAAATCCTGTCCATCGCGACGCTCATGGTCGAACACCCCGTGATAGCCGCGAACTGTCAAGCCGCGCAACTCGATCCGATCAGCCATCGGCCCGCTCCCCCGCATCGGACGCTGCCCGACGCCCCGCACCGGATTCTTCCCGCCGCCACGCGGCGACCACCGCCAGCGCATCCACCGACGCCCTGACGTCGTGCACCCGGACACCCCACACATGGTGCCAACCCGCCAGCGCGGAAATCACCGCAGTGGCGGTCTCCCGCCCGGACGGCGGTCGCGGCTCACCACTGGCATCGGCCAGCAGCGAACCGAGGAACCGCTTGCGGGAGGCGCCGACCAGCACCGGAATCCCGGTCTCCACAAACTGCGGCAATGCCGCGAGTAGCGCCCAATTATGTTGTGCTGTCTTAGCGAATCCCAGACCTGGATCGATGATCAACTTGTCGGGATCAACGCCGGCCCGCACCGCCGAATCCACACCCGCAAGCAATTCATCGCGAACCTCGGCGACGACGTCGCCGTAGCCGGGCACCTCGTGCGACCGACGGTTGCCCACCGAGCGCCAGTGCATCAGCACCCACGGCGCTCCGGAATCGGCGACCACCCGGACCATGTCCGGATCGGCTTTCCCCCCCGAGACGTCGTTGACGATATGGGCGCCGTTTTCCAGTGCCGCCCGCGCCACACCCGCGTGCATGGTGTCGATACTGACCGTGATTCCTTGCTGGGCAAGCTGTTTGACTACAGGAAGAACCCTGGCTATTTCTACGGACGGGTCGACCCGGGTCGCCCCCGGCCGCGTCGACTCGCCGCCGACATCGATGATCGCTGCTCCGTTGGCGGCCATCTCGATACCGTGCTCGACGGCGCGGTCACGGTCGAGAAACAAACCCCCATCGGAAAACGAGTCGTCGGTGACGTTGACCACGCCCATGACCTGCACACTCGTCCGCGTGGTGGGCGCAAGGTTGGGTGGGGTCACTTTCTCAAAATCAAATCCAGGGCTTCAGCACGAGACGCCTTGTCGGTCTTGAACTGTCCGCGCACCGCCGAGGTGGTGGTCACCGCCCCCGGCTTGCGTATCCCTCGCATCGCCATACACAGATGTTCGGCCTCCACCACGACGATGACCCCACGCGGGTCCAGCTTGCGCATCAACGCATCGGCGATCTGGGTGGTGAGCCGCTCCTGCACCTGCGGGCGTTTGGCGTAGAGATCCACCACCCGGGCCAGTTTCGAAAGCCCGGTGACCCGGCCGTCCTCACCGGGGATGTAGCCGACATGGGCAACCCCGTGGAAGGCAACGAGGTGATGCTCGCACGTGGAGTACATCGGAATGTCCTTGACGAGCACCAATTCGTCGTGGTTCTCGTCGAAGGTCGTGTTGAGCACTTCGTCGGGGTTGATGTGCAGACCGGCAAACATCTCCTGGTACGCGCGCGCGACCCGGGCCGGAGTGTCCACCAGGCCGTGCCGGTCGGGATCCTCGCCGATGGCGATCAGCAACTCCCGCACCGCAGCCTCGGCGCGGGCATGATCGAACGTCGGAGCGTTGAGGGTAGCCGAGTTGTGATGCGACTGCGTCATCGAAGTCTCCGTTCAGTGATCAGCCAGAGAGGGATTGGATCAGCTGCGGTTCGACGAACTGTCGCCGCCGTCTTGGCCAGAATCCTCCGCAGAGTCCGGGGCGCCCCCACCGGGCTGCGGTTGTTGCCCGGGCTGCTGCGGATAGTGCTGATACGGGGGGTAGCCCGGATACGGCGCCGGCGCCCCCTGCTGCCAACCCGGCGGAGGTGGCGGCGGATACCAGTATCCCTGCTGCGGCGGCTGCGGCTGAGGAGCGCCTTCGCCCCGGCCGCTGTCGCGGGGTGGCCAGCCGGGCGCATGCCAACCTGCGGGCGCACCGTAATCCGGCTGTTTGATCCCGTGGTCCTTTCCGGATGACCCGTTCGGGCCGCCGTTGTTGGCACCATTGCGGTGCGCCGCCTCCGCCGCGGCACGCGAGGCCTGCGCGATCGCGGTCTTGAACGCTGGTTCAGGCGCCGGCTTGGGCCACGGTTCGCCCCGCTCGATCGCCAGTTCGCCCGGCGTCTTGATGGGCGGCTTGTCCGAGGGCACCCGCCCGCCGAAGTCGTCGAACATCGTCAGCCGAGGACGCTTCTTGACGTCCGAGAAAATGGCCTCCAACTCGACCCTGTGCAGGGTTTCCTTCTCCAGCAGCTCACCGGCCAGGGTGTCGAGCACGTCGCGGTACTCGGTCAAGATTTCCCAAGCCTCCGTGTGGGCGGCCTCGATCAACTTCCGGATCTCGTCGTCGATGTCGCGGGCCACCTCGTGGCTGTAGTCGGCCTGGGTGCCCATCGTCCGGCCCAGGAACGGGTCACCGTGCTCGGTGCCGTACCGGACCGCACCCAACTTGGAACTCATCCCGTACTCGGTGACCATTGCGCGGGCAATCTTGGTGGCCTGGTCGATGTCCGAGGACGCCCCCGTGGTGGGCTCACGGAAGACCAGTTCCTCGGCGGCGCGGCCGCCCATCGCGAAGACCAGGCGAGCGATCATCTCCGAGCGGGTCATCAGACCCTTGTCATCCTCGGGAACCGCCATGGCGTGGCCGCCGGTGCGGCCGCGGGCCAGGATCGTCACCTTGTAGATCGGCTCGATGTCCGGCATCGCCCACGCCGCGAGCGTGTGGCCACCCTCGTGATAGGCGGTGATCTTCTTCTCGTGCTCGCTAATGATGCGGCTCTTGCGGCGCGGTCCGCCGACAACCCGGTCGACTGCCTCCTCGAGCGCGGGCCCGGTGATGATGGTCCCGTTCTCGCGGGCTGTCAGCAGCGCAGCCTCGTTGATGACGTTGGCCAGATCGGCACCCGACATCCCGACGGTGCGTTTGGCCAGCCCTTCAAGGTCGGCATCGTCGGCGATCGGTTTGCCCTGGGCATGAACCTTCAGCACGGCGCGGCGGCCGGCCAGGTCGGGGGCGGTCACGGGGATCTGTCGATCGAAACGGCCCGGGCGCAGCAGCGCCGGGTCCAGGATGTCGGGACGGTTGGTGGCCGCGATCAGGATGACGCCCTGGCGGTCGCCGAACCCGTCCATCTCGACGAGCAACTGGTTCAGCGTTTGTTCGCGTTCGTCATGACCGCCACCCATGCCTGCCCCGCGTTGCCTGCCGACCGCATCGATCTCATCAACGAAGATGATGCAGGGGCTGTTCTGCTTGGCCTGTTCAAACATGTCCCGCACCCGGGAGGCGCCGACACCGACGAACATCTCGACGAAGTCCGAACCCGAGATGGTGAAGAACGGCACCCCGGCCTCGCCCGCAACGGCACGCGCCAACAACGTCTTACCGGTGCCGGGCGGGCCGAACAGCAGCACACCCTTCGGGATCTTGGCGCCCAATGCCTGGTAGCGGCTGGGATTCTGCAAGAAGTCCTTGATCTCGTAGAGCTCCTCGACCGCCTCGTCGGCGCCCGCGACGTCGGCGAAGGTCGTCTTGGGCATGTCCTTGGACAGCTGCTTGGCCTTGGACTTGCCGAAGCCGAAGCCCATCCGTCCGCCGGACTGCATCCGGGAGAACATCACGAACAACCCGACCAGCAGCAACAACGGCAGCATGTAGATCAACAAGGTGCCGAGCATGCTGCTCTGGTTGACCACGGTGTTGGTCTTCGCGCCCTTGGCCTCGAGCGCCTCGAAAAGAGTGACCCCATACCCGGTCGGGTACTTGGCGATGATCTTGGTGCTGTCCTCGGTATCGCTATTACCGTTCTTCAGCTCGAGACGCAGCTGCTGCTCGCGGTCGTCGATCTGCGCGCTGTTGACGTTGTCGCTGTTGATCTGCGCCATCGCGACAGACGTATCGACATTGGTGTACTCACGGGTGTCGTCGCTGAGGCGGAAAAACAGCCACCCCAGCAGCAGCACCACGGCGATCACCGTGAGCGTGCGGATCACATTTTTGCGGTTCATATGAGTGTGCGGTTCATCGATACCTGGCGCCGACGAGGGCACCCGTCGACCAAATCCTTCCAATACGCGCAGCGTGAATAGTCAAGGCTACCGCCTGACCACGCTAGAGGAACGCTCGGTGGTTCCGAGATGTCCCCGGACGGCACCCTCTCCGTGATTGGGTAACAGTCGTGTGGCCGACGATGGTACCGACCAACGGAGTCACGTTGCGTGTGCTCGAGGCCGGCGAACCGGGCGCGCCGCTGGTGGTGCTGTGCCACGGCTTCCCTGAACTGGCGTTTTCGTGGCGCCACCAGATCCAGGCGCTGGCTACGGCCGGATACCACGTGTTGGCACCCGATCAGCGCGGATACGGCGGCTCGGACAAGCCTGCGAACGTCGAGGCATACACCGTGGCCGAACTGTGCGCCGATGTGGTGGGTCTGCTGGACTCCGACCTCTGCGGCGGCACCGAACAGGCGGTGCTGGTCGGCCACGACTTCGGCGCGGTGGTCGCGTGGACGGCACCGCTGCTGTATCCACACCGATTCCGCGGCATCGCCGGGCTGAGCCTGCCACCGGTGCCGCGACCCAGAATCCCGACCACCCAGGCTTTTCGCCGGCTGTTCGGCGATCAGTTCTTCTACGTGCTGTATTTCCAAGACGCTGGCCCCGCAGACGCCGAGCTGGCAGCCGATCCGGCTGCGACCATGCGGCGCCTGTTTGCCACCCCACCCGCCGGGGACGAGGCGGCGGCACTGCGGATGCTTTCCCCCGGCCCGGAAGGGTTCCTTGCCCGCCTCCCCGAACCGGACGGCCTGCCCGACTGGCTCAGCGCGCAGGATTTCGCGGTCTACGTCGACGCGTTCGCCCACAGCGGATTCAGCGGAGCGCTGAACTGGTACCGGTGCTTCGACCGCAACTGGGAGCTGACCGCCGACCCGCCCGCGACGACGATCACGGTGCCCGCGCTGTTCATCGGTGGAAGCGCCGACGCCACGCTGGCGTACACCCCGCGTCACCGGGCCACCGAAGTGGTCTGCGGCGACTATCGCGAAGTGATGATCGACGGTGCCGGCCACTGGCTGACCGAGGAGCGTCCCGACGACGTGACCCGCTTGCTTCTGGAGTTCCTCGAGTCACTGCCGACAGAACGCTAGGGTGCCAGTCATGCCGATCGCAGCGACAGCGAAAACAGCCAAGACACAACTCATCGCGGCTGCCGCGGCGGGAATCGCCGCGCTGACGCTCACCGCGTGCGACGCGCAGTCGGGGCCCGGCGCGGGGTCGGCGGGTCTACCGTCCGACAGCGACATACGGCAGGTGACCGTCGTCGGTGCGGGACAGGTGCAAGGCACTCCGGACACCCTGACGCTCAACGCGTCGATGGAGTCCCTCGCCCCCGACGCCACCGCCGCGATGAACCAGACCAACGAGCGCCAGCAAGCGGTCATCGACGGCCTGCTCGGGCTGGACATCGACGAAGCCGACATCGCCACCACAGAAGCCAGCCTTCAGCCGCAGTTCGGCGGCCCGGACGGCGACGCGATCACCGCCTACCGCGCCACGAACTCGATCAACGTCAAGATCCGTGACCTGGACCAGGCGTCCGACGCGATCGGCCTGATCGTGCAGACCGGCGGCAACGCCACGCGGATCAACTCGATCAGCTACTCGATCGAAGACGACTCCCAGCTGGTGCGCGACGCCAGGGCCCGCGCCTTCGAGGACGCCAGGGATCGCGCCGACCAGTACGCCGGGCTGGCCGGGATGAGCCTAGGCAAGGTCATCTCCATCACCGAGTCCGGGGGCGCCACCCCACCGATGCCGATGCCGATGCCGCGCGGCGCCATGGAGGCCGCGGTGCCGCTCGAACCGGGCCAGCAGACGGTCGGTTTCTCGGTGACGGTGATCTGGGAACTCAGCTGACCGGCGCCGCGGCGGGTTCGACAACCGGGCCCACGATCACGGGGATTCCGTTGAGTACGGCGGTGCCCGAAAGCGGGTCGAACACCGCACCGTCGTTGAGCTGGTTGGCGTTCACCCCGGGCCGGTCGGCGGCCACCCTCTGACCGGTGCCGACACGGTCATGACCCCAGCCGTGCGGCAGGGACAGCACACCGCGCCGGATGTTCTCGGTCAGCTCGACCGGCACCACCAGCTCGCCACCCGGGCCCTTGACGACCGCGCTACCGGATACCCCGAGGTCGGCGGCGTCGTCGGGGTGCATGTGCAGCGTGCACCGGTTGGTGCCGCCGGCCAGCGCGGGCAGGTTGTGCATCCAGCT
>CAZLTV010000144.1:0-7800 GCA_964562545.1 uncultured Mycobacterium sp. | reverse complement strand
GGTGGATCGAGCGGATCGTCGGGCGCGGTTGGGGCAAGCTGAATCTGCATTCGGCCAGTGCGCTGATCGACCAGGGGCAGGCCAGTGTGAACCTGGTCGCGGCGATCCCATCGCTGCACGCCGGTCTGTCGGCGGCGATCGCGGCGTTCCTCTGGAACCGGGTGCAGCGTCGGTGGCGACCGGTGTTGGTGGCCTATCCGCTGATCATGGCGTTCACCTTGGTCTACACCGCCGAACACTATGTGATCGACATCCTGCTGGGCTGGTTGTTGGCAGTAGTGGTGATGACCGGGCTGGCGCGTTGGGATGCGATGCGCGCGGGTCGCCGGCTCCGGCGCGGCCTGGCCCCGCCTGAGTCGGTGCTGCTACCGGCGGAGGGGATCGATCTCGCGCCGCGGCCCGTACCGAGTCCGGGCTTGAGTCAGGCGCTGCGCCCGTCCGTTTTGTGTAACCCCTGGCGGCGGTGGCGCCGGTCGGATGATCTGTCCGGGTCGTCGCAGCGGATCGCGGTAGACGAAATCAACGCGGGCTGACCAGGCCGTCCTCGGCGACCGTACCTATCGGTCAGAAGACGATGGTCTGGTTGCCGAAACGAATGACACGGTCTTCGCAGTGCCACAGCACTGCCCGCGAGAGCACTGCCCGTTCGACGTCGGCGCCCAGGCGGGTCAGGTCGGTGACGCTGTGCCGGTGGTCGACGCGCACGACGTCCTGCTCGATGATCGGCCCCTCGTCGAGGTCCTCGGTCACGTAGTGGGCGGTCGCGCCGACCAGCTTCACCCCGCGCTCCTTGGCGCGCCGGTAGGGGGCGGCGCCGATGAACGCGGGAAGGAACGAGTGGTGGATGTTGATCGTCGGGCATCCCACTTCGTCGATGAACCGCGGCGTGAGGATCTGCATGTAGCGGGCCAGCACCACGAGATCGACGTTGCCGCGTAGCAGGTCGAGCTGACGCTGTTCGGCTTCTTCGCGGATGTCTTGGCGGGCCGGGATGTGAATGAACGGCACCCCGAATGGTCTGACGTCGTCGGCGAGATCGGGATGGTTGGAGATGACCATCACCACCGACATGTCCAGCTCGCCGCGGCGGTTGCGCCACAGCAGGTCCAGTAGGCAGTGGTCTTCGCGTGAGGCCATGATGGCGACCCGTTTGGGTTTGGCCGCCTCGGTGAGCCGGAAGTCCATCTCGAACTTCGCGGCCACCTGCTCGGCAAAGGATTGTTCGAGCCGATCTCTGGCCGCTGGCAGGCCGGGCAGGTGAAAGATCGTGCGCTGCATGAATGTTCCGCCGCTTTGCTCGGTGGAGTGCTGATCCAGCGAGACGATGTTGGCGCCCTCGGCGGCGAGGAACCGACTGACCGCGGCGACCAGGCCCGGGCGGTCGGCGCAGCGCAACAACAGGCGGCCGATGTCCTTGACCGGCAGGGTGGCTCGGCCGGCGGGAAACTGCCCCGATGGCTCGGGTGCGCCTTCGCTCATGGATCAGGAAGTCTAGCCGCATTACAACTTCTTGATCGTCTGCAGGGAAAGTGTAACACTGGGTCGTATGTCCGTCCTCGACTCACCCTCGACGTTCGTCGGTACCCACGTCGTCACCAATCAGGTTCCTGCGCTGGAGAACTACAACCCGGCCACCTCGCCCGTGCTCGCCGAAGCGCTCATCCGTGAGGGTGGCGAATGGGGCGTCGAAGAGGTCTACGAACTCGGCGCCCTCAGCGGTACCCAGCAGGCGCAGCGGTGGGGTGAGCTGGCCGACCGCAACCGGCCGGTGCTGCATACCCACGACCGGGTCGGTCACCGCGTCGACGAGGTCGAATACGATCCGGCCTACCACGAGCTGATGACGGTCGCGGTAGGCCACGGCCTGCACGCCGCCCCCTGGGTCGACGATCGTGTGGGCTCGCACGTCGTGCGAGCGGCCAAGAACTCGGTGTGGACGCCCGAGCCCGGCCACATCTGCCCGATCTCGATGACCTACGCCGTCGTTCCCGCGCTGCGCCACAACCCGGAGTTGGCGGCCGTCTATGAGCCGTTGCTGGCCAGTCGCGTCTACGACCCGGTGCTCGCGGTGCCCAGTACCAAGGCGGGCCTGACCGCGGGAATGTCGATGACCGAGAAGCAGGGCGGCTCTGACGTTCGCGCCGGCACCACCCAGGCCGTCCCGAACGGTGACGGCAGCTACCAGCTGACCGGGCACAAGTGGTTCTGCTCGGCGCCGATGTCGGACGTCTTTCTGGTGCTCGCCCAGGCGCAGGGGGGCGAGCGAAGCGACGGGGGATCACCCGGCGGGTTGAGCTGCTTCTTTCTTCCCAGGATCCTGCCCGATGGCAGCCGCAACCGGATGTTCCTGCAGCGCCTGAAGGATAAGCTCGGCAACCACGCCAACGCCTCCAGCGAGGTCGAATACGACGGCGCCACCGCCTGGCTTGTCGGCGAGGAGGGGCGCGGGGTGTCGACCATCATCGAGATGGTCAACCTGACCCGGCTGGACTGCACGTTGGGCAGTGCGACCAGCATGCGCAACGGACTGAGCCGTGCCATCCACCATGCCCAGCATCGCATGGCGTTCGGTGCGTACCTCATCGATCAGCCGTTGATGCGCAACGTGCTGGCCGACCTTGCAGTTGAGGCGGAGGCCGCGACCATGCTGGCAATGCGGATGGCCGGTGCCACAGACCGGGCGGTGCGCGGCGACGAGCGCGAAACCCTGCTGCGTCGTATCGGTTTGGCTGCGGCCAAGTACTGGGTGTGCAAGCGCTCGACACCGCACGCCGCCGAAGCGATGGAATGCCTGGGCGGCAACGGCTACGTCGAGGACTCCGGAATGCCGCGGCTGTTCCGAGAGGCCCCGCTGATGGGCATCTGGGAGGGCTCCGGCAATGTCAGCGCGCTGGACACGTTGCGGGCCATGGCAACTCGACCGGAATGTGTCGACGTGCTCTTCGACGAATTGGCCGTCACCGGCAGACAGGACCGCAGGCTCGACGCCCACGTCGACGGTCTCAGGTCACAGCTAGGTGACGCGGAGACGATTCAGTACCGCGCCCGAAAGATTGCCGAGGACATCTCGCTGGCGTTGCAGGGCTCACTGCTTGTGCGCTATGGACACCCCGCCGTGGCCGAGGCATTTCTGGCCAGCCGGCTGGGCGGCGCATGGGGTGGTGCCTTCGGCACGCTGCCCACCGGCCTGGACCTGGCGCCGGTCCTCGAACGCGCCATGGTCAAGGCGTGACTTCCCACGTCGGGCAGACGCAAACTCGCATAAATCACCCGCAAATCGTGCGAGTTTGTGTCTGCTCGCGAGTACGGGGGCCCGGCGCCCGCGAGTACGCTGGGCGCTGACGATGGCCAAGCCCTCGCGGATGACAGCCCGCTCGGTCGTGCTCAGTGTCCTGCTGGGCGCCCATCCCGCCTGGGCGTCGGCCAGTGAACTGCTGCGGCTGACATCGGAT
This sequence comes from uncultured Mycobacterium sp., assembly GCA_964562545.1. GTDB lineage: Bacteria > Actinomycetota > Actinomycetes > Mycobacteriales > Mycobacteriaceae > Mycobacterium. Next base: position 4,348 of record CAZLTV010000144.1, on the reverse strand, counting down.
TTCGAGCTCAAAGAGTCGACGGTGCGGGTCGCATTGACCCGAATGGTGGCCGCGGGTGACCTCGTCAGGTCCGAGGACGGATACCGACTTTCGGAGCGCCTCATGGCCCGGCAGCGTCGGCAGGACGACGCGATCAACCCCCGCACGCTGCCGTGGGATGGTTTCTGGGTCACGTTGGTGGTCACCAGTATCGGAGCAGATGCCCGCAACCGCGCAGCGCTGCGGACTACCCTGCTGCAGCGGCGGTTCGGGGAGCTGCGTGAGGGGGTGTGGCTGCGTCCGGCCAACCTGGCCCTCGACCTGCCTGACGACGTGGCAGATCGGGTGCGGCTGCTCAGCGCCCGCGACGACGATCCAGCCGAGCTGGCCGGACTGCTGTGGGATCTGGCGGGCTGGGTGGACGCCGGCGATGCGCTGCTCGAGCAGATGGCATCGGCCGTGGACATCCCCGCCAGGTTCGTCGTCGCCGCGTCGATCGTGCGCCACTTGCTCACAGATCCGGTGCTGCCCGATGAGCTGTTGCCGGCCGGCTGGCCCGGGGCGGCATTGCGCAGCGCCTACAACGACTTTGCCGCCGAGCTGGTCGCGCGGCGCGACGATGCCGAACTGATGGAGGCGACATGACCGGTCCGGGCGGGGTCCGTATCGAGAAAAGCGGTCCGGTGACAACCGTTGTGATGAACCGGCCAGCGGCGCGCAACGCCGTCAACGGCACCGCCGCTGCCGAGCTGTACGCGGCGTTCGATCAGTTCGACAGGGACGACACAGCGTCGGTGGCGGTGCTGTGGGGCGACAACGGAACCTTCTGCGCAGGAGCTGATCTCAAAGCGCTCGGTACACCGGAGGCCAACCCGGTGCACCACACCGGTCCAGGACCGATGGGGCCCAGCAGGATGGTGCTGTCAAAACCGGTGATCGCGGCGATCAGTGGATACGCCGTTGCCGGGGGACTGGAACTGGCGCTGTGGGCGGACCTGCGGGTGGTCGAGGAGGACGCCATCATGGGCGTCTTCTGCCGCCGCTGGGGTGTGCCGCTCATCGACGGAGGCACCGTCCGGTTGCCCCGGTTGATCGGCCACAGCCGGGCGATGGACCTGATTCTGACCGGTCGTGGTGTCGGCGCCGAGGAGGCACTGGCGATCGGTTTGGCCAACCGGGTGGTGCCCACCGGGCAGGCCCGGGCTGAGGGCGAGAAACTCGCTGCCGAGCTGTCCAGGCTGCCACAGCAGTGCATGCGCGCGGATCGTATGTCGGTGCTCAACCAGTGGGGGCTCGCAGAAGCCGAGGCGATGAACTTCGAGTTCGGCAGCGCGGCCCGAGCTGCCGCGGAGTCCTTCGAAGGTGCGGCGCGGTTCGCCGCGGGGGCGGGCAGGCACGGTGAGGCGAGCTGAACTCACTCCTTGGAGATGCTGTTGTTGCTTCCGGTGTCGTTGACCGTCGGGTCGCCTTCCCGGTAGGTGACGGTGTTGTTCAACCCGACAACGGTCAACTCGTTGTCGACGCGCTGAAAGCTCACCTTGTTGTCGGCGCCGCCGATGTTGACCGTCGAGCACGTCCCGTCCACGGTCAGCGTGTTGTTGGATCCGCCGATGTTGAGTGACTTGCCTACGGCGCAGTCGATGTCGGCCGTGGTGCCGAAGGAGCCGTAGTTGATGGTGTTGCCGATCTCGACCTGCGCGCCAGATGTGCCGGCCGTCATCGTCGGGTCGCTGTTCTGGCCGTCGGAGCCGCATGCGGCCACGCTCAGAACGGCAGCCGTGGTCGCGGCGACGCAGACGCCTGCCCGGTAGCGCAGGGGCGTGGAATTCATACCAGTCATCCTCATGTTGGTACCACCAAAAGTTTACGACGCCACGTTTCGGCGAGGTTCGCCGTTTCGGGAGAGCAGCGATCCGACTCGCCGTCAACGGTGGTGCTGGGTACGGTGAGCGGCGATGCGCCGAGGTGCCCAACACACTCTTCTCGCCGCGGTCACAGTGGCGGCGGCGGTGGCCGCGTGCTCACAGACCGTCGACGGGACCGCTCAGCGCGCCGACGCGGATGCCGACGGAACTGCCCGCAGCTACGGCTATGCCCACGACAGCTGCGGCTTGCTGGACGACAGCGCCGTGCAGGCAGCACTGGATGCGGCGGAAGTGACGCGGCCCTACAGCGGCGCGGTGTGTCAGTACATTTTGGCGCGCCGATCCAGCGCCGGGACGGCGATGACCATCGATGTGACGTTCTCGTGGTTCGAGACCGGCGACTTGGAGCGGGAACGGCGACTGGCCGAGGCCCGCGGAGCCGTCACCGCCGACATTGTCATCGACCGGCACCAGGCGTTCAGCGCCCGTCGAGACACCACCGGGGCGGCCTGCTCGGTCACCGCGGCGGCTGGCACCGGCGTGCTGAGCTGGTGGGTGCAGCTGCGCGGCCAGAACGGCGGCGAGCCGTGCATCGAAGCGCAGAAGCTGATGTCGGCCACGCTGCAGTCGGAGATGTGACATGAGCGTCGCGGCTTTCGTGACGCGGTTCGCAGTTGCTCTGGGGATCGGCGCGGGCCTGTCCGGGTGCGCGGCCGCCGACCAAACCGGCGAGCCTGCGGGCGGGTCCGATACCGCGACTGGACGGGGTTTCGACAGCGTGGACTGCAACGGCATCACCGACGCCGATGTTGAACGTGTCGCCGGACCGGATCTGTACAAAAAGGTCGTAGTCAGCGACGCCGGCTGCTTCTGGCAGGAGAACACGATGATCGGCAGCGTCGGTGCGGGTATGGGGATTTCGACGTGGTGGTACCGGGGAAGCGACATGGATACCGAACGCGAACTCGAGCAACTCGCCGGCCGAAAGCTCAGTGAATTGTCGATAGACGGCAACAAGGGTTTCAAGGCCTACGACGACACCGCATGCAGCATTTATGTGGCCAAAGGAGCAGACGTCATCACGTGGTCGATTCAAACGATGAACTCCGTAACGCGCCCCGATCTGTGCGCAACCATCGAGGAGCTTGCCCAGCTCAGCCAGGACAGGGTGAACTGAGAGCGAACAGTGGGTGGCGGCGGTCAGCGGCTAGAGTTTCTCGCTGACCCGGCTGCCCGTGCGCCGGGTCGGCGACCGATCAGGGGGTGATGGCGAGATGGCAGCTCGGCCGCCGCGTTCGGCGAGGTTGAGCCGCGATGCCATCGTCAACGCCGCGCTGACATTCCTCGACCGTGACGGCTGGGATGCGCTGACCATCAATGCGCTGGCCCTTCAGCTGGGCACCAAGGGGCCGTCGCTGTACAACCACGTGCACAGCCTCGACGATCTGCGTCGGACGGTGCGGATGCGTGTCGTCGGCGACATCATCGACATGCTCACCACCGTTGGCCGTGGCCGGACGCCGGACGACGCGGTCACCGTGATGGCCGGCGCTTACCGCAGCTACGCCCACCATCATCCAGGCCGGTATTCGGCGTTCACCAGGATGCCGTTGGGCGGCGACGACCCCGAATTCACCCAGGCTGCCCATGCCGCGGCAGCGCCCGTCATCGCGGTGCTGTCGGCATATGGCCTCAATGATGAGGACGCCTTCTACGGGGCTCTGGAGTTCTGGTCGGCGATGCACGGGTTCGTGCTGCTCGAGATGACCGGGGTGATGAACGGCATCGACACCGACGCGGTATTCACCGACATGGTCATGAGACTGGCCGCCGGTATGCGGTCGCGGTGACGGACCGCGACGGAAGAGTCGCAGGTCAGCGGGTTTTGTCGAGGTCCGCGGCCCTGGTATTGTGGATCGTCGTGCCTGGCAGATAAGGCGCTTTGCGGTTTTCGCGTGTCGTGAGGGCCGTTGAGCATGCCTGCACGCCGGGCCAATTTGCATGTCTGCCCCGCAGGTGCCTTGGAAATTACTCCGAGACCCGCGACGGCCGCATGCGACACGCCCGGAAGCGGGGTAGCGCGACCCGGGCCGAACCGCAGGACGACAGAACTTAAGAGCGCCACCCGACCACCACCCAAAGCAGCACCGTCACACACGACGAGGAACACAGAAAGCCGGTACATGCCAACCATCAACCAGCTGGTCCGTAAGGGTCGCCGCGACAAGATCGCCAAGGTGAAGACCGCGGCCCTCAAGGGCAGCCCGCAGCGCCGCGGCGTGTGCACTCGCGTGTACACCACGACCCCCAAGAAGCCGAACTCCGCGCTTCGCAAGGTCGCGCGCGTGCGGCTGACCAGCGCGGTCGAGGTCACCGCCTACATCCCGGGCGAGGGGCACAACCTGCAGGAGCACTCGATGGTGCTGGTGCGTGGCGGTCGTGTGAAGGACCTGCCCGGTGTGCGCTACAAGATCATCCGCGGGTCTCTGGACACCCAAGGCGTC
>CAZLTV010000143.1:0-7831 GCA_964562545.1 uncultured Mycobacterium sp. | reverse complement strand
GCGAGGCCCGTGGCAGCCAAACCCAGCGGCACGAGACCGCCGGCAAAACCGATGATGCCGAGGACGGCGAACATGAGGCCGAGCAGCTGGACGAAACGCAGCGGCGCCGCCGGCTCACGCTTGGTATTGGGCGCCAGACGCGCAGCGGGCACGGCCGCACCACCTACACGCCTGGCGCTGGTGGTGGTCGACATAGCTGTGCTCCTGTTGGTCGTCAGAGGGCTGGCACGGCAGATCGCCGCGGCCGTTCACAGAGCGCTACGCAGACAGACGCGCAGCTACTCAGCTGCAACAACAACAGAAACAACCCGCAACGCGGCACAGATCGACTGCGCGGCGCTTGGTGAGCACAAGCTCAAGGCGGGCTGACACGGCACATACCTTACCCAATACACAGTCGATCAGGCCAACAGCGGTTCCAGCGCATCCCGCAGTTCATCGGCGGTGGCGACGCCCGAAGCGCGGTACCGCTGCTTCCCGTCGGCGTCGAAGATGAACGTAGTCGGCAGCGACAGCACCGAAAGCCGCCGCGCGGCTTCCGGGTCGTCATCCATATCAATCTCCACGTGTGTGACCGCGGGCAGCTGCGCACACACCTCGTCGACGACCCGTCTCAGCGCGTCGCAGGGGCCGCACCAGACCGCTCCAAAATGCACAATCGTCGGTCCATCGGTGGACAGCCCAAGCCCGCTGGTGTCCACATCGATGGCTTCGGTGGTGGCCCGGCTGAGTCGGGTGCGCAGTCTCAGCAGCTGGCTCACGACGAACAACACTCCGAAAGCCGCGATCAGGATCGCGATGACGAAGATCCACGACGAACTCATGTCAACCTGAACTCATCGAGGTCGATCGTTACTCCGTCGGTGATGCCCTCGATGATGATGTCGGAGCCGCGGGCGCCTTCATTGGTCGGCGCAACGCCGAACGGTAGCCGCTGACCTGGCAGGCTGGCCGAGAACGCGGCCAGTACCGCGGGCAACTGCTGCTCGGGGACGTCCTGGTCGGCGGTGCCTGGTCCAGTCAAGACGCCGGTGGCGGTGAAGATCAGCGTGGTCCTATCCGGTCCGTCGATCGACAGGTCGACCGAAATGCTGACCTTCTCGTGGAAACCCGCCTGGTCCGGGGTGCCCGTGAAGATCAGCCCCTGATTGCTGGAGATGCCGGACTCGGTGGTGGCGCCTTTGGATCCGTCTTTGGATCCGTCGGAATCGCTGGATTCGTCGGTGGGCGCTTCCACCAGCAGATCGGTGATTCCCAGGAACCGGCCGACGTGGGTGGAATCGATGATGATGCGGCTTTCGAGCTTGCCAACCGACAGCGTGGCGTCGGGGCGGACCAGCCAGGAATCGCCGACGTCGACCGAATGCATGGTGGCTTCCAGTGACGCTTTGCCCACCACGGCGTGACCAACACCACTGGCCTTGATCTCAATTTCGTCGTAGTGGTGGTCTATCGCTTGCGGGATGAACGGGAAGCCCAGGATGGCCACCGACGGGTCCCAGGACAGGTTCGCGGCGCTGCGCACGCTTCTGGCCAGGCGATATTCGGCGAAGATTGCCGCTCCGAAGTCGGTGCCAACGACGCCTAGGACTAGCGCGGCCAGGGTCGCGGAGGCACCGATCACGAGCTTGCGCACCCCGACATTGTGGCCTAAACGAGGCCCAAGTTAGGTTCGGCGCGGCTTACCAGGAGGTGGCGCGCTATCGTTAGTGAATCATCGGTCGGGTAACGGCCATGTGTCAGGCATGAATCTGGGAAGTCACCACGCGACATAGTTGTCCCGGGCGAGGTCCCGAAGAGTGATCTTCACGGCTGTTGGAGGGCCAAATTGGACCTACTCCTACTGACGGTTGACCCGCACCCCGAATCAGTCCTGCCTTCGTTGTCCCTATTGGCTCACAACGTTCGCACGGCCCCGACCGAGGTGTCGTCGTTGCTGGAGGCCGGAACCGCGGACGTTGCGATCGTCGACGCGCGCACCGACCTGGCCGCCGCGCGTGGTCTGTGTCGTTTGCTGGGCACCACGGGAACATCGGTTCCCGTCGTCGCAGTGGTCAACGAAGGCGGTCTGGTCGCCGTCAACGTCGAGTGGGGACTTGACGAAATATTGCTGCCGAGCACCGGGCCCGCCGAGATCGATGCACGGCTGAGGTTGCTGGTCGGGCGGCGCGGGGGGGTCGCCAGCCAGGAAAACGTCGGCAAGATCAGTCTGGGGCAGCTCGTCATCGACGAGGGCACCTACACGGCGAGGCTGCGTGGCCGTCCACTGGATCTGACCTACAAGGAGTTCGAGCTGCTCAAGTACCTGGCGCAGCACGCCGGGCGGGTGTTCACCCGGGCTCAACTCCTGCAGGAGGTGTGGGGCTATGACTTCTTCGGCGGTACCCGCACGGTCGACGTCCACGTCCGGCGGCTGCGCGCAAAGCTGGGCCCGGAATACGAATCGCTGATCGGTACCGTGCGCAATGTGGGCTATAAGGCGGTGCGGCCCGCGCGGGGCCGTCCGTCGGCATCCGGTTCCGATCTTGGCGACGACCTCGACTCAGACCTGGATGGCGACGTCGACGACCAATACGACGGGGTTGGAGGCCAGGTGGAGTCACTGAATCACGACGGGGTGTCCGAGGCGTTCGGTGACGCGCTGCGTAGTCAGTGACCGCCGCGACCTCAGCTCCCCGGCTGGATTGGCGGGCACGGCTGTCCGCCGCCGACCAGCAAGCCGTGCGCGACGTGATCTCCGCCGCCGCCGCGGTCGACGGGGTGGCCCCGGTCGGTGACCAGGTTCTGCGTGAACTCGCCCACGACCGGACCAAACATCTGCTCGCGACCGACGGGTCCGAGCTGCTCGCCTACCTGAACCTCGCGCCGGCCGATGACAGTGCACCGGCGATGGCCGAATTGGTGGTGCATCCGCAGGCGCGTCGACGCGGCCTCGGTGCGTCGATGATCCGCAGCGCTCTGCCTGAGGGAGGGTTGGGTGCCCGGATCTGGGCGCACGGTAACTTGCCGCCCGCGCGCGCCACCGCGGCGGCGTTAGGGCTCGTCGTGGTCCGCGAACTGCTCCAGATGCGGCGCCCACTGGCGGGCCTGCCGCAGGTTCCCGCTTCCGACGGTGTCACGGTGACTACATATTCTGGTCCTGCTGACGACCCGGGCCTGTTGAGGGTGAACAACGCCGCCTTCGCCTGGCATCCTGAGCAGGGCGGCTGGACGCCGGCCGACCTCGAGGAGCGCCGCGGCGAGCCGTGGTTCGACCCCGAGGGACTCTTCCTGGCCTACGACGACGACAGCGGCGAGTTGCTCGGATTCCACTGGACGAAGGTGCACTCCGAATCACTGGGCGAGGTTTACGTCGTCGGCGTCGACCCGTCGGCGCAAGGGCGGGGGTTGGGTCACCTGCTGACTTTGACCGGTCTGCATCACCTGGCCGGCCGGCTTGCGGGCGGCGGGCAAGAACCTGCGGTCATGCTGTACGTCGAAGCCGACAACGTCGCCGCGGTGAAGACCTACCGGCGGTTGGGTTTCGAGGTGGCCAACACCGATGTGGCCTACGCGCTGACCTCGTCGGACGACCTGTGAAGTAATCAAACCTGTTCACCTCGCGTTCACTCATCATCCCCGAACCGTCCACTACGGACGCATACGTTGCCCCAGGAGTCTGGAGCCAACCGAAAGTGGGATAAGTGAAGCTCAACAGCATCGGCAAGACGTTCGGCACTACCGTCTCGGCAGCTGCGATCGCCGCGCTGACCCTTGCGGCGTGCGGCAGCGACAACAACACAGGTACCTCCGGTACCACCAGCGGCAGCGACACGGGTACTGCCGCAGCGAGTTCGGCCGAGTGCGGCGGCAAGGACAACCTGACCGCTGAGGGCTCGTCGGCACAGCAGAACGCCATGGCGGTGTTCAACCAGACGTGGGGCCAGGTGTGCGCGGGCAAGAATCTGTCCTACAACCCGACGGGCTCGGGTGCGGGCCGTGAACAGTTCGTGGCCGGAAACGTCGACATGGGCGGCTCTGACTCGGCGATCATCGAGGAGCAGGCGCAGGCCGGCGCCGAGCGCTGCGACGGCAACGAGGTGTGGAACCTTCCTCTGGTGTTCGGCCCCGTGGCGATGGCCTACAACGTCGAAGGTGTCGACGGTCTGGTGCTCAACGCCGACGTGATCGCCCAGATCTTCCAGGGCCAGGTCACCAACTGGAACGATCCGGCCATCGCCGCGCTGAACGAGGGCGTGTCGTTGCCCGATGAGGGCATTACCCCGATCTACCGCTCGGATTCGTCGGGCACCACCGACAACTTCCAGAAGTACCTCAGCGCCGCCGCCCCCGAGGCATGGACCCAGGGCGATGGCAGCGAGTTCCAGGGCGGTGCCGGCGAGGGCGCGCAGAAGTCCTCCGGTGTGGTGCAGGCCGTGCAGGCCACCCCGGGCTCGATCGGATACGTCGAGAAGGGGTTCGCCGATCAGGCTGGATTGCCTGCCGCCGTGATCGACAACGGAAGCGGCCCGGTCGAGCTGTCGAACGAGTCGGCCGGTGTGGCCATCGACGCGGCGACCTTCGCCGGTGAGGGCAACAACCTGATCCTCGACCTGGAGGCGCTGTACGGCACCAGCGAGCCGGGGGCCTATCCGCTGGTGCTGGCGACCTACTCGCTGGTGTGCTCCAACGGCTACGACGCCGAGACCGCCGACGCGGTCAAGTCGTTCCTGACCGTGGCGGCTCACGAAGGCCAGTCGGGTCTGACCGAGGCGGGCTATGTGCCGCTGCCGGAGCGGTTCAAGGAGCGCTTGCAGGGTGCGATCGACGCCATCGGCTCGACTGCATAGTGCGGTAGCGCGGTTGCCAAGCAACGGCGAGGATGGTGTTGACCGAATGACCGACAAGGTTTGCGAATGACCGACAAGGTTTCCAATGGAACGACATCCGTGACAACACCGAATCCAACGGAATCGGGGTCGGGTGCGGCGATGGCCACACCCTTCCCCGAACCGGATCCCATTTCCACCAATCCCGGCGGCAGGACCAAAGTCCGTATCGGCGACCGGATTTTCCGCGGACTGGCCGAAGGCTCCGGGATTCTCATCGTGGCGATCATCGCCGCGATCGGGTTGTTCCTGCTGTGGCGTGCCATCCCGGCACTGGCCCGCAATGAGGAGAACTTCTTCCTCTTCGGCGGCACCTGGAACACGTCGGATACCTCGGCGATGCACTTCGGCATCCTGGACCTGCTCCAGGTGACGGTGTTCGTGTCGGTGTTCGCACTGGTGCTCGCGATGCCGGTGGCGTTGGGTATCGCGATCTACCTGACCAATTACGCACCCAACCGGGTCAAAGGGCCGCTGGCGTACATGGTCGACCTGCTGGCCGCGGTTCCGTCGATCATCTACGGCGTGTGGGGCCTGTATGTGTTGGCGCCGGTCCTACGGCCGGTGGCCATCTGGCTCAACGAGAACCTGGGCGGTTGGATCTTCCTGTTCGGCACCGGCAACGCGTCGGTGGCCGGCGGCGGCACCATCTTTACCGCCGGCATCGTGCTCGCGGTGATGATCCTGCCGATTATCACCGCGGTGACCCGTGAGGTGTTCGTTCAGACCCCGCGCGGGCAGATCGAGGCAGCGCTGGCATTGGGGGCGACCCGCTGGGAGGTTGTGCGCACCACCGTGCTGCCCTTCGGCATGTCCGGCTACGTCAGCGGCGCGATGCTGGGCCTTGGCCGCGCGCTCGGTGAGACGATCGCGCTGCTGATCATCCTGCGCGGCACGCAGGAAGCGTTCGGCTGGTCGCTGTTCGACGCTGGCTACACATTCGCCAGCCTGATCGCCTCGGCCGCATCGGAATTCAACGACCAGTACAAGGCGGGTGCCTATATCGCGGCCGGCCTGGTGCTGTTCATTCTGACGTTCGTGGTGAATTCGCTGGCCCGCGCCGCGGTCGCCGGAAAGGACAGGTCGGCCTCATGACCACGGCAACACTGGACAAGCCCGTCAAGGCGCCCACATTCCAGGGTGTCAGCGCACGGCGCAAGTTCTCCAACAACCTGGCGACCTTCCTGGTCACCGCCTCGGTGGTGGTCGCGATCGTTCCGCTGGTGTGGGTGCTGTACACGGTGATCGCCAAGGGAATCGGCATCGTCCTGTCGAGCACGTGGTGGTTGAACTCGCAGGCCGGCATGACGGCGTTCGCGGCCGGCGGTGGGGCCTACCATGCGATCGTCGGCTCGCTGTTGCAGGCCGCCGTGTGTGCGGTCATCTCGATCCCGATCGGTGTGTTCGTCGGTATCTACCTGGTCGAGTACGGCGGCGGCACCCGGATGGGCAAGATCACGACGTTCATGGTCGACATCCTCACCGGTGTGCCCTCGATCGTTGCGGCGCTGTTCATCTACGCGCTGTGGGTGGCAACCCTGGGCTTCGATCGTTCCGGTCTGGCAGTGGCACTGGCGCTGGTGCTGTTGATGATTCCGGTCATCGTTCGCTCCACCGAGGAGATGCTGCGGATCGTTCCGATGGATCTGCGCGAGGCCAGCTACGCGCTGGGAGTGCCGAAGTGGAAGACCATCGTGGCCATCGTGATCCCCACGGCCCTGTCGGGCATCGTGACCGGTGTTCTGCTTGCCCTGGCCCGCGTCATGGGGGAGACCGCACCGTTGCTGATCTTGGTGGGCTACTCGCAGGCGATCAACTTCGACATGTTCAGCGGCTTCCAGGGTTCGCTGCCCGGCATGATGTACGACCAGGTTTCGGCGGGCGCGGGCGCCAACCCGGTGCCGACCGACCGCCTCTGGGGCGCGGCCCTCACGTTGGTCGTGCTGATCGCGCTGCTCAATGTCGGCGCGCGGTTCATCGCCAAATTCTTCGCCCCCAAGAAGGTCTAGAGAAAACCCCAAAAGGTTTCGAGAAAACGGAGTCTGACGAACATGGCCAAGCGACTGGACCTCAAGGACGTCAACATCTACTACGGCGGGTTCCACGCCGTGGCCGACGTGTCGATGTCGGTGCCGCCGCGCAGCGTGACCGCTTTCATCGGCCCGTCGGGCTGCGGTAAGTCTACGGTGCTGCGCACGCTCAACCGGATGCACGAGGTCATCCCCGGTGCCTATGTGACCGGCTCGGTGCTGCTCGACGGCGACGACATCTACGGTGCCGGCGTTGACCCCGTCGGTGTGCGCAAGACCATCGGCATGGTTTTCCAACGGCCGAATCCGTTCCCCACCATGTCGATTCGCGACAACGTAGTGGCCGGTCTGAAGTTGCAGGGGGTGCGCAGCAAGAAGACCCTCGACGAGACGGCCGAGCGGTCGCTCAAGGGCGCCAACCTTTGGAACGAGGTCAAGGACCGTCTCGACAAACCGGGTGGCGGGCTGTCGGGCGGTCAGCAGCAGCGGCTGTGCATCGCCCGAGCGATCGCAGTGCAGCCCGATGTGCTGCTGATGGACGAGCCGTGTTCGGCACTGGACCCCATCTCCACGCTGGCGATCGAGGATCTGATCGCTGAGCTCAAGCAGGACTTCACGATCGTGATCGTCACGCACAACATGCAGCAGGCCGCGCGGGTCAGTGATCAGACTGCGTTCTTCAACCTCGAGGCCACCGGTAAGCCAGGCAAGCTCATCGAAATCGACGACACCGAGAAGATCTTCTCCAACCCGAGTGAAAAGGCGACCGAGGACTACATCTCCGGTCGCTTCGGCTGAGTCGACAGACCCCACGAAATCCCGGGGCCGGTAGCGTTTTCGCGGCCGCCGCAATCTCTGCCAAATCGGAGAGATTGCGGCGGCCGTCTCGTTGTGGCGGAACATTATTCGACTGGGGTCAACGGTATCGGCGGA
>CAZLTV010000142.1:5486-7896 GCA_964562545.1 uncultured Mycobacterium sp. | reverse complement strand
CCGACGTCCCCGGTGATCAGGCCATCGACGAACATCTTGCCGACCGGCACCGCACCGGCGATGCGCACGCGCCCGCCGACGAGATCCACGCTGACGCCGTTCTCGGCAATGACGATGTTGTCCTCGGGCACGCCGGTGCGCGCGGCCAGCGCAGCGTTGGCGCGCAGCATCCGCCAGGTTCCGTGCACGGGCATGACGTTGCGCGGTCGCACCCCGTTATAGAGGAACAGAAGCTCGCCGGCGTAAGCGTGACCCGATACGTGGATTCGCGCCTGCTGGTTGGTGACCACGCGGGCACCGATCTTGGCCAGTGCGTCGATCACCCCGTAGACGGCTTCCTCATTTCCCGGGATAAGTGACGAGGACAAAATGATCAGGTCACCGTCGGTGAGTGTGATGCTGCGGTGTTCGCCGCGCGACATCCGAGACAGGGCTGCCATCGGCTCGCCCTGGGTGCCGGTGGTAATCAGCACCACCCGGTCGGCCGGCATCATCTCGGCAGCGGCGATGTCGAGCACATCCTCGTCGGCCACATCGAGGTAGCCGAGCTCACGGGCGATGCCCATATTGCGCACCATCGAACGGCCGACGAACGACACCCGGCGCCCAAGCGCCACAGCAGCATCGATGATCTGCTGTACGCGATACACATTCGAGGCGAAGCACGCAGCGATGACACGTCCTTCGGCCCCGCGGATCAACCGGTGCAGCGCGGGACCGATCTCACTTTCCGACGGCCCCACACCGGGTATGTCGGCGTTGGTCGAATCGCACAGGAACAGGTCCACCCCGGCATCACCGAGCCGCGACATACCGGGCAGGTCGGTCGGTCTGCCATCGAGCGGCATCTGGTCAAGTTTGATGTCGCCGGTGTGCAGCACCGTGCCTGCGCCGGTGTGGATCGCGATCGCCAGACAGCCCGGGATCGAGTGGTTGACCGCAAAGTACTGACACTCGAACACGCCGTGGGTGCTCGACTGTCCCTCAGCCACCTCGACGAAGACCGGTTTGATGCGGTGCTCGCGGCACTTGGCGGCCACCAGAGCCAGGGTGAACTTCGACCCGACGATCGGGATGTCCGGGCGCAGCTTGAGCAGAAACGGGATCGCGCCGATGTGATCCTCGTGCGCGTGGGTGACCACGACGGCTTCGACGTCGTCGACGCGGTGCTCGATGTGACGCATGTCCGGCAGGATCAGGTCGACGCCGGGCTCGTCGTGCGTCGGGAACAACACCCCACAGTCCACGATCAACAAACGGCCCAGATGCTCGAAAACGGTCATGTTGCGGCCGATTTCGTTGATTCCGCCGAGGGCGGTAACGCGCAGGCCTCCTGGGGCCAAGGGCTCCGGTGGTGTGAGCGCTGAATCCACTACGGCCCGCTACCTCAGCACCGCTGCGGCGCGCAGGTCGGTCGCCAACGCTTCGATCTGCTCGGCGTTGGCGGGCATTTGCGGCAACCGCGGATCACCGGCATCGAAACCCTGCAGGCGCAGCCCCTCCTTGGACAGCGTGACGCCGCCCAGCCGCATCTGTGCCGCGTTCAGCGGCCCGAGTGTGACGCTGATCTTGCGGGCGGTGGCGATGTCACCGGAGTTGAACGCGGTCAACATGTCCCGAAGCTGGCTGGCCGCGACATGGCCCCACACGCTGACGAAGCCGATCGCGCCCATGGCCAACCAGGGCAGGTTCAGTGCATCGTCGCCGGAGTAGTAGGCCAGACCGGTCTCGGCGATGATCTGCGCACCGCCATGCAGATCGCCCTTAGCGTCTTTGACCGCGACTATGTTCGGGTGCTGCGCCAGCGCACGCAGGGTGTCCCAGGCGATCGGCACCACCGAGCGCGGGGGGATGTCATAGAGGATGACCGGCAGATCGGTGCTGTCGGCGACCGCGGTGAAGTGGGCCAGCAACCCGGACTGGGGTGGGCGCGAGTAGTACGGCGTGACCACCAACAGCCCATGCGCACCCTCAGCGGCGCAGGCCTTGGCCAGGTGCATGCTGTGCGCGGTGTCGTAGCTGCCGGCGCCGGCAATGATGCGGGCCCGGTCGCCGACGGCCTCCAGCACCGTGGCGAGCAGGGCAATCTTCTCGTCGTCGGTGGTCGTCGGCGATTCCCCGGTGGTCCCGGACAACACCAGCCCGTCGCAGCCCTGGTCGATCAGACGCGTGGCCAGGCGGGCTGCGGCGGCGGTGTCCAGCGTGCCGTCGGGCTTGAACGGAGTCACCATCGCGGTCAGCAACGTGCCCAAACGGGCGGGGGCGTCGAATCCGCTGGTGCTCACGGGCACATAGGTTACCTGTTCAGGCACCGTCGTCACGAATGGCTTTCGGCTACGCCTCCGTCCCCTCTGGTCGGCTACGCCTCCGTCCCCTCTGGTCGGCTACGCCTCCGTCCCCTCTGGTCGGC
>CAZLTV010000142.1:1451-5386 GCA_964562545.1 uncultured Mycobacterium sp. | reverse complement strand
TCGGCTACGCCTCCGTCCCCTCTGGTCGGCTACGCCTCCGTCCCCTCTGGTCGGCTACGCCTCCGTGGCCAGCGGGCTGGTCGCAACCTCGCTGCCATCAGCCAGCACGGTGATCTCGAAATCGGAGAACACCTGAGGGGCGGCGGCGACGAGCTGGCGCAGACACTCGATCGCCAGGCGGCGGATCTCGACATCGGCGTGCTCGCTGGCACGCATCGCGATGAAGTGCCGCCAAGCCCGGTAGTTGCCGGTGACGACGATGCGCGTCTCGGTGGCGTTGGGCAGCACCGCGCGGGCGGCCTGGCGAGCCTGTTTGCGTCGAAGCACGGCGGCGCGTTCACCGGTCTGGTCGCCCACCAGCTTTTCTTCCAGCCGCGCCAGCAGTTCGGCGTACGCGGCACGGCTGGCATCCGCGGCGGCGGCGAGGATCGCTTCCAGCTCAGCATCGTCCTTGATGCCAGGCGGAGCGACCACCTGGGCGTCGTGTTCGGGCACGTACCGCTGCGACAGCTGCGAATAGGAGAAGTGGCGATGCCGGACCAGTTCGTGGGTGCACGACCGCGAGATCCCGGTGATATAGAACGACACCGAGGCATGCTCGAGCGCCGCGAAGTGTCCGACATCAATGATGTGACGCAGGTATGACTCGTTGGTTGCGGTGCGCGGATTGGGTTTCGACCAGCTCTCGTAACACGCCCGGCCGGCGAACTCGACCAGCGCCGGGCCTCCGTCGGCGTCGGTGCTCCACGGCACGTCTGGGGGCGGGCAGAATTCCGTCTTGGCGATCAGCTGCACCCGCAGCGGCGCGATCTCAGCCACGCGGTGAGCCTAACGCGCCGTCGGTGCGGGCCCCCGCACCGAGGCTGCGCCCGGGGCGCCACCCACTCGATCTTCCTCGACCTGAGCGCGGCCCCGGCGAAGGTTAGGGTTATCCATGGCCGACACTCCACTCGCTGCCCGCCTACTCGACGTCATCGAACACGACATTCTGCCGCTCACCGAGCTCGGCGTCGCCGAAGGCAACAAGGTGTTCGGCGCAGCGCTGCTGACCAAGTCAGATCTGTCGGTTGTCGTGGCCGGCACTAACGACGAGACCGACAATCCGCTGTGGCACGGCGAGATCAACACGCTGCGCCAGTTCTACGAGTTGCCGGACCGGCCCGCCACCAAGGATCTGCTGTTCTTAACCACCCACGAACCGTGCACACTGTGTATGTCGGCGATCACCTGGGCCGGCTTCGACAACTACTACTACTTCTACAGTCACGAGGACTCGCGGGATAGCTTCGCCATCCCGCACGACCTGAAGATCCTCAAGGAGTTGTTCGGACTGGATCCGGGAGGCTACCGACGCACCAACGAATTCTGGACGGCCTACGCGATTGCCGACCTGATCGACGCGGAGTCCGAGCCCACACGCAGCCAGTTGCGCGAACAGCGCGAACGCATCCGCGGCAGTTACGACGCGCTGTCAAGCCAATACCAGAACTCGAAGGGCGACAACGACATTCCACTCAACTAGTGGATGCACACCCGTCGGGACATCCACTGCGGTCCACGTGACGGTGCTCGATGCGGTCACCCCCGGCGCGCTTCGCCTCGTACATCGCCGCGTCGGCCAATCCGATAAGGCTGTCGACGAACTCAGGGTGGGTGACGCGCTCACCGGGACCTACCACCGCGCTGCAAATCCCCAGGCTCGCCGTGATGCGCACCGGTAGCGCGGCAATGCCCTGCCGGATACGTTCGACGGTTTCGCCGTGCTCAGCCGCGGGATCGGGGTCGGCGACGACGAACTCTTCGCCGCCCAGACGCGCCAACGCGGCGCCGGGGCCGCAGTTGTCTTGCAGCACCGCGGCGACGCTGACCAGGGCCTGATCACCGACCGCGTGCCCGTGGGTATCGTTGAGCTTCTTGAAGCGGTCGAGGTCGAGGACCGTGACGTTGAGGCGGATACCCGAGGCGGCTGGTTGTGCTGCGATGATCTCGGCGACCGAGTTGAAGAAGGACCGCCGGTTGAGCAACCCGGTGAGCGGATCCCGATCGGAATTCCGCAGGTCGGTGCGCAGCGAATGCACCAGCGAGAAGATCCCGAACGGCACCCCGATGTTGAGCGCGAGGACGATCAGGGTAGCGGCCAGGGTCAACGCCACATCGCCGGTGATGTAGACGAGTCGGCTCGCGGTGATACCTGCGCATACCATCGCCAGCGCCAGGTTGATGAAGACACAGGCGATCGCGTGGAAGTAGGCCAAAAACCCACCGACCACGGCGAATACCGTGCATCCCATCAGCCCGCCGTACGCGCTCGACAACGACAGGCAGGTCGCGGCGACACAGCCGCCGCACACGAGGTTGAAGATGATCGACTGGACGCGGGTGGGCCAACCGAACAGCCACAGCAACGACGCACTACCGGCGACCACCGCCGCACCGATCGCCACTGCTCGTCCAAGCTCGGTGTTCGGGCCCATCGGGCTACCGAGCATGAGGAGCGGAACCGCCGCCAGGCCGATAGTGAACGCAAGCGTTGCGAAACGCCACTGACGCTGCAGCCCGCGGTCACGCAAATAGGCGCCGAGCCAGTCAAACTGGTCGGCCTGCCAACTCCACTTCATCACGTATACCCCCGATCAGCGCGCCGCCTGGGCGGCGCTCACCGAAGTGGGCTCGGCCGCGCCGGAGGCCGTAGCACCGCAGGGGCAGGTTATCGGGAGTTCGCGGCGATGAAATCCACCACCACCGCGGCGAGCGCATCACCCTTGTCCTCCTGCAGGAAATGCCCAGCGTCGGCGATGGTCACCTGGGGCTGACTGGCAGCTCCGGGAATGAGCTTTCGTAACACCGCATCCGCGCCCCGGGTGATCGGGTCGGAGTCGGAGAACGCACACAGGAACGGCCTGTCGAACCGGCTGAGGACTTCCCAGGCGGCCCGGTTGGCCTCCGAAGCGGGATCGTCGGAACTGGTCGGCACCAGCAGCGGGAACTGCCGAGCGCCGACCTTATACGAGTCGTCGGGAAACGGGGCGTCGTAGGCGGCGACGACTTCGGGCGCCAACGTGGTGACGCAGCCGCCGTCAACGAGCGCGCCGACCGGAAATTCCGGGGTTTCCTGGCTGAACTTCTGCCACGCCAGGAACGCCTCGCCGGGGTGGTGGTCCCCAGTCGGCAGCATCGTGTTGGCTGCGACAACGCGGGCGAACCGGTCCGGGTGTTCGCCGACGAGGCGCAATCCTATGAGGCCTCCCCAGTCCTGGCAGACCAGGGTGATATCGGTCAGGCCGACGGCCTCGATGGCCGCCCAGGTCCAGTCCACGTGAGCCTGATAGGTGTAGTCCTCGCGCCGGGTCGGTTTGTCACTGCGACCGAAACCCACAAGGTCGATCGCCACCGCACGCAACCCGGCCTCGACGAGCACCGGGATCATCCACCGGTACAGGTAACTCCACGACGGCTCACCGTGCAGCAGCAACACGACAGATCCGTCGGCGGGGCCTTCGTCGAGGTAGTGCATGCGCAGTGGAGCGACACCGACACCGACGTCGACATAGTGCGGAGCGAAGGGGAAGTCCGGCAGATCGGCGAAACGGTCATCGGGAGTGCGTAGGGCATCCACGTGTCGCTCCTTTGCTGATGTCCCCACCACGCTACCCGGAACCGCCGACACTACCGCGCTGCTCGACGCAGTGACGCTGCCAGATCGCCGCGTTCACTCACGGCCACCTGCGCCAGGCCCAGCCACTGCGCCATCGTCTGTAGGTTTTCCGCCAGCGGGACCGAGATCTGTGCATGGTCTCGGCCGTCCTCGGCGAAAGCGCCTAGGACCTGTAGCACTCCGGTGGCCCGGTCGGCCTTGAGGTCGACGCGGGCGACGAGTTCACCATCGAGCAGGAACGGCCACACGTAGTAGCCGTACCGACGTTTGGCCGCGGGAG
>CAZLTV010000142.1:0-1441 GCA_964562545.1 uncultured Mycobacterium sp. | reverse complement strand
GCTGAATAGCCGCTCCATCCGGGGCCGGAAGAAGATCAACGGGTCGAACGGGCACAGCAGCGCCGTTCCCTTGTCGCGGCGCGGCAGCGTCTGGCTCGCACGCAGATATGCCGGCGCGTTCCAGCCGTCCACGTCGACGCGTTCGAGCGCACCGTCGTCCACCAGCTCGGCAAGTGCCGGCTTGACCTGCGCGGCGCCCAAACGGAAATAGTCGCGGATGTCGGCCTCGGTGCCCACCCCGAGCGCCGTAGCCGCTCGCCGGCACAATTCGCGCACGGCGTCGGGCTCGTCGACCTGCCGGTTGAGCGCCTCGGGCGGCAAAACCCGTTCGGCGAGATCGTAGTGCCGGGCGAACCCCACCCGAGTCGCCGTCGTCAGCACCCCCGCCGACCACAGCGCCTCGGCCACCCACTTGGTGTCGCTGCGGTCCCACCAGGCGCCCTTGCGGCCGCGCGGTTCGGACTCCAAGTACGCCTCGATCTGGCCGGCCGTCGACGGCCCCAGCTCGGCAACGGCGGCGACGACGTCGTCAGCTAACTTGGGGTTCTGCTTGACGATCCCGGTGCCCCAGCGTCCGTGCCGGTACTGGCGCATCCGCCAGCGCATCAGTGGCCAGTCGTCGACGGCCATCAGTGCCGCCTCGTGCGCCCAGTACTCGACAAGCAGCCGCGGCGACCGCGACGAGTGGCTCCACGCGGCCCGGTCCAGCACGTCACGATCGTAGGGACCGAGCCGGCTGAACACCGGAGCGTAATGGGCGCGCACCGCCACCGACACCGAATCCAGCTGCAACACCTGCAACCGCGCGATGAGGCGCTTGAGGTGCGCGCGGGTGACGGATCCGGTCGGCGCGGGTTCGTGGAAACCCTGCGCAGCGACCGCCACCCGCCGCGCCTGCGCGGCGGACAGCTTCGTCACGGCCGAACGTAGGTATAGAACCGGTAGCGCAGCCCCGACGAGCTGTCCTGCCAGTCCCCCGCGGTGCCCAGCCACGATTCGTCGAGTACCGGCGCCAAGGCGTCGTCGTCCTCTCGGTGCAGGTCGACATCGACTTCGGTGACCTCGCACCGGGTCGCCAACGGCAACGCCAATCCGTAAACCTGGGAGCCGCCGATCACCCACGCGTTATCGAGTGGGGCATCTTCAAGGGCGGTGATGACCTCTGCTCCGTGCGCCATGTAGTCAGCATGCCGAGTCAGTACGACATTTCTGCGGCCCGGAAGGGGCCGGAAGCGTGCGGGCAATGATTCCCAGGTGGTCCGACCCATGATCACGGTGTGGTCCATGGTCAGTTCCTTGAACCGCGTCATGTCTTCCGGTACATGCCAAGGGATGGTGTTCGCACGGCCGATCACCCCGGACGACGACTGCGCCCAGATCAGGTTGACCACCGGCGCACTCACGATTCGGACCTGCAAGCAGTCCTCATACCCCACGATTC
>CAZLTV010000141.1:6017-7897 GCA_964562545.1 uncultured Mycobacterium sp. | reverse complement strand
CTGGTCGCCCGGCTCTCGGACCTGGCCGAGGACCCTGACGCCCCGGCGCTGGTGCTGGTGACCCACCATGTCGAGGAAATCCCGCCGGGGTTCTCCCACGCACTGATCCTGTCGGAGGGCAAGGTCGTGGATTCGGGCCTGCTGCCTGAGGTGCTGACCGCGGAGAATCTGTCCAAGGCATTCGGGCAGTCGATCGCCCTGGACTTGATCGACGGACGTTACTTCGCGCGCCGCACGCGCAGCCGCGCCGCACACCGGAGGCGGGCGTGACCGAACCGCTCCCGGCGCGGCCGGCCGCCACCGTGATGCTGATTCGGGGTGCTTCGGCGCCTTCGTCGTTTGCCTCCGCG
The DNA here is from genome assembly GCA_964562545.1 of uncultured Mycobacterium sp. Classification (GTDB taxonomy): domain Bacteria; phylum Actinomycetota; class Actinomycetes; order Mycobacteriales; family Mycobacteriaceae; genus Mycobacterium. The sequence goes on along the minus strand of CAZLTV010000141.1, from coordinate 7,547 downwards.
AGCGGGCTCGAGGTGTTCCTGATGCGTCGCCACTCGGCTATGGACTTCGTCGCAGGTGTGATGGTATTCCCGGGCGGTGGGGTCGACGACCGCGACCGCAATGCCGACATCGCCTGGCACGGGCCGGACCGACAGTGGTGGGCGCAGCGGTTCGGGGTGGAACCAGACCTCGCCGAGGCGTTGGTCTGCGCCGCGGCGCGGGAGACCTTCGAGGAGTGCGGGGTGCTTTTCGCCGGCGCCGCCGACGATCCCGACCTGCTTGTCGACGATGCCTCGGTGTACCGGGAGCAGCGCGCCGCCCTGGAGAATAAGACGCTGTCGTTCGGCGAGTTCCTGCGCTCGGAGAAGCTGAGGTTGCGGGCCGACCTGCTGCGGCCCTGGGCGAACTGGGTGACCCCGAAAGAGGAACGCACCCGCCGGTACGACACCTACTTTTTCGTGGGTGCACTGCCGGAAGGTCAACGCGCGGATGGCGACAACACTGAGACCGACGAGGCCGGGTGGGTCACGCCGCGCGTTGCGCTCGACGACTTCGCCGATGGCCGCAGTTTCCTGCTGCCGCCAACCTGGACCCAGCTCGATGCGTTGGACGGCCGTACGGTGTCCGAGGTGCTGGCGGTGGAACGTCAGATCGTGACAATCGAACCGACACTGGCCACTCAGAAGGGCGGCAACTGGGAGATTGAGTTCTTCGACAGCGACCGCTACAACGAGGCCCGCAACCGCCGCGCACCGCAGGGCTACACCGATGGGGCGCCGCTCGCGTGACGGAATTCGTCAGCGTCGTGCTCCCCGGTGATGGCGATCAGCGGGGTATCGCCACGGTGTTGTTGTCGCGTCCGCCGAGCAACGCCCTGACCCGTCAGATGTATCGAGAGATCGTCGAGGCCACGGCCGGACTTCACGATCGCGATGACGTCGCCGCGGTCGTGGTGTTCGGCGGACACGAGATTTTCTGCGCCGGTGAGGATATGTCCGAACGGTCCACGTTGACCGCCGATGAGGCTGAGGTCAGCGCCGTGCTGTGCCGGCAGGCGATCGACGCGCTGGCCGGGGTGCCGCAGCCGACCGTCGCCGCCATCACCGGTTACGCGTTGGGTGCCGGGCTGACGTTGGCATTGGCTGCCGACTGGCGGGTCAGCGGGGACAACGCGAAATTCGGGGCGACCGAGATCCTGGCTGGGCTCGTGCCTGACGGGGACGCCCCCACCCGCCTGGCCGGCGCGGTCGGATCGAGCAAGGCCAAGGACCTGGTGTTCAGCGGGCGGTTCGTCGGCGCGCCGGAGGCACTCGAAATGGGACTTATCGACCAGATGGTGGCCCCTGATGCCGTCTACGACGCCGCGGTGGGGTGGGCTCGCCGGCTCTTGGACTACCCGCCGTCGACGCTGGCTGCGGCGAAGGCGGCATTCGCTGAAGGCGGCCGCACAGCGAGCAGTTAGGCTGCCCTGCATGACGGAAACGAAGGAACCAGGCGCCTACTCCAATGTCGCCGTCCCGGCTCCTGCCGCTGATGTCGCCGTCCCGGCT
>CAZLTV010000141.1:0-5917 GCA_964562545.1 uncultured Mycobacterium sp. | reverse complement strand
ATGTCGCCGTCCCGGCTCCTGCCGCTGATGTCGCCGTCCCGGCTTCTGCCGCTGATGTCGCCGTCCCGGCTCCGACGCCGCACGCGACGCAGGAGCAAGTCGAAGCCGCGATGCACGACTCCAAGCTCGCCCAGGTGCTTTATCACGACTGGGAGGCCGAGACTTATGACGACAAGTGGTCGATCTCCTATGACCAGCGTTGTATCGACTACGCCCGGGGGCGATTCGATGCGGCCGTGCCTGAGAACGTCCAGCGTGAGCTGCCCTACGATCGGGCCCTGGAGTTGGGCTGCGGCACCGGGTTCTTCCTGCTCAACCTGATCCAGGCCGGTGTGGCCCGGCGCGGATCGGTGACCGACCTGTCGCCGGGGATGGTCAAGGTGGCTATCCGGAACGGCGAGTCGCTCGGTCTGGACATCGATGGCCGTGTCGCCGACGCCGAGGGCATCCCGTACGACGACGACACCTTTGATTTGGTGGTCGGTCACGCGGTGCTGCATCACATCCCCGACGTCGAGAAGTCCTTGCGCGAGGTGGTGCGCATCCTCAAACCGGGAGGTCGCTTCGTGTTCGCCGGTGAGCCGACCACCGTGGGCAATCGGTATGCCCGGGAGTTGTCCACGCTGACGTGGCGGGTCGCAACCAACCTGACGAAACTGCCGATGCTGGCCGACTGGCGTCGCCCACAGGCCGAGCTCGACGAGTCCTCGCGCGCCGCTGCGCTGGAGGCCGTCGTCGACCTACACACCTTCGAGCCGGGTGACCTGGAGCGGATGGCCCTCGGTGCGGGTGCTGTCGAGGTACGAACCGCCAGTGAGGAGTTCACCGCCGCGATGTTGGGCTGGCCGGTCCGCACCTTCGAGGCCGCTGTGCCCCCGGGCAAGTTGGGTTGGGGCTGGGCGAAGTTCGCGTTCGGTAGTTGGACCACGTTGTCGTGGGTGGATGCCAACGTGTGGCGTCGCGTGATGCCGAAGGGCTGGTTCTACAACGTCATGGTCACCGGGGTCAAGCCTGGAGGCGGGTCGTCGTAGCGTTCGGCGTCGACGATGTGAGGTATCTGCGCAGCCCTGCCGGACGGTTGGCGCTGCGCGAGGTGGCCGGACTTCGGCTCGCCGATTCCACGTTGATCGCCGACATCTCCTCGGTAAGAGCTCTTTTCGGCGAGCGCGCCGGCGTCCTGGTGGAGACGGTGAGGTTGCGCCGCAAAGCCACGGCCAAGCTGCCAGACGCGTCCGGGTGGTTGTTCACCGACGACGCGCTCCAGCAGGCCACCGCTGCGCCGGTCGCCGCGCATCGAGCACGCCGGCTGGCCGGCGCCACCGTCCACGATGTCACCTGCTCGATCGGCGCAGAGCTTGCAGCGCTGCGGGATTCGGCAGACTTCGTGGTCGGCAGCGATATCGATCCGGTGCGGTTGGCGATGGCCGATCACAACCTGCGGCTGGCTGGACCTGCGGTGCCGCTGTCCCGGGCCGACGCGCTGCGCCCAGTCACCAAGGATGCCGTCGTCGTCGCCGATCCGGGCCGGCGAAGCGCATCGCGACGCCGGTTCGATCCGCGCGCCTATCAGCCGCCTCTTGACGAACTTCTGGACGTGCTGCGCACCCGTGACTACGTCGTGAAGTGCGCTCCGGGAATCGATTTCGGTGCCACACGCCAAATGGGCTTCGACGGCGAGATCGAGGTAACCTCGCTGGGAGGCAGTGTGCGAGAGGCGTGTCTGTGGTCGAGCGGGCGTAGCGAACCGGGGGTGCGCAGGCGCGCAACGGTACTCGACACCGCAGAGCAGATCACCGACAGCGAACCCGACGAGTGCCCGGTGGGCCCGCCCGGCGCCTGGATTATCGAGCCGGATGGAGCGGTCATTCGTGCCGGGCTCGTGCGCCACTACGCGGCCCGGCACGGACTGTGGCAACTTGACCCGGACATCGCCTATCTGTCGGGGGAACGTGTGCCTGACGGTGTGCGCGGTTTCGAGGTGCTCGAAGTCATGGCTTTCAGCGAAAGACGGCTACGCCAGGCGCTCGGGGCACGCCACGTCGGGGTGGTCGAGATACTTGTCCGTGGCCTCGACATCGTCCCCGACACGCTGCGCGCGAGACTTCGGTTACGCGGATCGGCGCAGGCCACGGTGGTGCTGGCGCGTCTGGGGTCCGGGCATGCCAGCCGGGCAACGGCATTCATATGTCGTCCGTCACGTTGATCGGGCACGTACCCTGGCATGAACTGCGCCGAGGTCCGATTCGGTGCCGAGCACGAGGACGTCCGACGATGCGCATTCTCGCCGCCGCCCTGGTGGCCGCCGGTGTGGCCACAGGTCTGGGCATGGGTATGGTGGCCGCCCCGGTGGCTGCCGCCCAAACGGCCTGCCAAGATCTCGGCGGTTCGGTCGATCCCGATCAGATCTGCCGGGTGCACGTGACCAATCCGACCTACACCCTGGACTTCACCTTTCCCGCCGACTATCCCGATCAGCAGGCGATCACCGACTATCTGAGGCAGGCCCGCGACGGCTTCGTCAACGTCTCCGAGATGCCCGGGTCGTGGAACCTGCCCTATGTGCTGGATGCCCGGGGAACCGACTACCGGTCCGGGCCGGGCGCCGGACCCGATCCTGAAGCCGAGGACGGCGACATCGCCGAAACCCGCAGCCTGGTGTTCGAGGTGTACGAGAACGTCGGTGGTGCGCATCCGCAGACCTGGTACAAGTCGTTCAACTGGGACGTTGCCGTTGACGCGCCGTTGACCTTCGACACCCTGTTTCGCCCCGACACCCGGCCGTTGGAGGTGATCTACCCGATCGTGCAGGACGACCTGACCCGCCAGTTGGGCGTGGACACACCCATTACGCCGGCCGACGGCATGGACCCGGCGAAGTACCAGGAGTTCGCGTTGACCAACGACGAGCTAATCTTCTTTTTCGGCCAGGGCGAGATCATGGCCGGTGCGGGCGGGGCGCTGCGGGCTACCGTTCCCCGCAGCGCCGTCGCCACGATGCTGGCCTGAGCTGGTCGCTCAGGCCAGCTCGATCAAGCGGACGCCGACGGGACTTTGTCCTTGCCGGTGGCGGGATCGTAGTTCTCCCAGAACGTGGCGTTCTTGATCCCGAGGGCAACCGGGTCGAACATCGGATCCAGGCCCTGCTTCTTCTGCTTCTCGTAGTCCCACAGCGCCTTGTAGGCAGGTTGTTGAAGGATGATGATGCCGACGATGTTCAGCCAGGCCATCAGGCCGACACCAATGTCGCCGAGCGTCCAGGCGTCCGCGGCGGTGGAGACCGCGCCGATCGTCACCGACACCAGGATCAGCGCCTGCAGCAGGATGGTGGTGTTCGAGCCGACCGTGCCCCGGATATAGGGGACGCTGATCGTTGCGGTCTTGCCGAGCAGGAACCGCAGGTTGGTCTCGGCCATGTAGTAGTAGGCGATGATCGTGGTAATGCAGAAGAACGCCAGCGAGAACGCTATGAAGCTGGCGCCGGCACCGCTCCACAGGGTGTCGAAACCGGTCTGGGCGAACGCCGGGCCGACCTCGGTGCCTTCGGGCAGGATGCCGCCGTCGGCGATCACCGCTCCGTCGGCGCTCTCGCCCTCGAACACCCGGTAGGCCCCGGTGGACAGGATCAAGAAGCCCGTCGCCGAGCAGATGAACAGCGTGTCGATGTAGACGGCGAATGCCTGCACGAGGCCCTGCTTGGCCGGGTGGGAAACCTCGGCGGCGGCGGCGGCGTGCGGGCCGGTGCCCTGGCCGGCCTCGTTGGAGTAGATGCCGCGTTTGACGCCCCACATCACCGCGACGCCGAGGATAGCGCCGAACGCGGAGTCCAATCCGAATGCGCTGGAGAAGATCAGCGAGATGATCCCGGGGATCTCGCTGGCGTTCATCAGCACGATGACCAGCGCCAGAACGATGTATACGACGGCCATGAACGGAACAACGATCGAGGCAAAGGTGGCGATGCGCTTGACGCCGCCGATGATGACGAAGGCCAGCACGATCACCGTGCCGACGGCGACCCACCATTCTCCGAAGCCCCAGGCGGTCTGCATCGCCGAGGCCATCGAGTTGGACTGCACGCTGGGCAGCAGCAGACCCATGGCCAGCATGGTGACTGCGGCGAAGACGTAACCGTAGATCTTCATCGGTACCGCCGCGGCGGTACCGGCGAAAGCCTGGCTGAAGTAGTAGGCCGGGCCGCCGCGGTACTCGCCGGTGAGCTTGTCTCGGTCCTTATAGATCTGGCCCAGGGTGCATTCGACGAACGACGTCGAGGCGCCGAGGAACGCGACCACCCACATCCAGAACAGGGCGCCCGGCCCGCCGAACGCGATCGCGGTCGCGACGCCGGCGATGTTGCCGGTGCCGACGCGCCCGGCCAGCGAGATCGTCAACGCTTGAAAACTCGAGACGCCCGACGGCGATTTCTCGCCCTTGAGCATGAGCCGCACCATTTCCGGAATCTGTCTGACCTGCACAAAACGGGACCGGATCGAGAAATAGACACCTGCGGCAAGGCAGAGATAGACCAACGTCTCGTGCCATACAAGGCCGCTGACCGCTCCTAGGAATTCCGACACTCGTGTCCCCTAATGTTCGTAGTGGTCATAATCGGGTGATCTGAGTGTGAATGCTTACACCGTTAAGAAAGCTCGGTATTACATCACTGTGACGCAGGTGTTAGCGAGACAGCCAATTCAGGCAGGTGCGAAACCGAAGACGCGGCCGTCGCTGGTGGCCGTGACGACACGGCGGTCATGGCCGACGGACACCCCGACAGGCCAACCGGTGGCTCCGGGAAGTCGATAGCGGTTGATCGTGTGGCCGTCGCTGAGGTCGAAGATCGCCAGCGCCATTCCGTCGGGCTCGTCGGGGACCACGGTGTAGCCGACTCCGGCGAGACTCGACGTGGACAGAGGGGAGAGGTCGTCGCGGCGCCAGACCTCTTCGCCCTGGTCTTCGGTGTCGCGGATCGCGACCAATTGAGCCCCGGGACCGCCGCCGGCGATGATCAGCCCGTCCGGGGTCACCGACGGCGGGGTCTGGGCCAGGTAGTCCATCGGCATCGACCACTTGACGGTGCCGTCGGAGCTGTCGATCGCCCAGAGTTGTTCGTCGCGGCCGTTGACGTACACCGTCTCGCCGTCCGCCGAGAGCACCGGGCTGGCCAGTGGTCCACCGCCGACTGCCTCACTGCGCCACTCGCGGCTCAACTGTGGGCTCTGTCCCGGACGGTAGCGTAAACCGACCAGCACGGGTGCCTCGGCGCCGGGCTCCCACAGTGGCATCACGATGATCCCGGTCGACTGCGAGTACGCCGGCGCCGCAGCCACCGGACAGTCCGGGCCCGCCCGCTGGCAATCCTCGAGACCTCGGAAGGAATCGGTCGGGTCAAGGCCGTCGACCAGGTCCAGTGGGGTCCCGACGACGGTGCCGCGGTGGGCGTCGAAGACCAAGATCTGGCCGAGGTGCGTGACCACCAGCAGGTTGCCTGGCGACACGAAGCGCAACGTCAGCGGCATACCGATAACCGGTCGGCGCCAGCGCACCCATTGAGTCGTCGGGAAGGACTGCAGCAAGCCCGGCTGGCCCATGTAGACGTTGTCGAATCCGTCCAGGAGTGGGCCGGCGAACCCGCCCCCTTGGACGGTGCGGAAACACCAGCGCTGCCGGGCGCGGTTGTCGTTCTCCCAAACCATCAGCGAGCATCCGGCATTGGTTTGGCCGTTGAGCGCCAGGTAGTCACTGGAACCCAGCGCAGCCTGAGCATTGAGTTCACCCTTGACTGATCGAATCCAGTCCGGCCGCAGGGTGCCCGCCCCGGTGACAGGGGAGTAGCTGCTGTTCTCGGCGTCGGCGTACTGCGCGGCCCAGCTGTCCGCGGCGCGTGCCAGCACCCAAGAATCGGTATTGCCACAGC
>CAZLTV010000140.1:0-7958 GCA_964562545.1 uncultured Mycobacterium sp. | reverse complement strand
GCCAGCAGCATCTGTGTCACGGCCAGGGAGTCGCCGCCGAGCGAGTAGAAGCTGTCCGTGCGGCCGATGGTCTCGACTCGCAGTACGTCGGCCCACAGTCGAGCTATTGCGGATTCGTATGGGCCCTGGACGGGTTCGGTGGTTGGCCGGGTGGGTTCGGGAAGCGCGGAGCGGTTGACCTTGCCGCGCTCACCGCGTGGTAGTTCGGTGAGGATCTCGATGTGGGCCGGCACCATCCACGGCGGCAGATCGCGATGTAGTCGAGCTCGAAGCTCGGCCACCGACGGGGTCCGTACGGTCGTGCTGGGGGCGACGTAGGCCGTCAACCCGGGTGTTCGGGTCGGGTCGGAGGTGCCGTGGGCGACGACGGCGACCTCGCGGATGTCGTCGTAGGCCGAAAGTGTCGCCTCGATCTCGGCCGGTTCCACGAGGTATCCGCGGATTTTGACGGTGTTGTCGGCGCGCCCGGACAGCACCAGGTTGCCGTTGCTGTCCCAGCGCCCGATGTCGCCGCCGACGTAGGTTGTGGTGCCATCGCCGTTGTCGACGAACGTCGACGTGGTCTGGCCGCTGTTCAGGTAGCCCGGACCGAGGTAGCGGGAGGTGATGGACAGGATCCCATCGGCGTCGAGGGCGGCCTGCTTGTGTGGAGCGGGAACTCCGACCGGGAGTACTCCGCGGGGAAGCGGCGCGGTGGGCGGAATGTCGAAGCTGGCGATGGCCAGTGTCTCGGTGGAGCCGACCCAGTTGGTGACGACGGCGTTGGGGGCCAACTCGCGGGCCAGTCGCACATGGCGCACATGCATGGGTTCACCGGTGGTGACGAGCCGTGTGACCTCGGGCAGGGTGACCCCGGCCGCGGCGCGGTGCAGGGAGTCGACGAAGGACGGCGTGCAGGTGATCGCTTCGGCGTGGCTCGTGCGGAGGCGGTCGAACGCCTCGGACGCGCTGTGTTCGCGCGGGTCGACGCCCACGATTTCGGCGCCTCCTATTAGGCAGCCGAGCAGAACGTTAAGGCCGCCCGCGAAGCTGATCGGCATGCACAGGGCGACCGTGCGTCCGTCGGCGAGTCCAAACCGTTCGTTGAGCAGTTGGGCGTCGGCCAGCCAGAGGCCGTTGGTGTGTTGCACGGCTTTCGGCACCCCGGTGGATCCAGAGGTGAACTGGATGCTGGTGACGTCGTCGGGGCCACGGTCGGCTCCCAGCGGCTCTCCGGCCGCGGTTTCGGGATCGGCGGCGGCCGGGCTGGGCACGTCCACGATCTGGATGCCGTGTTCGCGGAGGACGGCGGCGATCTTGGCGACGCGGTTGGCCGGCAGGTCCGGGTCGACGGTGACCACCGTCGTCGGCCCTGCGAATAGGCCCAGCACGGTCGACACGGTGCCCGGGTTGAGGGCTGCGGGGACGAACGCCGCCTGCTGCGCGCCGGTCAGGGGTGGCGCTGCGGTGTGGGTGTTGCGGGGGGTCGCGCGGTGGGTGTTGTGGGCCGCGGCGAGGAGTTCGCCGTAGGTCACCTGTGTTGTTGCGGTGTGCAGTGCAATGCGATCGGGGTTGCGACGTGCGGTGGCTTCGAAATGGGCCACCACCGAGGGGTACTCGAGGGGATGCTCGGGCGGCACGGGTGCCTGCACCGATCCGGCGGAGGTCACGACCGGGTGGGTCGCCTGCGGGCGCTTGGCGAGTCGGTGCTGGACTCGCGTGGCCGCGATCGCGACCCCTCCGGCGGCGAGGGTCTTGAGTGCGAACCGCTCCATGCAGTGTCGTCCTATCGCTGATGTCAGAAAGGCCCGACCGGTCCAACCGGCCGACTAGCTAGGTTAGCGTAGGCTTACCTAAATAGCTAGTCAGCGCTAGCGGGGTGCCAATTCGGTGCTAGCCAGCGGGCCCGCTAGCCGTTGCCGCCGGACTGTGCGGCCTGCCGGTAACCGCGCACCGCCAGCGGTCCGAAGGCTGCGGTCAACACCACCAACCATGTGAAGCAGCCCAGCAGCGCCCCGCCCGCCGGTTCCCCCTCGGCGAGCGCCCGCATGGACTCGACCACCGGGGTCAGCGGCTGGAACCTGATCGCGGGCTGCATCCAACCGGGGAACATGTCGACGGGGGCCACACCGCCGGTGCAGAACGCCATCCCGATCGACGATGCGCCCAGCAGTGTGAGCAGTGCGGTACTTCGCGTGTGCACCGAGACCGTGATCACGACCGTCGCGAAGACCGCGACGACAAGTGCCGGAATGGCCAGGAACACCAACACCGCCGTCCAGCTACCGTGGAACCGCAGGCCCAGCAGCAGTCCGACCAGCAAGATGATCAGCCCCGCGGCGACCGTGCGCAACGCCTCGGCCAGCAGAGTGCCGGCCAAGAAGCTGCCCCGGCGCGCGGGCATCACCCACATACGGCTCAGCAGCCCGCTGTCGCGTTCGGCGGGAATCTGAAAGCCCGTTCCGATGGCGGCCATCATGGCGCCGGCCACGGTGCACATCGGAACCAACGCCGAAAGATTGTCGGCACCGGTCAACCTCACCATCGACTTGCTGACCACAAGGTCGTAGGTCAACAGCAGCAGTGTGGGCAGCAGCAGGGCTTGCATCGGCACTACCGGGTAGCGGCGCCAATGCATGAGGTTACGTTCAGCCAGGACGACAGCGGTCCTCATCGGGGCCGCCTCTGCATGCGCACCGCGATCGCGCCAAAGGCGATCACCAAACCGACACACCACGCCGCTGCGGTCGCGATGTCGGCAACACTGACGGCGTCGCACGCCAGGTCACGCAAGGTGTCCACGATCTGCGACACCGGCTGATTACGCACGAACGGCTGCACCCATTCCGGAAACGACTCGGCCGGCGCGAGCGACGTCGAGACGAGTATCAAAATCAGCTGCGGCACCAGCAGCAGCTGACCGGCGCCGAATCTGGCTATCGCGGTGCCGACCGCGTCGCCAGCGAGCGACAACGCCATGGCCAGGATCAACGGGATCAGCAGGAACGCGGCCACGTCGGCGAACTCGGCGGGCATGTGGACGTCGAACAGGTGGGCGGTGCCGATGGTTGCGATCAGCGCGAGTGCCCCTCGCACCAGGCAATAGATGAGTCGCGCGGTCATCGGCGCCAACGCGGAGATGGGTTGTACGCGAAGCCGGACCGCAAAACCTGACGCCTCTTCCCAAGCGGCCCGGTCCGCGGTGGTCACTGAGCCGAGCAGCATGGCCTGCACGATGATTCCCGGCAGCACGTAGTCGATGTAGCTCAACTCGCCGGTGTCGATGAGGTGCCGCAGCGCGAGGTTCACCCCGACCAGCGTCACTGCCGGGGCGAACACGCCGAGCGCCAGATCATAATCGCGCAACGAGACCCGCAGGGTTCGCTCGGTCAATGCGGCCAGCGCGGTCACGGCGCCGTCGCGGTCGGTGTCAAGTGCAGAAACACCTCGTCGAGGGTGGGCTTGCGCAGCGAGATGTCGATCAGTTCGACGCCCAACTGATCGGTTCTGCGTATCACCTCGCCGAGCGTGCCGACGCCGTCGGTGGCGCGCACCGACACCGTGTTGGAGTCCTCGTCGGTATCGAACTCGTCGAGCTCGGCCAACGCGGCCGATACTCTCGGAATGTCGGCGGGATGCACCAGGGTGATCTGGCAGTAGGTGGCGCCGGTCTGTTGCTTGAGCTGGTCGGCGGTGCCGCTGGCCACGACCTGCCCGGCATTGAGAATCACGATGGAGTCGCTGAGGATGTCGGCTTCTTCCAGGTATTGCGTCGTCAGCAACACGGTGACGCCGTCGGCGGCCAACGCCGACACCAACTCCCAGACCTGTCGCCGGCTGCGTGGGTCAAGGCCGGTGGTCGGTTCGTCCAGGAAGAGCACCTCGGGGCGCACCACCAGAGCCGCGGCAATGTCGATCCGGCGTCGCATCCCGCCCGAGTAGGTTTGCACCGGCCGGTCCGCGGCATGCTCGAGGTCGAACTCGGCGATCAGCTCGTCGGCGCGTTGCCGCGCGGCCCGGCGGCGCAGCCCGCGCAGCCGGCCGAACAGCATGAGGTTCTCGCGTCCGGTCAGGAAATCATCGAGGCAGGCGTTCTGGCCCGTGATGCCGATGCGGCGGCGAACCTGGGCGGCCTGACTGGCGACGTCGTAGCCCGCCACCAGAGCTCGTCCGGATGTGGGCTGGATCAGCGTCGACAGGATCTGCACCGTCGTCGTCTTGCCCGCTCCGTTGTGCCCGAGTAGGCCAAGAACCGAGCCGGTCGGCACGGCGAAACTGACGCCGCGCAGCGCGGTCACCCCGTCGTAGGACTTCGTCAGGTGATCCAGCTCGATCACCGGATCTCCTTCCTCGTAGTGGCCAGGGTGGTCTCGGTTTCGGTCGTTTCTCGCCCCGCACCGGCCATGCTTGGACAGAGCTTAGGCTAACCTCTCCTTCGTTTCGCATTCTGGGGGCTACGCAATGAGTTGGCGCCAGGTCGGGCGTGAGCACTAGCCTTGGAAGGTCAGCAACGGGCTAGCAACCGACGCGCCATTGTCGCCCCCCGTTTTCACGATGTTTGTTTCAGGAGGGTTCCAGCGTGATCACCGCAACGGACCTCGAGGTCCGCGCCGGGGCGCGCACGTTGCTCTCGATCGAAGGCTCCGCGCTGCGCGTCCAACCCGGTGACCGGATTGGCCTGGTCGGCCGAAACGGCGCCGGGAAGACGACCACAATGCGCATCCTCGCCGGTGAGGGAGAACCTTATGCCGGCACGATCACCAGGACCGGCGAGATCGGGTATCTGCCCCAGGACCCGCGCGAAGGTGACCTCGACATGCTGGCCCGAGATCGGGTGCTGTCGGCCCGCGGTCTGGATGCCTTGCTTGCCGATCTGGAGAAGCAGCAGGTGCTGATGGCCGAGGTGGCCGACGACGCCGCCCGCGACAAGGCAGTGCGCCGCTACGGGCAGCTCGAGGAGCGGTTCGCCGCGCTGGGCGGATATGCCGCCGAAAGCGAGGCCGGCCGGATCTGCGCGAGCCTGGGCCTGCCAGAACGGGTCCTTACCCAGCCGCTACGCACGCTCTCGGGCGGACAGCGGCGCAGAGTGGAGCTGGCCAGAATCCTGTTCGCCGCCAGCGACGGCGGCGGCGCCAATTCGCAGACCACTCTGCTGCTCGACGAACCGACCAACCATCTCGACGCCGACTCGATCGGATGGTTGCGCACCTTTCTGCAGAACCACACCGGCGGGCTGGTGGTGATCAGCCACAACGTCGAGTTGCTTGCCGACGTGGTGAACCGGGTGTGGTTCCTCGACGCCGTGCGTGGCGAGGCTGACGTCTACAACATGGGTTGGCAGAAGTACCTCGACGCCCGTGCCACTGACGAAGCGCGGCGTCGCCGCGAACGGGCCAATGCCGAACGCAAGGCCTCGGCGTTGCGAACCCAAGCGGCCAAGATGGGCGCCAAGGCCACCAAAGCTGTTGCTGCCCAAAATATGCTGCGCCGGGCAGACCGAATGCTGGCCGAGCTGGACGAGGAACGGGTGGCCGACAAGGTCGCCCGGATCAAATTCCCGACTCCGGCGGCATGCGGGCGCACCCCGCTGGTTGCCAAGGGGCTGACGAAAACTTACGGCTCGCTGGAGGTGTTCACCGGCGTCGACCTAGCGATCGACCGCGGCTCTCGGGTCGTGGTGCTTGGCCTCAACGGCGCCGGGAAGACCACGCTGCTACGGGTGCTCGCGGGAGTGGAAACCCCCGAGGCCGGCACTCTGGAACCGGGCCACGGCGCCAAGATCGGGTATTTCGCCCAGGAGCACGACACACTTGACGACGGTGCGAGCGTGTGGGAGAACATCCGCCACGCCGCGCCCGACACCGGCGAGCAGGACCTGCGCGGGCTCCTGGGCGCCTTCATGTTCACCGGCGCTCAACTCGACCAGCCCGCGGGCACGTTGTCCGGGGGTGAGAAGACCCGTCTTGCGCTGGCTGGTCTGGTCGCGTCCACGGCGAACGTATTGTTGCTCGACGAACCGACCAACAATCTCGATCCCGCCTCGCGCGAACAGGTTCTCGACGCACTCCGCAGCTATGTCGGGGCCGTCGTGTTGGTGACCCACGATCCGGGCGCCGCAGAAGCTCTGGACCCGCAGCGGGTGGTGCTGTTGCCCGACGGAACCGAGGACTTCTGGTCCGAGGAATACCGGGATCTCATCGAACTGGCCTGACCGTCAGAAGGTGTCAACCGCCTATCTGCGGGGTATGTGCATCGGTGCATACATCTGGGAGGCGTTGATGAATAAGGACACCCGGTCCAGGGACGAACTGCTCGCCGAGCTTCGCAATGCCTACGAGCGCGGCGCGAGCATCCGCACTTTGGCGGCGTCGACCGGCCGCTCCTATGGGGCGGTCCACAGCATGTTGCGCGAGTCCGGAACCACGATGCGCAGCCGCGGCGGACCGAACCGCCGCCGCAGGCCGTGACGGTCAGCGCTGGCGAACCGAGTCCTCGACCAGATCGAGAACCGCACCGAGCCGTTCGGGGTCGTCGCCGGACGCCAGGCGGGCCACCAAACCGTCGAGTACTAATTCCAGATAGGTGCGCAACACCTCCCCGGGGACGTCGTCGCGCAGCCGTCCCGCCTGTTTCTGGCGTCGTAACCGCTCGGCGGTGGCCGCCGACAGTTCGGCCGAGCGCTCGGCCCACTCTTTGCTGAACGCCGGATCGTTGCGCAGCTTGCGTGCAATCTCCAATCGGGTCGCCAGCCAGTCGAACTGTTCGGGTGCGGCGAGCATGTCGCGCATCACCTGGATCAAGCCCTCGCGCGCGGCGACATCGGCCATCCGCTCGGCGTCCTCGCGGGCCAACTCGAAGAACAGTGTGTCCTTGTCGCGGAAGTGGTGAAAGATCGCGCCGCGCGACAGCCCGATGGTTTCTTCGAGCCGCCGCACGGTCGCGCTTTCATATCCGTACCGGGCAAAGCACCTGCGGGCACCCTCGAGAATCTGGCGGCGGCGAGCGGCCAGATGATCCTCGCTGACCCGTGGCATGGCCAGGCCAGGCTTTCTTAGGACTTCAACATGTTGCGCAGCACGTACTGCAGGATGCCGCCGTTGCGGTAGTAGTCGGCCTCACCGGGGGTGTCGATACGCACGACCGCGTCGAACTCGACCTTGGACCCGTCCTGTTTGGTCGCTGTCACCTTGACGGTGGCCGGGATCTTGCCGTTGTTGAGCTCTGTGATGCCGGTGATGTCGTAGGTTTCAGTGCCGTCGAGTTTCAGCGAGGCCGCCGACTCGCCCGCCGGGAACTGCAGCGGGATGACACCCATGCCGATCAGGTTCGAGCGGTGGATGCGCTCGAACGACTCGGTGATGACCGCGCGCACGCCCAGCAGCGTGGTGCCCTTGGCCGCCCAGTCGCGTGACGAACCGGACCCGTATTCCTTGCCGCCGAGCACGACCAACGGGATGCCGGCCTTCTGGTAGTTCACCGACGCGTCATAGATGAACGCCTGCGGCCCGCCATCCTGGGTGAAGTCGCGGGTGTAGCCGCCGGACACGTCGTCGAGCAGTTGGTTCTTGAGCCGGATGTTGGCGAAGGTGCCGCGGATCATCACCTCGTGGTTGCCGCGCCGCGACCCCAGCGAGTTGAAGTCCTTGGGCTGCACGCCGTTGGCCTCCAGATACTGGGCGGCCGGGGTGCCCTTCTTGATGCTGCCGGCCGGGCTGATGTGGTCGGTGGTCACCGAATCACCCAGCAGGGCAAGGACTCTGGCGCCAGTGATGTCGCCGACCGGCTCCGGATCGGCGGGCATCCCCTCGAAGTACGGTGCCTTGCGCACGTAGGTCGAGGCGTCGTCCCACTCGAAGGTGTTGCCCTCCGGCGTCGGCAGCGAACGCCACCGCTCGTCGCCCTTGAAGACATCGGCGTAGGAGTCGCTGAACATGTCCCGGTTGATCGAGGACGCGATGGTCTCCTGGATCTCCTGCGGG
>CAZLTV010000139.1:0-8011 GCA_964562545.1 uncultured Mycobacterium sp. | reverse complement strand
ACCCGTCGTGGAAAGACCAGCCGCCCGCCGAGATTGTCACCTGGATGAGCGTCGCGCCCGCGCTGCGCGACGGCTGGGAAGATTCAATCTTGTCCGCGCTGCCCCCATCCCCGCTGCAATGACTCCGGCACAGCTGGCGGCAGCCTACGATCCGTTCGATCCGGCGGTGATGGCCGACCCTCTGCCGTACTACCGCGCCCTGCGTGACAACGACCCCGTCCACTACCTCGACAAATGGGACACCTATGCGCTGTCCCGCTTCGCCGACATCTGGAATATCTTGGAAATCAACGACGGAACGTTCGTTGCCTCCGAGGGGACGCTGCCGGCTGCGACCGTACTGGCTCATCACAACGATGGCCCAGTGCCCGACCCGCCGCTGCATCCACTGCCGTTCCACGCCAACTTCGACGCACCGATCTACGACGATGTCCGGCGCTGCACCGCCGGACCCTTCCGGCCCAAGTCAGTCGGCAAGCTCGCCGATCGGATCCGTGCACTGGCCAACGAGCGCCTCGACGAGCTCCTACCGCGCGGCCGTTTCGACCTGACCCAGGACTACGGCGGGATCGTCGCCGCCTCGGTGGTGTGCGAACTCGTGGGCCTGCCCACCGAACTGGCCGAAGATGTGCTGGCCACCGTCAACGCAGGCAGCCTGGCGCAGCCGGGCAGCGGAGTCGAGGTGGCCAACGCGCGGCCCGGCTACCTGGAATACCTCGTCCCGGTGGTACAGCGCAGACGGGCCGAGGCGGGGGAGGGGGCCGAGGCGGGCGAGCTGCCGATCGTGGACAATCTGCTCGGCTACCGGCTGCCCGACGGTTCGGCCCTGACGGACATGGAAGCGGCGGTACAGATGCTCGGTGTGTTCATCGGCGGTACCGAAACCGTACCCAAGATCGTCGCCCACGGGCTGTGGGAACTGTTCAGCCATCCCGACCAGCTCGCCGCGGTGCGCGCCGACCGGGATACCAACGTGCCCGTCGCCCGTGAGGAGATGATCCGCTACTGCGCACCCGCGCAATGGTTCGCCCGCACCGTGCGCCGCCCGTTCACCCTGCACGACAACACGATCCAGCCCGGCCAGCGCATCATCTCACTGTTGAGCTCTGCCGGCCGGGACGAACGCGAGTACCCCGACCCGGACCGGTTCATCTGGGACCGCCCGATCGAGCGGCTGTTGGCTTTCGGGCGGGGCCAGCACTTCTGCCTGGGCGCGCACCTCGCCCGGCTCGAGATCGCCACCATGGTCAGCGCATGGCTCGAACGCGTGCCTGAATTCGCCGTCGACACCGCCGCCGCCTCACGACCACCCTCGAGCTTCCAATGGGGCTGGAACAACCTGCCGGTTGAGGTGGGCTGACGTGTGGTCTTACCGCCTGGTGGCGCCGTACACGTTCGTCAAGTCCGACGTGCTCCCTCGAAGCCCCGAGTCCCTCGGCGACGGGCAGGTGTTGTTGAGCTTTCTCGCTGCCGGCATCTGCGGTAGCGATCTGCCCGGGTTCCGGGGCGCGCAAGGCAAATTGCCCGGCGACACCGGGCGCTGTGCCGCCGAGAAGGACGGTTTCCCGATCCACGAGATCGTCGGCGAGGTGATCGCCAGTCGCCACCGCGACCACCGCGCCGGCGACCGCGTGGTCGGGTGGGCGTCAGGTTTTGACGGACTCATGGAACAGGTCGTCGCCGATGGCGACGGACTGGTCGCCTACGATCCGACGCTGAGCCCCGAACACGCGGTCGGACTGCAGCCGCTGGCCTGCGTTCTCTACGCCGTCGAACAGTTGCCGGACCTCACCGGGCGACATGTCGCGGTACTCGGGCAAGGCTCTATCGGCCTGCTGTTCTCCTATGTGGCCAAGGCATCCGGCGCTGCACACGTTACCGGCGTCGATCCGGTGGACCGTGCCGACATCGGCCCCACCTTCGGAGTGGATACGGTGGTCCGGTCTACCAGCGACCGGTGGCTGCGGCACCTGCCCTCCGGGGCCAAGCCCGATATCGTCGTCGAAGCCGTGGGCCATCAGGTCGCGACGTTGTCGCACGCGGTAGAGGCGGTCGCTTTCGGCGGCACGGTCTTCTATTTCGGCGTGCCCGACGACGACTCCTATCCCATCAGCATGCGCACCATGCTGCGAAACAACCTCACGCTGAAATCGGGTGTCACACTGGACCGCCGCAGGGTTCTGGAGAAGGCCGACCAGTTTGCGCGTGCACACCCCGGCCTGCTCCAGCGCTACCTGACCCACACCTTCTGCGCCGATGACGCGCAGGCTGCCTTCGAACTGGCCTGCCGCCCGGTGCCCAGCCGGGTGAAGATCGCGATAGTGCCCTGACATGCAGAGTGTCCCGAAACAGATCGTGCTCCGATGTGGTTGGTGTCCAGGCATACTGGGTGTCTTGACAGGGCTGGTGCCCTGACATGACGGCAACGAGCTTGCTGGTCGACGCGCTTGCCGCCAAGGCCCAGGTATGGGGAGGCTGGGTGGTGGGCCCCACCGCCATCGGTCCCGAAACCTTCGCCCAGACAGGCTACGACTACGTCGGATTCGACGTCCAGCACGGGTATCTCAGCGACGCCGACGTGGCGCAGATGTTGCGCCGCCTCGAGAACGTGCCCATCGCCACGGTGGTTCGGCTGCCCTCCGCCGACGCAGCGCCGATCGGCCGGGTCCTCGACGCCGGCGCCGACGCCGTGATCGTCGCGATGATAGAACGGGCCGAGCAGGCCGCCGCCGCGGTGGCGGCCGCCCGATACGCCCCGCGTGGGGTGCGCAGCTTCGGGCCGCTGCGCGCCAGCATGGGCACCGACCCGGCTGCGCTGGAGGCGCGGGCGTCGGTGTTCGCAATGGTCGAGACCGCCACCGGCGCGGCGGCCATCGAGGACATCTGTGCGGTTGAGGGACTGGCCGGAATCTATGTTGGGCCTGCTGATCTGGCGATCTCGATGGGGTATCCACCGGTTCCGGCCTGGAGCCAGCCGCAGGTCCGCGACGCGATGTTGCGCATCCGCCACGTGGCCGCTGTGGCAGGTTTGGTCAGCGGGGTGCATGCCAACAGTGGAACCCTCGGCAATGAGTTGGCGCACCACGGGTTCCAGATGATCACCCTGGCCTCGGAGTCGCAGGCGCTGCGTCGAGGTGCACTCGACCACCTGGCCGAGGCCACCGGGGTGACGCCGGACGGCGCCTCGGCCAAGGGTTATCACTGAAGGGAGAGCCATCAGATGGCTGCCGAACGTGTCGCGTTGGTCACCGGCGCCGCCCGCGGGCAGGGGGCCGCGATCACCGAGCGGCTTCTTGCCGACGGCTTCTGTGTGGGTGCCTGCGATCGGCTCACCGACGAGGTGAACACCACGGTAAGTTCGCTCGGTCGGGACCGCGACCGAGCGCTGGCCGTGCCGCTCGACGTCACCGCCCCCGACCAGTGGGCGCGTGCAGTGGCGGCGGTTGTCGAACGGTTCGGCGCGCTGACCACGCTGGTGAACAACGCAGGTGTTCTGCACCGTGCCTCGCTGGCCGACGAGACGGCCGAGGGATTCGAGGGAAGCTGGCGAGTCAACTGTCTGGGCCCGTTTCTGGGCATCCAGGCCGCGCTGCCTCAGCTGCGCCTCGTCGACGGTGCGGCCGTCGTCAACACCTGCAGCACCGGGGCCGTCCGGCCGTTCCCGAACCACAGCGCATACGGATCTTCGAAGTGGGCGCTTCGCGGCTTGACCCAGGTTGCCGCCGTCGAACTAGCCCCCGCGGGGATCCGGGTCAACGCGGTGTTTCCCGGCCCGGTGCAAACGCCCATGCTCGACGAGAGCACTCAAACCCGGCTTGCTGCACACGCTCTGATGGGCCGAATCGGCACACCCGTCGAGATTGCCGACGCGGTCGCGTTCCTGGTCTCCGAGCACGCTTCGTTCATCACCGGATCCGAACTCATCGTCGACGGTGGGCAGTCCCTGCAGATTGGATGACAACGACATGGCGACAAACCTCTCCATAGGCATAATCGGTGCCGGCCCGGGCGGGCTGGCTCTGGGGATCTTTCTGCGGAAAGCAGGATTCGACGATTTCACCATCTTCGACCGCGAAGACGGTGTCGGCGGGACTTGGCGGATCAACACCTACCCTGGCCTGGCTTGCGACGTAAAGTCGCACCTGTACTCGTACTCGTTCGACCTCAACCCGAACTGGTCGCGGATGTGGTCCGGCCAAGCCGAGATCCTCGAGTACTTCGAGCGCTGCGCGCAACGCTACAAGCTGGCTGACCATCTCGCGTTGAGCACCGAAATCGTTTCCGCGCAGTGGGATTGCGTGTCGAACAAATGGCGGCTGACGACCGCGGACGGAGCCGAGCGCACCTTCGACATCGTCGTTTCGGCGGTCGGAATGTTTACCCAGCCGGTCATGCCGGAGCTCACCGAGGAAGAGCCGTTCACCGGTACGATCATGCATACCGCACGCTGGGATCATTCCGTCGATCTGAATGGCGCCCGAGTTGCGGTGCTCGGGACCGGATCGACTGCAGCACAGCTGGTTCCCGAGGTGGCCAAGCAGGCAGCCAAGGTTTACTCGGTGCAACGCTCACCGACCTGGGTGCTGCCCAAACCCGACCGGGCCTACACCGAACGGGAGAAGTGGCTTTTCTCCCATGTTCCGCTGGCCAAGAAGATCTACCGCGCTAGGCTGTGGTTGCGCAGCGAATCCAACATCTCGGTGATCGAGAACGGCAGCGACAAGACCCAGGAGTTCAAGAGTGTCGCGCTGCGCACGCTGGAAGCCACGATCCCGGACGAACAGTTGCGGCGCAGGCTGACCCCCGAGCATCCGTTCGGCTGTAAGCGCCTCGTCTTCGCCACCGAATACCTGCAGACCCTCAACGAGCCGCACGTCGAGGTGGTATCCAGTCCGGCCAGGGCGTTGCGGGCTAGGTCGCTGGTGACCGCCGACGGCGCCGAAGTCGACGTCGACGTCGTGCTGTGTGCCACCGGATACGCCGCGGCCGACTACCTGGGCCAGATCGACGTCCGGGGTGTCGATGACATGGCGCTGAGCCAAACCTGGCGCGACGGCGCGTACGCCTACCTCGGGATGACGGTGCCCGGATACCCCAATTTCTTCATGCTCTACGGGCCCAACACCAATGTCGGGTCCAACAGCGTCATCTTCATGCTCGAAGCTCAGGCCCACTACATCGTGCGTGCCCTCAAACACATGCGGCGCAGGAACAAGAACTACATCGAGGTCCGCTCCGATGTCGTGGCGCGGTTCCTGGCCAAGGTCGACGTGTGGATGCAGACCACGGTGTGGCTCACCCGCTGCAGCAATTACTTCCGTGCGGCCAACGGACGAGTGGTCACTCAGTGGCCGCGTAGCGCACGCGACTTCTGGGGACTGACGAGGTGGTTCCGCGCGGGCGACTACACCTTTGAGGCGCCGGCGACCCGCCGCGTCATCGAGGTGGGTGCCCAGACCGCGGTACAGCGTGCGGTGCAGCGGTAGTCACCGTGGAGATTCCGCAGGCCCCCGGCGGTGACCCTAGGGACGACATTGCCGACCGTCTCGCCCCCGCGCTTCGGCACCTGGCTGCGGCCCGCACCGATCTGTCACCGTCGGTGCTGGGGGCGGTTCGGGACTCGCTCAACCAGCGGCGCGCTGAAACCGCGTCGACGGTCGATGACGTCGGCGTCGAGATCGAGCAGCGTGAGGTTCGGGTCGCCGTCGGGCAGCTGATGCGGGTCCGGATCTACCGTGGTGTGCCGGCCCCGTCGCCGGGGGTGCTTTATTTCCATTCGGGGGCTTTCGTATTGGGCAATCTCGACACCGACCATCGGCAGTGCGTGGAGCTTGCTCGGCGAGGGCGA
This sequence comes from uncultured Mycobacterium sp., assembly GCA_964562545.1. Lineage (GTDB taxonomy): Bacteria > Actinomycetota > Actinomycetes > Mycobacteriales > Mycobacteriaceae > Mycobacterium. The sequence goes on along the minus strand of CAZLTV010000139.1, from coordinate 2,163 downwards.
TGCATGGTGATCGCCGCCGACTATCGCCTGGCCCCCGAGAATCCGTTCCCCGCGGCCGCCGACGACGCGCTGGCGGTGCTGCGGTGGGCAGTCAGCGCAGCCGCCGAGCTGGGACTCGATACGGGGGCGCTGGCCGTCGCCGGCAGCAGTGCGGGGGCCTCGCTGGCTGCCCGGCTAGCTCAACGTTCCGCGGAGGGGCAGGCTCCACCGGTGGTATTCCAGTTGCTGCATCAGCCGGTGCTCGATGACCGGCCCTCACCGTCGAAGGAGGAATTCCGCAGTACGCCGGGGTTCGATTCCGAGGCGGTGGGGTGGATGTGGCGGCACTATCTGTCTGGGACGTTGATGGGTGTTGACCGGGCTGGCGCTGACCGAGTGGCGGCCGATGCCGACCGGGGGGCCACGGATGCTGATCGGGTGGCGACGGGTGCTGATTGGGCTGGTGCTGACTGGGCGTTGGCGGGTATCGACGCCGCGCCGGCTCGCGCTGGAGATCTGGTCGGGGTGGCTCCGGCGCTGATCACCTGCTCGGAGCTCGATCCGTTGCGTGACGAGGCGATCGACTACGCGCTACGTCTGCTGTGGGCTGGCGTCGCCACCGAACTGCACGTGTTTTCCGGAACATGTCACGGGTTCGATTCGCTCGTTCCGGAGTGGGAGGTCAGCAGGCAGCTGTTCGACATGCAGGGAGCCGCATTGCGGCGGGCGTTTTGGTGAGGTCTATAGGGCTTCCTCTGACGCGTATCGGTCGCTGTTGGGTGTTGCGTGACGCCAAGGTGGGGGTCGCCGTGACGATAGACGGGTGCGGGCCTCGGCGTCGACGACGTGGCGGCGGTGTGCAGAGGGAACGAAATCCCTTAACCGCCATACTCGTCGAGTGTCCAAACGAGGGCGGTCACGCCTCTGTAGATACGCGGACCAGCTAATTGGTCGTCGGTGGTGGCTTCGGTTGGAAGGGGTCGTACCACCACCAGTCGGCGCGTTCGCCGGTGGGCCCGGGGCATGGTTCGACCGCGGGGGGTGGTTGGGTCGGTGGGCGGGCCAACGACCCTGTGGGTAGTGGTTGGCCGGTGGTGTCGGTGACGGTCACCTCGGGTGCGGGTCCGGTGAGGGTGATGCCGCCGCGATGGTGCAGCCGGTGGTGATACGGGCAGACCAGCACCAGATTGTCCAGCTCGGTCGGGCCGCCGTCTTCCCAGTGCCGAATGTGGTGGGCGTGCAACCCGCGGGTGGCCCCGCAACCGGGTACCACACAGCAGCGGTCGCGGTGCTCGAGCGCGCGGCGCAACCGCCGGTTGACCGTGCGGGTCGTCCGCCCCGACCCGATCACGGTGCCCCCGCGTTCGAACCAAGCCTCACAGGTCGCATCGCAGGTCAAGTAACAACGGTCGTCGTCGGTGAGCATCGGACCCAGATGCAGCTGCCCGACCCGCTTGTCGACGTCGACATGCACGACCACGGTGGTGTGCTGACCGTGCGGACGACGGATCGCCTCAGCGTCCCAACCGGCCTCGACCAGGGCCAGAAACCCATCGATCGTCGACGGTATCGGCGGCCCCAGCTCGGGTGCGCCGCCACTGTCGCGGTCATGCTTCCAGGCCGCGATCAACCCATCCCGGTGAGCGGCCAGCGCGGCATCGAATGTGGCGGCCTCCAGGTGCGGTAGCCGGATACGCCACGTGGTGTGCGTGTCGTCGCTGGTCTTGCTGATCGAACGTTGCGGCTGAGACCGCGGCGCCGGATCGGGGCGCGGTTCGAGCCTGACCGCGGTACGCAACTGGGCGACCGTCGCCACCGCGGCCAGCTGCGCGTAATGCTCATCGGAGCCATCCGCCGCACCCTCGGCCAGGACACCGAGCTGATCCAGCGACAGCCGACCCTCACGCAAGCCCTCGGCACACCGCGGGAATTCCTCGAGCCGGCCCGCCACCGACGCGATCGTCTGCGCGTGACGCGGCGAAACCCCCACCTTCCAGGCCACCAACGCCGGAAGCGACCGCGCCCCGGTCAACCCCGCCAGCTCATCACGCTCGATCTCGGCGACGATCTCCACGATCCGACCATCGACCGCATTACGTTGACCCGACAACTCGGCCAATTCGTCGAACAACACCTCCAGCCGCTCAGCCGGACGCACCTCAGCAGCCACAGCTCCCGCAGCCA
>CAZLTV010000138.1:0-8124 GCA_964562545.1 uncultured Mycobacterium sp. | reverse complement strand
CCACGCGGCGCTGCAGGATCGACGTCGAGTTGTAGAAGTGCACGATCGCCCGCGGCGCACCGGCGCAGGCCTGGAAAGTCCGCTCGATCAGTTCGGGCCGGCACTGGGTCAACACCTGGATCGTCACGTCGTCGGGAATCGCGCCGTCGGTGATGATCTCACGGACGAAGTCGTAGTCGGTCTGACTGGCCGAGGGGAACCCGACCTCGATCTCCTTATAGCCCATGCGCACCAGCAGGTCGAACATCCGGCGCTTGCGGGCCGGGCTCATCGGGTCGATCAGCGCCTGGTTGCCGTCACGCAGGTCCACAGCGCACCAGGCCGGGGCGGAGTCGATGACCTTGTCCGGCCAGGTGCGGTCAAACGGAATCGGCCCTGGGCCCGATGTCGGGCTTCCCCCCTCCACCTCTTCGGCGAAGCTGCGGTAGCGGTTGACCGGCATCGCCGAACCACGTTGGGTGTTCCAGGAGGGCTGGCCCGGGTTGGGTGCACCGGCAGGGGTGCTGATGGCGCGTACCGAGGTGTACGCGTCTGCAGAATTGAAATTCTCGGTCATGATTTTGCGCTCTCAGGGGGTCTTGGGGAATTCGACCGGCGCATCACCAAACACCCGCGACGGGAAGCCGGTCTGATCAGACCCCGTCGCGGCGTCCGAGAAGGAGCACCCGCTGCACGCGCTCGAGACTACTCCTTTGGCTGCCGATGCCCAAACTCACTCCGAACCGACCATGGACAGGTCGGCGAGACTGCGCGCAGGGTGCCCCTTGTCGCGTTTTCGGCGCCCTGAGCGCAGTCTCGACCGGGCGTGGCAGTGTTTAGACCTGGGAGTCGGGGAACGCGATCACCGACAGGAACCGAATCGGAACCTCGACCAGGTCGACCGGTCCGTGCGCGCCCTCACCGTCGATCTGCAGCGAATCGCCTGGATGCAGCCGGTAGACCGTGCGGCTGTGGCTGTAGTCCATGACACCTTCGAGCATGTAGATGAACTCGGTGCCCGGATGCTGGAACAGCGGATAGGTCTGGCTCTTCTCCGACAGCGTGACGTGCAGGCATTCCAATCGCTTGTGCTCGCCGCGCAGCGAGCCCAGCATCTGGTACTCATGGCCCTCCCGGGTGCCTTCGCGCACGATGCGTGCCCCGGTACCCGACTTGGTGAACGCGGCCGGCCGCTCGACATCGGCGCCGCGAAACAGGCTGGTCACCGGCACATCGAAGCCCTTGGCGAGCAAGGCCAGCGTGGACAGGCTGCAGGAGGTCTGCGCATTCTCGATCTTGCTCATCATCGCCTTGGAAATGCCCACCCGGGCGGCGGTCTCGGCGACCGTGAGGCCCTGCTGCAGCCGCAACTGGCGCACGTTGTGACCGATCGCCGCCTCGATCTCGAGCTCGTCGACCGGTTCGGCCGGGTTGCGGTCGCGGGCGGTACCCGACTTGTTGCGGAGCAACGAATCGGACTCTGCGCGCAGCAGCGGGACATGATCGTCGGCGTGATGGTCAGGAGGGGCCACAAGTCTCCTGTCTAGCGCATTTCTCCTGCGCCGACGTACGGGTAGGGGGTCTTGAGCGGGTCGCCCTCGGCGAAACGGGAGAACCGGAAGTCCGATTCCGGGATGCGCGGGTCGTTGCTGTGACCGTCGACGACGAGGTCTGCGACCAGCTTGCCGACGGCCGGGGAGATCTTGAACCCGTGCCCGCTGAAGCCCGCGGCGATCACCAGACCATGCATCGGCGCGTGGGAGATCACCGGGTTCCAATCAGGGGTGACGTCGTAGCAGCCGGCGTAGCTGCTTGAGATGGCGGCGTCGGTGAATCCGGGGAAGCGGGTGCCGACTTTGTCGACGGTGATGTCGACGAACGCTTCGGTGGCGCGGTTGAGGTAGTTGTCCGGGTCGACGGACTCGATGTCGGCCAGATCGCTGTTTCCGAACAGGATCTCCCCGCCGATCTCGGGTCGCACGTATTGCAGCGAGACCAGATCGGAGAACACCGGAAGCCGGCCCACGGCCGCGCTTCCGATGCCGGGATCGATCATCACGATCTGCTCGCGCGCCACGCTGATCGGGATGTCGAGCCCGTACGGCTCGAGAAACGGGCGTGTCCACACCCCGGTTGCGACGACGACGGTGCCGGCCGAGATCTCGTCGCCGTCGGCGAGCCGAACCCCGGTGACCCGGTCGCCGTCGACGAGCAGGCCGGCTACCGGTGTGCCTTGCCGGACCTGCACCCCGCTAGCCCGCGCCGACGCCGAGAACGCCTGCGCGGTCTGATAGGCATCGCCGTAACCGCCACGGGCCTCCCAGCCGAATGCCGCGAACGGGGCCAGGTCGGCATAAGGCCACATCCGGGCGACCTCGGCGGCGTCGATTTCCTCGGTGTCGACACCGACGGAGCGTTGCGCGGCCAGGCTCTTGCGCAGCGATTCCACGTTGGGGTCGCCGACGCCGACGACGTAGCCGGTCTGGCGGAACCCGATGTCGGTCAATTGATCGCCGAGGAACTCCTGGGGCCGTTCGAAGACTTCCAGTCCGATGGCGGCCATCGCGGCCAGTGAGCTCACGCCGTAGTGACAGCGCACTACGCCGCTGGATTTTCCGGTCATGCCGGAGCCGACGGTGCCGCGCTCGGCGACTACCACGTCGGTGACGCCGCGCCGGCTCAGCGCCCATGCCGCGGCGCACCCTTCGATGCCGCCGCCGACGATGACGACGTCAGCGGTCGTGCTGCTCATGACCGTCCACTCTTCATCGTCGACTCCTCGCCCGAGGTCTCGTCGTGGCGCAAGCGCTCATCGGGCGGGGCCGTTCTGGCCGGGAATCCAGTCGGTACCAGCCAACGGCACCCGGGCCATCGCGGCGGCCTCGATGCTCACGGCCACGAGATCGTCGGGCTCGAGGTGGCACACGTGGGCCTTGCCGCAGGCGCGCGCGATGGTCTGCGCCTCCATGGTCAGCACTCGCAGGTAGTTGGCCAACCGGTGGCCGCCGGTGACGGGGTCCAGGCGAGCGGCCAGTTCGGGATCCTGGGTGCTGATCCCGGCGGGGTCTTTGCCGTCCTGATAGTCGTCGTAGAAACCCGCTGCGCTGCCGATCTTTTCGTAGTCTTGGGCGTAGCGGGGGTGGTTGTCGCCCAGCGCGATGAGCGCCGCGGTGCCGATGGCGACCGCGTCGGCGCCCAGCGCCAGCGCCTTGGCCACGTCGGCGCCGTTGCGGATGCCGCCGGACACGATGAGCTGCACCCCTTTGCGATCCTTGGCGCCGCTCGCCGCGGGGCGGTGCACCCCGAGTTCCTGAAGTGCCTGCACGGCCTGCGGGATCGCGGCCAGGGTCGGGATGCCGACGTGTTCGATGAACACCTCCTGGGTGGCGGCGGTTCCGCCCTGCATGCCGTCGACGACGACGACGTCGGCCCCCGCGTGCACCGCAAGCTTCACGTCGTAGTAGGTGCGCGATGCGCCGACCTTGACGTAGATCGGTTTCTCCCAGTCGGTGATCTCGCGTAGCTCGTTGATCTTGATAGTCAGGTCGTCGGGGCCTGTCCAGTCGGGATGCCGGCACGCCGAACGCTGATCGATGCCTTCGGGCAGGGTGCGCATCGCCGCAACTCGTTCGGAGATCTTCTGGCCCAACAGCATTCCGCCGCCGCCGGGTTTCGCGCCCTGGCCCAGTACGATCTCGATGGCATCGGCCTTGCGGAGGTCGTCGGGGTTCATTCCGTAGCGCGACGGCAGGTACTGGTAGACGAGGTGTTTACTCTGACCGCGCTCCTCGGGGGTCATCCCGCCGTCGCCGGTGGTGGTCGAGGTGCCGGCCTCGCTGGCCCCACGTCCGAGCGCCTCCTTGGCCTGTCCGGACAGCGCCCCGAAGCTCATCCCGGCGATCGTCACCGGAATATCCAGGTGCAGTGGGTGTTTGGCGAATCGGTCGCCGAGAACCACGTCGGTGGCGCACCGTTCACGGTAACCCTCGAGCGGGTAGCGCGACATCGACGCGCCAAGGAACAGCAGATCGTCGAAATGGGGAAGCGGCCGCTTGGCGCCCCAGCCCCGGATGTCATAGATACCGGTGTCGGCGGCCCGTTGGATAGCTGCGATGGTGGGCCGGTCGAAGGTGGCTGACTCGCGCAGTCCGAGCCGGGCGCGAGAATCGGGGGTTTCAGGGGTCATGTCAGAATTCTCATCTCAATAGGCACCCGTGTTCTCGACGTGGAAGTGGTAGAGCGAGCGGGCCGATCCGTAGCGGGTGTAGGCCGCGGTGTCGTCGTCGAATCCGGCTGCTGCGAGCAGCTCGCGTAGTTCGCTGTGGTGTTCGGGTTTCATCGGTTTGACGACGCAGTCGGCTCCCAGCGAGGCGACTTCGCCGCGGACGTAGATGCGCGCCTCGTAAATTGAGTCACCCAGTGCTTCGCCGGCGTCCCCGCGGATCACCAGGCGGCCGGCCTGCGCCATGAACGCGCTCATGTGTCCGACGTCGCCGCCGACGACGATGTCGACGCCTTTCATCGAGATGCCGCAACGGGCAGCGGCATTGCCCTCGACGACCAGGAGACCGCCGTGGGCGGTCGCCCCCGCGGACTGCGATGCGTTGCCCTTGACCCGGACGGATCCGCTCATCATGTTCTCGGCGACGCCGGTGCCGGCGTTGCCGTTGATGACCACGTCGGCGTGCTGGTTCATACCCGCGGCGTAGTAGCCCACGTGGCCTTCGACCGTGACCGCCACCGGCGCATCGAGGCCCACCGCCACGTTGTGCGCGCCCGCCGGGTGTTCGATCACGAACTCGCCGCTGATACCGGGGGCGTGCAGCGCGCTGTTGATCGAGCGAAGTGATGTGGTGTGAAGGTCGAAGGTGGTCGGTACCGCCGTGGATTCCGGTGCGGTCATCTGCTCCATGCGTACACGACCTCCGGTTCAGGCTCCCAGATTCGGGCCCTTTCGACGCCGGGAAGTCCGGCCAGTGCACGGTATTCGCTGCCCATCGCGACCCAGTCGTCGGTCTCGGCGATCACGGCGGGTTTGCAGGCGATGGCATCGCGGACGACGGCGAACGAGTCCCGGTTCGAGACCAGCAGGGTGTAGAACCCGTCGAAGGTGGAGCACAGTTCTTTCAGGGCGCTTTCGATATCGCGGCCCTCGGCGAGGAGCTTAGCAATGAACCGGGCACCGACTTCGGTGTCGTTGTCGCTGTCGAATGTGATTCCTTCTGAACGAAGTTCGCGGCGGATCGTGGCGTGGTTGGCGAACGAACCATTGTGGACCATGCACTGGCCGGGCCCGACCGCGTAGGGGTGACAGCCCGCCGGGGTGACCGCCGACTCGGTGGCCATCCGGGTGTGCCCGACGCCCTGCCAGCCTTGCGCCTTGGACAGCTCCCAGGCGTCGGTGAGGATGCGCGGATGCCCGACACCTTTGAGGACAGCCATGTCGGCGCCGAACCCGGCGATCAGGGCCTGCGGGAAGGCTGAGCGCACCGCGGCGAGCAGGGCCTCGGAGTCGGTGGCCGACGACAGCAAGTAGCTGGACTCGACGGCGACACCGTCGACGTCGGTGCCGAGCTCGGCCGCGACGGCCGCGGCGACCACCCCGATGTCCGCGCTCGAGGCCGTGGCAGTCTGCGCGGTCTCACCGACCGTGGGCAGCTCGGCGATAGAGACGCAGCCCTGTCCGGGCGGAGCCCAGGTCGGGTCTCCGTAGATGGCGACTCCGGCTGAGTCGCTGCCGCGCTCGCCCATCTCGCACAGCATGCCGGTAAGCAGTTCCCCGAGTTGTGGGTAGAGCTCGGGGGTGCGTAGATGCAGCCCTACGATCCCGCACATATGTTGGTTCCCTTCCGCTTTCGAGTCAGCTCAGTATTCCGGGCCGGTTTAGAAGGCCGTCAGGTAGTTGTCGATCTCCCACGGGCTGACGCTGCCGTGGTAGGAGAAGAATTCGTTGCGTTTGATGTTGGCGAAGTATCCGGCGACGCCCTCGCCGGCCGCGTCGATCGCACCGCTGATCACCGGGTCGGCCTCGAATTCCTCGACCGCGTGCAGCAACGTCGGGGGCAACGACTTGGTGCCGCTGCCGGCGCCGACCGCGCCCGGGTCGGTGCTGCGCTTGATCCCGTCGATGCCGGCACCCAACGTGGTCGCGATCGCCAGGTAGGGGTTGGCCGAGCCGTCTGCGCCGCGCAGTTCGATGCGATCGGAGTCGGGCACCCGGATGTAATGGGTGCGGTCGTTTCCGCCGTAGGTCGGGAGCCTGGGGGCCCAGGAGGCGCCTGAGGCGGTGGAGGTGGCGCCGGTGCGCTTGTAGGAGTTGACCGTGGGTGCGACGACGGCCTGCAGCGCGCACGCGTGCTCGAGGATTCCCCCGATGAAACTGTAGGCCGTTTCTGACAGTCCCAGGCCCCGCTCGTCGTCGTCGGTGGGGAACACGGGGCTGCCGCCGCTGGTCAGCGACAGGTGCAGGTGCAGTCCGCTGCCGGTCTTGTCGGCGAACGGTTTGGGCATGAAGGTGGCGATCATGCCGCGTTCGGCGGCGATCATCGACAGTAGATAGCGCAGCGTGACCACCCGGTCGGCGGTCGTCAACGCCTCGGCGAACTTGAAGTTCTGCTCGAACTGGCCGTTGCCGTCCTCGTGGTCGTTGGCGTAGTTCGACCAGCCGAGCTGGTTCATCGCGGCCGAAACCGTGGTCAGGTGCTCGTACATGCGGGTGACTCCGCGCGCGTCGTAACACGGTTGGGCGGCGGTGTCGGCAGCGTCGGCAACCGAGATGGACCCGTCGTCGGCGCGGCGCAGCAGGAAGTACTCGACTTCGGCGCCGACCCATGGCTCGTAGCCGGCGTCGGAGCACTGTTCGATGAGCGACTTGAGGATCACCCGCGGCGCGTAGGGCCAGGGCTCGCCGTTGACGTAGGGGTCGCAATGCACGATCGCCAGGCCGTCCCTGATGAACGGGATCGGGGTGAACGATGCTGGGTCGGGAATCGCCATCAGATCGGGGTCTTTGGGCTCCTGGCCAATGGCGCCCACGGCGTATCCGGCGAAGCCGACGCCCTCGGTGGCGAGTAGGTCGACCGCTTCGACCGGGACCAGCTTCGCGCACGGTTTTCCGCGCAGGTCAACGAACAATGCCAGGATGAATTTCGTTCCGGACTGCTTACTCAACTCAGCCAGCGTGGCGAGGTCTTGAGCCATGTCGACCACCTTTGTCTCTTGTTGTGAATCAAGGTATCACGAAGGGAAACCCGCTGCAGTGTGGAGTGCAGGAGGCTCTGCTAGAGCGGTCGACGGTTCGAGGATCGCCAAATGCGTCGAAGCGCGAGTGTGATCGAGCGAGCTCCACCCGATGGCCCGATGTGACACCGCAGACCGGAGGGGCGACAGCCCGGTGCCACCGCAGCCCGAAGGCTAGGGGGCCTATCCGGCCCAGTTGAGCACGATCTCGCTCAACGGCAGTCGGCGACGAGGTTGGGTGTCGCGCTCGACGATCTCCGGGCTGGCGTCGGCGTAGTCACCCAGCCGGCCCACCGCGATCACCACCAGTGGACGCAGTTCGCGGGGCAGGTCGAACGCCGCGCGCGCCCCCTCCCCATCGAACCCGGCCATCGGATGCACGATCAGTCCGCGTGACACCGCCTCGATCGACAGGTTTGTCATCGCCGCACCCGTGTCCAGCGCGGCGTAGCGCTGTGTGTGGTCGTCATCGCCGTCGTCGGCGCAGAGCAGAATCAGTGCGCTAGCCCGTTTGGCGTAACTGTTACCGCGTCGCAGCAGCCCGGCCAGTGTGGTGAAGGTCTCGTCGCCGCGGCGGCCGACAAGAAAACGCACCGGCTCGCGCCGCCCCCACGTCGGTGCCCAACGTGCCGCTTCGAGCAGCCCAACCAGGTCGTCATCGCTGAGCTCCGCGGTCGGATCGAAGGCGCGCGGGCTCCAGCGAGCAGCGATGGCGGGCAGAACCGGGACCGAGGTGCCGGCTTCTCGTGCGATTGGCGCGTCAGGCACCGGACGGACGCTACCGGCCGTCACCGGTGGTGGAAAACCAGGTGCGGGTAGCCCGTATCCTTTACGAGATCTCCCCCGAACTGGAAAGGTTTTGTTGTGGCGCTCGTCGTGCAAAAGTACGGCGGATCGTCGGTGTCC
>CAZLTV010000137.1:6861-8345 GCA_964562545.1 uncultured Mycobacterium sp. | reverse complement strand
GTTGTTCGTCGGTGCCGAAGGACATCAGCGGGTGGCACGCCAGGCTGTGCACACTGACCGCTACGGCGACGGCTGCCCAGCGTGCCGCGAGCTCTTCGAGTACCTGCAGGTAGACCTCGTAGGGCTGGGCCCCACCACCCCACTGTTCTGGGTAGGGCAGGCTCAGCAGTCCCGCTTCGCCCAGTGTCGCGAAGACGCCCTCTGGGTAGGTTTCGTGCCTTTCGTGGTCGTCGACGATCGGTTCGAGCGCCTTGTCGGCGATTTGGCGGGCGAGATCCACCAATTCGCGAGCTTCTTCGGTGGGCAGTAGACGGTCAACGGCCATACGCCGGACAGTACTACAGGACCTTGTCTAGTACTGTTAGTCAGGTGACCAGGCCTGCGTTCGCCACCCGGCGGCGTACCGAGTTGTTCGACGCGCTGGTCGCACTGTTCTTGGCCGAGGGGTTCGCGCACCTGACGCTGGATGACATCGCCGCACGATTGCGGTGCTCGAAGTCGACGCTGTACACCCTGGCCGGCAGCAAAGAGCAACTGGTACAGGCTGCTACCGTGCACTTCTTCAAGTCGGCGACGGAATTCGTCGAGGCCGAGGTGAGTCGGGCGACGGGCGCGCGGGAACAGATCCGCGCGTACCTGTCGGCGGTGGGTTCGGCGCTCGACCCGGCATCGGACCGATTCATGGCCGATCTCGACGCGTTCGCCCCGGCGCGCGCGGTGTACGAGAAGAACACCCGCATCGCCGCGCGCCGGGTGCGGGAATTGATTGCCGACGGCGTGGCCGCCGGGGAGTTCCGTGACGTGCACGCCGCCTTCGCCGCCGACCTTGTGGCCACCGTCATGGTGCGCATCCAGCAGCGCACGGTGCGGGAGAACACCGGGCTCGACGACGCTGACGCCTACCGCGAACTCGCGGCGATCCTCACCGCGGGGATCGACGCTCGCGGTTGAATGCGCGTTCGGTCTGGATGCGTGCGGCGCTGTCGGCGGTGCGGGTGCGTCTCCGCCGGGGCATCATCGTCGTCCGATCCGTGCATGGTGGGGGTGGCGCTGTAGGCGGGGATAGGTCCGCGGTGGCGGTGTTCCAGGTTGGGAAAACAGCCGGCTGCCGGGTCGGGTCGGGTAGGTGCGTCCGTCGGGAGCGGTCCACATCGCGGTGCCGTCGGGGCTTGTTGCAGCCTTGCTTGTGACAGCGGCCCGAATCGTGCTGCGGCAGAGGACAACTGCCTGTCGATCGTCGCGATCAACTCGTCGCTGTCGATCAGGTTGGTGCGCCAGGTGATCTGGGAGACCAGCCGGGCGTCAATGTCACCGCGGCACAGCAATGCTGCCAACCGGGGAAACCGGTCGCGCAAGGCCACCGCCTGATGCATCTGACCCGAGGCGCGTCGGTGGCCAATATTCGACGCTGCGCCCACCCGGGCCGCCGTCGCATCCCACGGATCGAACGCCCAGCGCCCGCGCTCGTCGTCCTCGTCGACGGC
>CAZLTV010000137.1:0-6761 GCA_964562545.1 uncultured Mycobacterium sp. | reverse complement strand
CCTCGCCCCAGACGTCGTCGGCGCGTTCGGGATAGAAGAACACCGGCTGCCAGCTTTCGGCGATCTCGGCGGTCAGCTCGACATTCTTGGGCCCCAGGGCGGCGATGGTGATGGGGATCTGTTCGCGCACTGGATGGTTGATCAGTTTCAGCGGCTTTCCCAGCCCGGTGCCCTTCTCTGCGGGCAGCGGCAGCTGGTAGTACTTGCCGTCGTAACTGACCCGTTCGCGGCGCCACACCTTGCGGCAGATCTCGACGACCTCGCGGGTGCGCCCGATCGGGGCGTCGAACGGGACACCGTGGAACCCCTCGATCACCTGCGGCCCCGAGGTGCCCAGCCCGAGCCGGAACCGGCCGCCGGAGACGTAGTCCATTCCGGCGGCCGTCATGGCCATCAGTGCGGGGGTGCGGGTGTAGATCGGCACTACGCCGGTGCCGAGCTCGATCCGCGAGGTTCTCGCCGCCAGAAACCCCAGCTGGCTGACGGCGTCGTAGGAATAGGCCTCGGCGACCAGGGCGATGTCGACCCCGACCTTCTCCAGCTCGACAACCTGGTCGACGGCTTCGAGGAAACCGCCCGCGTAGTTCAGAAAGATGCCTGTCCGCATGGACCAGGTATACACCCAACCAGTTGGTTGGTCCTGGCTGGGCTAGGTCTTGAGCAGCGCGACGACCTTGTTCTCGAGTGTGACCGGATCGTCAGCGAACGGATCCAGCACCGGAGCGTGGGGCAGCGCGGCCTCGGCGTCGGCGAAATCCCGATACTGCTTGTCGCCGGTCAACATGTGCAGCAGATAGCCCGTCATCAAGGCTCGGACGGCCTTCTGAGATCCCCTGTCGGCGCCGGGAAGCCCGACCACGCGACCCAGTCGACGGCCCTCGACCAGGCCACCGGAATTGGCCTTAGAGGTGGCGCGCAGTGTGGCGCCCTTCCATGCCCGGGCCACCTCGACGGCGTTCGAACGCAGCGTCATCGATTCACCGGGCGCGGTCAAGATCAAGCCCGGGACCGACAGGGATCTCGCGGGTTGCTCGGCCGGCGGGCTGGTCACCGCCGGGTAGGCCGCAAAGACGGCCTTCGGCTTGGACGGCATCCCTGCCGCGGCGAACACGGCTGCCGAGGCGCCGAACCCATGCCCGGCGAGCCCGAGCTTATTCGGATGCACGCTGATGTCGCCGGTACCCAACCGCACCCCGGCGATGACATCCAGTGCAGTACCCAGGTCATAGGACAGGTTCAGTACCGACGGCACCAGGCCAGTCTCGGTGTCCACCCCCGCGGCGACGATGCCCCAGGACGCCAGGTGCTCGAGTGTCCCGTGATAGCGGTGTGCCGATGTGACCCAATCGTGAGCGAACGCAACGCCGGGCAGGCTCTTACCCGCGGCCGGTGTGTAGACCACCCCTGGAAGGCCGGCAAAAGCCAGGTCACCCCGCATCACGCGATGTGGGCCGCGCCTGGTCAACGCGGCATAGAGCTTCTTGGTACTCGCCACCCAACGACCGTAGCCCACCAGGGTGTCGGTCGCGTCTGCCGTACCCTGGATGGCTATGTGCGGAATCGTCGGCTACGTGGGGCAACGTCCTGCCTGCGATATCGTCGTCGACGCGCTGCGCCGCATGGAGTACCGAGGCTACGACTCGGCAGGCGTCGCGCTCCTCGACGGTCGCGGCGGGCTCACCGTCAGTCGCAAGGCGGGTCGCCTTGCCAACCTGGAGGCAGAGCTGGTCGCCGTCGGCATCAACGGCGCCTGTGGAACCACGGGGCTCGGACACACCCGGTGGGCGACCCATGGTCGGCCCACCGACCGCAACGCTCACCCACACTGTGACGCCACCGGCAAGGTCGCCGTCGTGCACAACGGCATCATCGAGAACTACGTGGCGTTGCGCGCCGAGCTGGAAACCGCCGGCGTCGAGTTCGCCAGCGACACCGACACCGAGGTGACGGTGCACCTGGTCGCGCGCGAATTCGCCTACGGACCCCACGCCGGCGACTTCGGCGCCGCGGTGCTGGCGGTGCTGCGCCGCCTCGAGGGCCATTTCACCTTGGTGTTCGCCCACGCTGACGTGCCGGGCACGATCGTCGCCGCCCGGCGATCCACCCCGCTGGTGCTCGGCGTCGGAGACGGAGAGATGTTCGTCGGGTCCGACGTCGCGGCCTTCATCGAACACACCCGTGAGGCTGTCGAGCTCGGACAGGACCAGGCGGTCGTTGTCACTGCAGACGGTTACCGGATCACCGATTTCGACGGCCGATCCGCAGATCCTTCGAAGGATTACCGCACCTTCCATATCGACTGGGACACCTCGGCCGCCGAGAAGGGCGGCTACGAGTACTTCATGCTCAAGGAGATCGCCGAGCAGCCCGACGCGGTGTCGGACACGCTGCTGGGGCATTTCGTGGACAACCGGATCGTGCTCGACGAACAGCGCCTCTCCGACCAGGAGCTGCGCGAGATCGACAAGGTTTTCGTCGTGGCCTGCGGCACCGCCTACCACTCGGGGATGCTGGCCAAATACGCGATCGAACACTGGACGCGGCTGCCCGTCGAAGTCGAGCTGGCCAGTGAATTCCGTTACCGGGACCCGGTTCTGGACAGGAACACCCTGGTGGTGGCGATCTCGCAGTCGGGGGAGACCGCCGACACGTTGGAGGCCGTGCGCCACGCCAAAGAGCAGAAGGCCAGGGTGCTCGCGATCTGCAACACCAACGGCAGCCAGATTCCCAGAGAATGCGACGCGGTGCTCTATACCCGCGCCGGACCGGAGGTCGGCGTCGCCTCGACAAAGACGTTCCTGGCGCAGATCGCCGCGAATTACCTTGTCGGACTGAAGCTTGCCCAGGCACGCGGCACCAAGTATCCCGACGAGGTGGCCCGCGAGTACCGCGACCTGGAAGCCATGCCTGAAATGATCGAGCGGGTTCTGGGTTCCGTTGATTCGGTCATGGGGCTGGCGCATCAGTTCGCTCAGTCGCAGACGGTGCTGTTTTTGGGGCGCCACGTCGGGTTTCCGGTGGCGCTCGAGGGCGCGCTCAAGCTCAAGGAACTGGCCTACATGCACGCCGAGGGCTTCGCCGCCGGCGAGCTCAAGCACGGCCCTATTGCGCTGATCGAGGACGATTTGCCCGTCATCGTGGTCATGCCGTCGCCGAAGAACGCCGCAATGTTGCACGCCAAGCTGCTGTCGAACATCAGAGAGATCCAGGCGCGCGGCGCGATCACGATCGTCATCGCCGAAGAGGGTGATGACACCGTGCGGCCCTACGCCGATCACCTGATCGAAATCCCCGCGGTGCCAAGACTTTTTCAGCCGCTGCTGTCGACGATCCCGATGCAGATGTTCGCTGCCGGGGTAGCCCAGGCGCGCGGCTACGACGTCGACAAGCCGCGCAACCTCGCCAAGTCCGTCACCGTGGAATAGCGGACCAGCGACTTAGCCGGCTGCTGGTACAGCACCAGTTTCCAGCGGACGGCGGCGCGGTGACATGCATGACGCCGCCGGGGCGAAGCGGACGAAGGTTTCGTCCGCGCGGCACTCGGTTCCGGTGTCGACGCCGCCGCGTAGCGTGTATCTATGCGGTCCTATTTCACCGCCCAGCAGATCCGCGACGCCGAGGCGCCGCTGCTGGCGTCGCTGCCCGATGGTTTCCTGATGCGCCGGGCCGCGTTCGGCCTAGCCACCGCTATCATCCGAGAGTTCGGGCCAGTGGCCGGACGCACCGTCTGCGCGGTGGTCGGCTCCGGCGACAACGGCGGCGACGCGTTGTGGGCGGCAACGTTTCTGCGTCGCCGCGGCGCGGGCGCTGCCGCGATCCTGCTCAACCCGGCCAAGGCGCACCCCAAAGCATTGACCGCATTCCTGCGCGCTGGTGGCCGTATCGTCGAGACACTTCCGGCGGCAACTGATCTGGTGATCGACGGGGTGGTCGGCATCTCCGGCTCGGGTCCGCTGCGCCCGAATGCCGCCGAGGTGTTCGCCGCCGTCGAGCAGGCTGGAGTTCCCGTCGTCGCCGTCGACCTGCCCAGCGGGGTCGACGTGCATACCGGTGTCGCCGGCGGCCCGCACGTCAAGCCCGCGTTGACCGTCACCTTCGGCGGGCTCAAGCCGGTGCACGCGTTCGGCGCCTGCGGTCGCGTCGAACTGGTCGACATCGGACTGGACCTACCGACGTCGAGCGTCGTTGGTTTCGACGCCGCCGACGTGGCCGCCCGCTGGCCGGTGCCCGGACGCGCTGACGACAAGTACACCCAGGGCGTTACCGGGGTGATGGCGGGCTCGTCGACCTATCCCGGTGCGGCCATCTTGTGTAGCGGCGCCGCGGTGGCCGCCCATTCGGGCATGGTGCGCTACGCGGGAAGCGCCGCGGCAGAGGTGGTTTCGCATTGGCCCGAGGTGATCGCCACGCCCAGTCATGCAACGGCAGGCCGGGTGCAGGCCTGGGTGGTGGGCCCGGGCCTGGGCACCGACGAGACGGCAGTGGCGGCGCTGTGTTTCGCGCTGGACACCGAGCTTCCGGTGATCGTCGACGCCGACGCGTTGACGATCCTTGCCTCTCACCCCGAACTGGTCGTCGATCGGCAGGCTCCCACGGTCGTGACCCCGCACGCCGGCGAATTCGCCCGGCTGGCCGGCGCACCGCCAGGGGAGGATCGCATCGCCGACACGCGCAGGCTGGCCGACCGGTTGGGTGCGACCGTGCTGTTGAAGGGCAACGTCACCGTGATCGCCGAACCCGGATCCGGGTCGGTGTACCTCAACGTTGCCGGCAGTTCATGGGCGGCCACCGCAGGCTCGGGTGATGTGCTGTCCGGGGTCATCGGTGCCCTCCTGGCGTCGGGTCTGCCGCCGGGGGAGGCCGCGGCGGCGGCAGCGTTCGTGCATGCCCGTGCTGCCGAGGTGTCGGCACGTGACCCGGGCCCCGCACCGGTTCCGACATCGGCATCGCGAATCCTGGCCTGTCTTCGCGCGGCGCTGGGCCACATCCTCTAGAAAGGAGACCATGCCCAACGTCTCCCGCCATTCCTCGCTGACACCCGCCTACACAGGTCGGTTGTCCACCTCGCCGCTGCCCGCATTGCGCCTGCCCGACGAGTCGCTCGAGCCCGAGACGGCCTACCTGTTCATTCACGACGAGTTGATGCTCGACGGCAGCTCCCGCCTCAACCTCGCGACGTTCGTCACCACCTGGATGGACGCCGAAGCCGGACAGCTGATGTCGGAGACGTTCGACAAGAACATGATCGACAAAGACGAGTATCCGGTCACCGCGGCGATCGAACAGCGCTGTGTGTGCATGGTTGCCGATCTGTTTCACGCCGAGGATCTGCGCGATGATGACCCCTCCAGCGCGACGGGGGTGTCCACGGTCGGTTCCAGCGAGGCGGTGATGCTGGCCGGTCTGGCGATGAAGTGGCGCTGGCGCCAGAAGCAGGGTGACGGCTGGAAGAACCGCACGCCCAACCTGGTCATGGGCTCCAACGTGCAGGTCGTGTGGGAGAAGTTCTGCCGTTACTTCGACGTCGAGGCGCGCTACCTACCCATGGAAGAGGGCCGCTACGTCATCACGCCCGAGCAGGTTGTTGACGCGGTCGACGAGGACACCATCGGCGTCGTGGCGATCATGGGTACGACGTTCACCGGTGAGCTCGAACCGGTCGGTGAGATCTGTGCGGCCCTGGACAAGCTCGCCGCCGGCGGCGGAGTGGATGTGCCGGTGCACGTCGACGCCGCCAGCGGCGGTTTTGTGGTGCCTTTCCTGCATCCCGACGTGGTGTGGGATTTCCGGTTACCGCGGGTCGCGTCGATCAACGTCAGCGGACACAAATACGGGCTGACCTATCCGGGCATCGGCTTCGTCGTCTGGCGCAACGCCGAGCATCTGCCCGAGGAGCTGGTGTTTCGGGTCAACTATCTGGGCGGCGACATGCCCACGTTCACGCTGAACTTCTCCCGGCCCGGCAACCAAGTGGTCGGCCAGTACTACAACTTTCTGCGGCTCGGGCGCGATGGCTACACCCAGGTGATGCGCACGCTGTCAGAAACCGCGCAGTGGCTGGCGCGCGAGCTGGACGCGATGTCGGTGTTTGAGGTGATCTCCGACGGGTCGCAGATTCCGGTGGTGGCATTCAAGCTGGTCGAAGGCAAGGATTTCACAGTCTTTGACGTGTCGGCGCTGCTGCGCAGCTTTGGGTGGCAGGTGCCGGCCTACACGATGCCCGACAACGCCACCGACGTTGCCGTGCTGCGGGTGGTGGTCCGGGAGGGTTTCTCGGCGAACCTGGCCCGCGCCTTGCGCGACGACATGGTCAAGGTGCTGGACAAGCTGGAATCGGTCGGCATTGGTGGATTCGCCGATGAGGCGCATTTCGCGCACTGACGTCGCGACATTCATCCGGTGGTTTCGAACAAGTTCAGCTTGTAGGTCCTGACCGGCGGTGCCCATCGCAGTGCTCTGAGGCCGTATCGGTAACGCGCGGGCCAGTTCCTGGCGACGGTGCGCTGTGGTGTGGCGAAGGTGCGCGATTCCAGCAGCCGAAGGCCGCAGCTTTCGAGCGAGGCCGGGTCCTCGCAGGTCCACTTCATCCGGGCCGACACGGCGCGGAACACGGGGTTGCGGTCCTGGCT
Source organism: uncultured Mycobacterium sp. (assembly GCA_964562545.1). Classification (GTDB taxonomy): domain Bacteria; phylum Actinomycetota; class Actinomycetes; order Mycobacteriales; family Mycobacteriaceae; genus Mycobacterium. The sequence goes on along the minus strand of CAZLTV010000137.1, from coordinate 132 downwards.
GCCCAACATGACCTTGCCGCCGGTGTCAAAGGCCAGGCTGGCGCCCGGGAAGGCGCCGGCGAGTTGGCGCAGCACTGCGTGCACCTCGTCGGCCGGAAAGTAGAGCAGGACGGCCTCGCTGAGCAGGAACAG
>CAZLTV010000136.1:3554-8508 GCA_964562545.1 uncultured Mycobacterium sp. | reverse complement strand
GGGTCCACGAAGGGCACTGTGGCCAGGATTCCGGCGAACAGGTCGGGTGCCATGTTGGCCACCGCACCCATAAGCAGTCCGCCGGCGCTGCCGCCGTAGGCCACCATGTTCTGCGCCCGGGTGACGTCGGTTCCCACGAGATGACTTGCCACCGCGATGAAGTCGGTGAACGTGTTGCGCTTCTCGAGCAGTTTGCCGTGCTCGTACCACGGACGGCCGAGTTCGCCTCCGCCGCGAACATGGGCGACCGCGAACACCATGCCGCGGTCGAGTAGCGAGAGCCTGGCAATGGAGAATCTGGGGTCTTCACAGGACTCGTAGGCGCCGTAGCCGTAGAGCAGCACGGGAGCCGGATACTGCAGACCCACCCGGTGCACGATCGAGATCGGCACGCGTGCACCGTCGGGCGCCACCGCCCAATCCCGGCGCTCGACATAGTCTTGCGGGCGGTAGTCGCCCAGTACCGGCTGTTCGCGTAGCAGGGTCCGCTCACCGGTAGCCAAATCCAGATCGTAGATGCGCACCGGCGTGACGAACGAGGTTGCGCCGATGCGCAGTTTGGGCGCGCTCCAATTCGGGTTGGCCGACAGCCCGACCGACATGAGCTCGGAATCGAAGCTGATGTCGGTGGGTTCGCCATAGCCGGTGCCGGTCAGTGGCCACAGCTGTACCCGCGGTAACGCACTGGCGCGGTAGCTGAGCACGAGATGGCTGTCGAACGCGTCGACCGAGTCCAGGCGTACATCCGCGCGGTGTGCGATCAGGGTGCGGGTTTCGGTCGGGTTGCCGACCGGCGCATCGACGAGGGTGAAGTTCTCCGCGCCGTCGTTGTGCAGGATCAGGAACCGGTCTTCGCCGGCGACGACGGCGTGCTCGATGGAGTACTCGATACCGTCGCGACGCGGCCATACCGACTGGAAATCGGCGTCGGGGTTGGCAGCATCGGCGTAGCGCATCTCCGAGGTGACAGCGCTGCCCGCGGCGATGACGATGTAGGCGTTGCTCCGGGTGCGCCCGACGGCGACCCAGAACCGTTCGTCGGGTTCGTAATACACCCGCTCGTCGGGATGTGCGGACCCGAGGCGATGACGCCACACCGTGTCGGGGCGCCACGCGTCGTCGACCGTGACGTAGTAGATGGTGTTGTTGTCGGCGGCCCATGTCGCCCCAGCGCCGATCCCGGCGATCTCGTCGGGGTAGCGCTGGTCGGTGCGCAGGTCTTTGAACCGCAACGTATAGCGTTCGTCGCCCAACACGTCGACCGAGTAGGCCAGGATGTTGCCGTCGACGCTGACGGTAGCCGCGCCGAGGGAGAAGAACTCGTGGTCCTGCGCCTCGACGTTCTCATCGAGCAACACCTGTTCACCCGGAATCTCGGTGGACTCGTCGAACTGTGGCGGTGTCCAGTCATCCGGATCGTTGACCGGGCAACGGCACTGCACACCATATTGTTTGCCTTGGAAGCTGCGCCCGTAGTACCACCACTGGCCGCGCCGGGTGGGCACCGAAAGGTCGGTTTCCTTGGTGCGTGCTTTGATCTCATCGAAGATCGACTGCCGCAGCGGCGCTAAGTCGGCGGTGGCGTGTTCGGTGTAGTCGTTCTCGGCGGCGAGGTAGTCGATGACCTCTTGGTCGGACTTGTCGCGAAGCCACTCGTAGGGGTCGACGAACACGTCCCCGTGGTGTTCACGATAGGTGTCGACCCGTTTGGCGATGGGCGGCTTCACGCGTTAGCTCCGATCCAGTCGTCGAACCGCAGACCCGAAATGCGTTCGTAGGCCTCAATGTAGCGGGCACGGGTGGCTTCGATGATGTGCGCCGGCAGCGGTGGTGGGGGTTGGTCGCCGTTTCGATCCCAGCCCGATTCCGGTCCGGTGAGCCAGTTTCGCACGAACTGTTTGTCGTAACTCTGCTGGACCTTGCCCTCGGTGTAGCCGTCGGCCGGCCAATACCGCGACGAGTCCGGGGTGAAGACCTCGTCCGCCAGCTTGAGCTCGCCGTGTGTGTCGACCCCGAATTCGAACTTGGTGTCGGCCACGATGATGCCCTTGGTCAGGGCGTGGTCGGCGCCCCGCGCGTAGATCTGCAAGGTGCGGTCGCGCAGCTGTTCGGCACGGTGGGCGCCGATCAGCGCGACCACGTCGTCGAAGGTGATGTTTTCGTCGTGCTCCCCGAACTCGGCCTTGCTGGCCGGGGTGAACAGGGGCTCGGTGAACCGGCTGGCCTCGGTCAGGCCGGGTGGAAGGGTGATCCCGCACAGCGTGCCGGTCTTTTGGTAGTCGAGTAGCCCGGAACCGGTCAGGTAGCCACGGGCCACCGCCTCCACCGGGAGCATCTCGAGTTGTTCGACGACCAGTGCACGGCCCAGAACCTCCGCCGGGATGCGCGGATCGTCGGGTGGGCCGGCCAGATGGTTGGGGGCGGGCACCAGATCGAAGAAGAACACGCTCATGGCCGTCAGGATTCGGCCTTTGTCGGGGATCTGGGAGTCCAGGATGTAGTCGTAGGCCGAGATCCGGTCGCTGGCGACGAACAACAGGTGACCGTCGTCGATGCGATAAAGCTCTCGGACCTTGCCGCTGGCCAGATGCTGATAGTCGGACAACGCGGGACGCATCGGGTCAGCCTAACGGTCGGCTGTAGCGCCTCCGTGTGCTGTGATCGATCACATGAGTTCACGATGGGTGCCCTACGCCACGACGCCCGCACGGTTGATGTGGCAACTGATCAGTGACGCCGTGGTGATCATCTGGACGACCATCTGGATTTTCGTCGGTGTGGCGGTGCACTCGGCGGTGTCGATCCTTGCCGATTTCGGCTATCAGGTCGAAGACGGCGCCAGCGGAATCGCCGGCGGCCTCGATTCGGCGGGCCAGAGTTCCTACGGCATTCCGCTGATCGGTTACGGGCTGGCCGGTCCGCTGACCGCGGCCGCCGATGCCGCCGAGGAGATCGCCGGTGCGGGCCAGAGCCTCGGTTCGACGGCCGCCTGGCTGGCGTGGCTGCTCGCGCTCGCCGTGGCGGCGCCGCCGATTATGGCGCTGATGATGCCTTGGCTGTATTTGCGGCTGCGGTTCTTCCGGCGTAAGTGGACTGCGGTGACGCTGGCTTCGACTGCGGCCGGTGAGCAGCTGCTCGCATTGCGGGCATTGGCCAACCGCCCGCTGCCCAAGCTGGCCGCGGTCAGCAGCGACCCGGTCGGGGCGTGGCGGTATCAGGATCCGATCGCGATCCGCGGGCTGGCCGCCCTCGAGCTACGTGCGGCCGGTATCCGCGTCAAAGCGGTCCACGGCCCCGACACGGCCGCGGCGTCCCCGCGACCCGCTCAGTAGCCCGCTCGGCAGCCAAGATCCCTGCGCGGAAGGGATTTTCGACAGACTGATGCGGTCAGGTTCGGCGAATGGGGCACGCCGGATACCGGCGGTGAAGGCGTCCCGGATCGCTCGACCCGGGCCTCGGTCACAGGATGGCGCCCGAGGTGTACTTCGCGGCTTCGGGATAACGACCGACCAAGTCATCGACGGCGGCGACCACCCTGTCGACCTGATCGCCGGCCGCACCGGTGAACACCTGCTTGTCGGCTAGCGCGCCGTCGAGTGCGGCGCGGTCCAGCGGCAGTCGTGGGTCGGCGGCGAGCCGGTCGAGAAGATCTGGTTCGGCTCCGTGTTCGCGCATCGCCAGCGCCACCGCCACCGCGTGCTCCTTAATGACCTCGTGGGCTGTCTCCCTGCCGACGCCGGCCCGCACCGCGGCAATGAGGATTCGGGTGGTGGCCAGGAACGGCAGGTAGCGGTCCAATTCACGCTGGATCACGGCGGGGTAGGCACCGAATTCGTCGAGCACGGTCAGGAACGTCTCGGTCTGCCCGTCGAGTGCGAAGAACGCGTCGGGCAGCGCCACCCGCCGCACCACCGAGCAGAACACATCACCCTCGTTCCACTGCGCGCCGGCCAACTCGGCCGCCATCGAGGAGTAGCCGCGCAGCACGACCTGCAGTCCGTTGACCCGTTCGCAGCTGCGAGTGTTCATCTTGTGCGGCATCGCCGAGGAGCCGACTTGGCCGGGTGCGAAGCCTTCGGTGACCAGTTCGTGGCCGGCCATCAGCCGGATGGTGTGCGCCAGCGACGACGGCCCGGCACCCAGTTGCACGAGTGCGGAGACCACGTCGTGGTCCAGCGAGCGCGGGTATATCTGCCCGACGCTGGTCAGGATTTCCGTGAAACCCAGAAAACCTGCGACTCGCGCCTCCAGCTGTGCGAGACGTTCGGTGTCGCCGTCGAACAGATCCAGCATGTCCTGAGCGGTGCCCATGGGGCCCTTGATACCGCGCAGCGGGTAGCGGTCGATGAGCTCGCGGACACGTTGGAGCGCGACCAGCATCTCTTGGGCCGCCGAGGCGAATCGCTTGCCGAGGGTTGTGGCCTGCGCGGCGACGTTGTGGCTGCGACCGGCCATCACCAGCTCGCGGTAGAGCGCGGCGCGCTCGGCCAGTCGCGCCACGACCGCGACACCGTGGGAGAACACCAGCTCCAGCGACCGCCGGATCTGCATCTGTTCGACGTTCTCGGTGAGGTCGCGGCTGGTCATGCCCTTGTGGACGTGCTCGTGACCGGCGAGTGCGTTGAACTCCTCGATGCGGGCTTTCACGTCGTGGCGCAGCACTCGCTCGCGGGCGGCGATCGAATCGAGGTCGACATTGTCGAGCACCCGTTCGTAGTCGGCGATGACCGAATCAGGGACCGGCACGCCCAGTTCGGCCTGGGCGCGCAGCACCGCCAGCCACAACTTGCGCTCGGCGACGATCTTGGCCTGCGGAGACCAGATCGCGACCATTTCGTCGCTGGCGTAGCGGTTGGCCAACACATTCGGAATGCTCACGGACCAACAGCTTACGAGTGCCGGCCGCGTGCCGGCGACGGTGCACGCCGGCAGGCCGGCAATGGGGCACGCCGGC
>CAZLTV010000136.1:0-3454 GCA_964562545.1 uncultured Mycobacterium sp. | reverse complement strand
GGGGCACGCCGGCAGGCCGGCAATGGGGCACAGTAGGGCGCATGTTCTTTGTCGGGCTCGACCTCGCGTGGGGCCAGCGCAAGCCCACCGGGGTGGCTGTCGTCGACGACACCGGCCGCCTGGTGTCGGCCGCCGCGGCCAGCGACGACGCGAGCATCCGGGCCGCGATCGGTCCCTTCGTTGCAGGCGACTGCGTGGTTGCCTTCGACGCCCCGATCGTTGTCACCAACCCAACGGGGCAGCGTCCGGGCGAGCGGGCGCTCAACGCCGACTTCGCCCGGTTCCAGGCTGGGGCGCATCCGTCCAACACGGGCAAGCCCGAGTTCGCCGACGGGACGCGGGCCGGGCGACTCGCAGCCGAACTGGCCCTCGACATCGACCCGCATTCGACTGGTCCGCGCCGCGGGCTGGAGGTGTACCCGCATTCGGCGGCGGTGGCGTTGTTCCGGCTGGGGCGCACACTGAAGTACAAGGCCAAACCCGGCCGTGGTGTCGCGCAGTTGCGCGCAGAGATGTTGCGGTTGATGGAGCACATCGAGGCGCTCGGCGGCGCCGAGCCGCCGCTGCGGGTCGCCGACTGCGACGACTGGGCTCAGTTGCGCGCCTTAGCTGAAAAAGCCGAACGCAAAAGCGAATTACGTCGCGTCGAGGATCCGGTTGACGCGGTTCTGTGTGCATATGTGGCGCTGTACGCCACACGACGACCTGGCAACGTCACGTTCTACGGCGACACCGACACCGGCTGTATCGTCACGCCGACGTTGCCGTCGGATCTGGAGCCTGCCCCGCCGGAGCAGACTCCTGGTGCGGTGCATGATGCGATCGCGACGTTCGCCGAGCGTCGGCCACAGTTGGTGCAGTCCACTGAACGTTATCTTTCGGCGGTAAAGGGGCTGCTCGATGATGCCGGGATCAACTATCTGAGCGTCACTGCACGCACCAAGACGGTGGCCTCGTTCGCGGCGAAGGCCGACCGCCACATCGACGGACGCCGGCTCTACACCGACCCGCTGTCGGAGATCACCGACCAGGTGGGGCTGCGGGTGATCACTTACCTTCGCGACGATGTGGCCGCGGTCGCCAACCTGCTCGGCGAGGAGATGCGGCTGCTCGACGACCGGGACATGGGCGTCGAGACCGCCAGTGAGGGCCGCTGGGGCTATGCGAGCAGGCACCTGCTAGTTGCCGTCGAGGGCGAACAGCAACCCGCGTCTGTGCAGGTCCGCACGATTCTGCAACACGCGTGGGCCGAGTTCGAACACGAGATTCGGTACAAGGGTTCGATCCCGGAGGAGGACGCACCGGACCTGGACCGGAGGTTCACGCTGGCCGCGGGGCTGCTGGAACTGGCCGACCGGGAGTTTTCGGCGATCCGGGAACGGCTGCGTTCTGCCGCGCCGTCGGAGCGCGTACCGCTCGAGACGTCCGACCCGAGGATTCCGACGCCGGTGCTGGCGACGTATCTGGGCAATCGGTTCCCGGATGCGGGGTGGTCACGCACCGAGCATTACGCGTGGATTGCCGGGCTGCTGTTGGAGCTGGGTATCGATTCCGTCGACGGGCTGGAGGCCGTGTTGAGCGGTGTCGACACCGGCGCGGTCAACACGAAGATGGGTTATCGCTTCCCGGCCGGCGCGGTGCGCCGACTCGACGATGCGCTCTTGGCGGTGTTCGGATCCCGCTACATTGACCTGGAGGGCAATGAGCATCGAACGAAGCTGCTGGACAACAGGTTTGCGCGACTGGTAAACGGCACTCCGAGCGAGGGTATCTAGTCTTGCCGAGTCGACCGGCTGGGCTGCGGCAATGCACACCGGAGCACACCGAGGCATAGGGGCCCGAGGCATAGGGGCATAGGGGCGCCGGTTCAGTCGAACGGCGCCATCACGTCGATGACGTCGATCAGCGTCGCCCTGGCCGTCGCCCTGGGTCCGTCGCCGTCGCCGACGAGGGCGGCGACCACCGCGCCGTCGACTGCGCACACCAGCGCGGTGACCAGTTCGGCGCGCACCGCCCGGCCGGAGCGTTCGATGATTTCGACGACACAGTCGGTGCGCTGTTGGAGAATGCCACGCTGGATGGTGCGCAGGCCGGGTTGCCGGGCACAGGCGATGATGCGTTCGTAACGCGAGATCAGGGGTTCGCTGACGCGTTCGGGGCCGTCTCCGACCAACAGGTCGACCAAGATATCGGCGATCGCCTCGGCACCGCGGCGGCGCCTCGGCAGTGCGGCCACCCGCTCGTGCAGTTGTTGGCTTTCCTTGATTCCGACGTACTCGACGGCCTTGGCTATCAAATCCTCCAGCGAAGAAAAATAGTAGGTCGTCGACGCCAGTGGCAGCCCGGCTCGACGCGCGACGGCTCGGTGGCGAACCGCGTCGAAGCCGCCTTCACAGAGAAGATCGGCGGCCGCGCTGACCAGCGCACACCGCCGCCGTTCTCCCTTGGGAGTGACCGCTGCCGTCACCCCTTGCATGCTGCCAGTCCCGGGGTTTAAGCATCGTGCTTTCGGCCAAACGGCTGGCAATCTTCAGGCCAGCGGCAATGGCATGATGTGCCACATGTCTGCCATCAACCGGCGCGCCGCACTGCGACTCGGTCTGCGTACGGGCATCGCCGCTGTGGGCGCTTATTCGACGGGCGCCGCACTCGGTGCAGCAACGACCTCAGCGGCACCGCTGACCCCGCTGGCACCTCCTGCCGCGGCTGCGACATATCAGGGTGGCACCTTCGCCTCGGCGGCCCGCGGCGGCGCGATAACCAGCTGGATCATCGCGCGCCCACCCGGGCAGACCGAACCGTTGCGTCCGGTGATACTGCTGCACGGCAAGGGCTCGGATGCCCAAACCGTGATGTCGATGGGCGCCGAGCAGTTCCTCGCCGATGCAGTGGCCGCCGGAGTTCCGCCGTTTGCGCTGGCCGCAGTCGACGGCGGCGACGGCTATTGGCATCGGCGCGCCTCGGGTGACGATTCGGGGGCAATGGTGCTCGACGAGTTCATCCCGCTGCTCGGCGCGCAGGGGTTGGACACCTCGCGGGTCGGTTTCCTCGGCTGGTCGATGGGTGGTTACGGTGCGCTGCTACTGGGTTCCCGGTTGGGCGCGGGCCGCACTGCGGCGATCTGTGCGGTCAGCCCGGCGCTGTGGACGTCGCCGGGGGCGGCGGCACCGGGCGCGTTCGACGGGGCCGAGGACTACGCCGCCAACAGCGTGTGGGGTTTGGCCGCGCTCGACGGCATCCCACTGCGTATCGACTGCGGATACGACGATCCGTTCTACTCGGCCACCCAGCAGTTCATCGCCCAACTGGCCAACCCGCCGGCGGGCGGGTTTTCGGCGGGAGGTCACAACGCCGCGTTCTGGTCGTCGCAGCTGAGCCCGGAGCTGGTCTGGGCGGCACCGTTGTTAACGGCCTAGATGGAGATCTTTCCCTCTTGCGCGGCCAGACCGATGTC
>CAZLTV010000135.1:0-8540 GCA_964562545.1 uncultured Mycobacterium sp. | reverse complement strand
CTGCTGCGCGGGACGCGGAGACGCGGATGGACCACCGGCCTCAGCCAACGCACCGAACACCGCATCGGACACCGCATCGGACAAGGCCTCCGCCGACCCATCGACCTGCACCCCATCGCGCTGATCCTCGGAGGGTGCCGAATCTGCGGCCGAGCCGAAATCTCCCGAACTCACGCCGGCGGCGGAATCCTCGTAGAGAACAGGGTTCACATCGGCAACCGGGTCCTCCCGAGCATCCGGATCTTCGGGGGCGACGGGATCGTCAGGGGCAACAGGGTCCTCAAGAACGTCGCGGTATCGAGGGGCAACCGAGTCCTCGAGGGTGGCGGGGTCCTCGTCGCTCTCAGCGGCATCAGGGTCGAGGCCTGACTCTTCGCCCTCACTGTCGACCTCTGATTCGTCGGCATCGGATTCGAGGTCTGACTCGTCGACATCCGGCTCATCGGGATCGAAATCGGCGGTCGGCCCGTCAGAATCAGAATCTGCCTCCGATCCCACGGCACCACGGTCCGCATCCTCTCCGGAACCCTCGGTGCCGCCAGTCTGCCCGGAATCGGCAGCGGAACCCGAGCCCGATCCCGACGCCGAAGTCGTCATCGAAGATCCCGCGCCGGCATCCGCATCAGCCGCCGCCACCGGCGGTCCCCACAGCGACGGGCCCAACAATGCCGCACCAACAGCGGCAGATCCCAACCCTAGCCGTAGCCAACACCGAGCAGCCGAATTCGACGTATCACCGACAGGCGGAGTCCAGCGATCTCCTGGATTCTTCTCGCTGGTGCCCGCCATACCTGTGGTCCCCCCGTCGACTCTCGGGCAATAGGCTACGCCGGACCCGGCTCCTGCGTGGCAAACACACCAGAGCAGTTTCTCCTGGCAGTTGGCTGTAGGGAATTCCGCTGCACCGATGTGCGTCATCGGGCGTTCACATTCTGCTTGCCTACTGCTAGTTCGGCTGCCGTAATTTTCCGCGCGTCCCGGCCTCAGCCCTGGCCGTTTTGCCGACCGTGGAAGGAACAGCACCGCCATGGCGCTCGTACCGCTCAACCTGTTTGTCACCCACGACGGAAAGTCGAAGCGACAACACATCACGTGCCTCTACAAGTGTGGCGACGCCTGCTCGAAACCGGTCCCCAACCGCAGCGACAACGAGTATTTCGGCGACATCGTCAAAACCCTCTCGCGGCGCTCCATCCTGCAAGCCAGCGGCGTCGCCGTGCTGGCGGTCGGCGCAGGTTCAGCGCTGGCGGCCTGCTCCAATGACTCTCAACCCGCTGCATCCCCGGCGTCGTCCCCGACGCCCGCGCCCGCCGAGCCGTCCCCGGGGATGAACTTCACCTCCGTCGCACCCAACAGCGAAGATGCGGTTGTGGTCGCCGACGGCTACGAACAGGCCGTCGTCATCAGCTGGGGTGATCCAGTACTGCCCGGCGCCCCGGCATTCGATGTCAACAACCAAACCGGCGACGCGCAACGAGGACAGTTCGGCTTCAACAACGACTTCGCCGGGCTGCTGCCCATCCCCGGCAGCCGGAATCACTACCTGCTGGTCACCAACTTCGAGTACGTGACACCGCAGTTCATGTTCTCCGGCTATGACCCTGATGCTCCCACCCGCGACCAGTTCGACGTCGAGATCGCCGCGATGGGCATGGGTGTCCTCGAAGTCGAGCGCACGCCGCAGGGACTGGTGCCGGTGATGGGTGACTACAACCGCCGCATTACCTCCGACTCACCGATGACGCTGACAGGCCCCGCCGCCGGGAGCCAGTTCGTCATGACGGCAGCGGATCCGACCGGCCGCACCATCGCAGGAACGGTCGGCAACTGCGCCGGCGGCGTCACCCCGTGGGGCACGGTGCTCTCCGGTGAAGAGAATTTCCAGGACTACTTCGGCGCGGCCGAGGGCGCCCCGGCGCCGGGTCCGGTGCAAGCCGACCGGCTGGACCGCTACGGGGTCTCGTTGGAGCCCAGCGAACTCAAGTGGGAAACCTTCGATCCTCGCTTCGACCTCGTCGCAACGCCCAACGAGCCGAACCGATTCGGCTACGTCGTCGAGCTCAACCCGTGGGACCCGGCCTCCACCCCGATCAAGCACTCCGCCATGGGTCGCCTCAAGCACGAAGGCGCCAACATCTACGTCACCGACGACGGCACCGTGGTGTCCTACACCGGCGACGACGAACGCTTCGACTACATGTACAAGTTCGTCTCGTCGAAGAAGATCCAGCCGGGCTGGGAAACCGACCCCGATGCGATGGCACACAACATGACGATCCTCGACGAGGGGACCCTGTATGTGGCCAAACTGTCCAGCGACATCCCGTCCAGCGAAATCGACGGCTCCGGGAACCTGCCACCAAGCGGCTCGTTCTCCGGAACCGGAACCTGGCTTCCCTTGCTGCGCACCGGACCCGACGGACAGGCCGACTCGCTGGTCGACGGCATCACCGCGCAGGAGGCCGCCGTGTTCACCCGGATGGCCGCCGACAAGGCCGGCGCCACCAAGATGGATCGGCCCGAAGACTTCGAGGCCAACCCCATCAGCGGCAAGGTCTATGTGGCCCTGACCAACAACAGCAAGCGCGGCGCACCCGGCGAGGCGGGCCCCGATGCCGCCAACCCGCGCAACGACAACAAGAGCGGGCAAGTCCTCGAGATCACCGACAACCACACCGGCACGGACTTCACTTGGGATCTGCTTCTGGTGTGCGGAGATCCCGAGGCTGCCGACACCTACTTCGGCGGCTTCGACAAGTCGAAGGTCAGCCCCATCTCGTGTCCAGACAACCTGGCCTTCGACAGCCACGGCAACCTGTGGATCTCCACCGACGGCAACGCCTTAGGCTCCAACGACGGGCTGTTCGCCGTCGCTCTCGACGGCCCCAACCGCGGCGAGGTCAAGCAGTTCCTGACCGTGCCGCTCGGCGCCGAGACCTGCGGACCCATCGTCACCGACGACCTGGTCACCGTCTCGGTGCAGCACCCCGGCGAGAACGACGAGAACAGCATCGACGACCCGCAGTCGCGCTGGCCTGAGGGCGGCAACGGCACCGCAAGGCCGTCGGTGGTGGCGGTGTGGAAGAACAACGGTCAGATCGGCGTGTAGGCCAGTCCAGACTGCGGTGAGATCGCACATTCGCACAAATCCGCGATCTCACCGCAGTCTCGGGGTGCTGCACTGGCTAGGTTGGAATCATGACTTCTTCTCGCCCCATCCGCATCGGAGTTCAGCTTCAGCCCCAGCACTCCCCCCGCTACAGCCACATCCGCGACGCCGTGCGCCGTTGCGAAGACATGGGTGTTGACGTCATCTTCAACTGGGACCATTTCTTCCCGCTCTACGGTGACCCCGACGGCGCGCACTACGAGTGCTGGACCATGCTGGGCGCGTGGGCCGAGCAGACCTCACGCGTCGAAATCGGCGCACTGGTCAGCTGCAACTCCTACCGCAACCCCGAGCTGCTCGCCGATATGGCGCGCACCGTCGACCATATCTCCGAGGGCCGGTTGATCCTCGGCATCGGATCCGGTTGGAAGCAGAAGGATTACGACGAATACGGCTACGACTTCGGAACCGCCGGCAGCCGACTCGCCGACCTTGCCTCCGCTTTACCGCGTATCGAATCCCGACTCAAGAAGCTCAACCCCGCCCCCACACGTGATATCCCAGTTCTGATCGGCGGACAGGGTGAGAAAAAGACCCTGCGGATGGTCGCCGAGCACGCCCATATCTGGCACGGCTTCACCGATTCGTCGACCTACCCCGCCAAGGCTGCTGTGCTCGACCGGCACTGCGCCGATATCGGCCGCGATCCGGGCACCATCGAACGCTCGTCGGGGGTTCCCGAAGACAACCCCGACGAGGCGGTGGCCGGGGCGGAGTCGCTTGCAGCGCTGGGAGTGACGTTGCTGACGATCGGGGTCAACGGGCCCGACTACGACCTCACGGTGGCCGACGCGCTCTGCCGGTGGCGTGACCGCCGGCGAGCCGAAGGCATCTGAACCGCCGAACCCGCACGGCAGGTGCGCGCGGCGTGAGACACTGTCGCCGCCATGCCAAAGAAGTACGGGCTCAAAGAAAAAGACCTCGTGGTCGCGCACGTGGTCGACATGGTCCTGACCGGCAAACTCCGGTCCGGAGATCGACTGGACCGCAACGAGATCGCCCATCAGCTCGGCCTGAGTCGAGTTCCGGTGCAGGAAGCCGTTGTTCAGCTCGAGCACGACGGGATTGTCTCGACGCGCTACCACCGCGGCGCCTACGTCGGGCGCTTCGACGAGGCGACCCTGCGCGAGGATCACGAACTGTACGGGGTACTGAGCGGACTGGCTTCGGCCCGCGCCGCCGAAGCCTCCGAACCCGGAGTCGTCGCAGCTCTCGCCGAGACCATGGCAGCCATGCGGGGTGCGCGAGACTCCGGGGAATTCGACACCCAGGCACGGATCTTCCGCAAGATCGTCAACGCCGAATACGCCGGGCCGCGGCTGCGGGCCATTATTGATTCCTCTCAGACCATGATCCCGCGCGCATTCTGGGAGAGCTATCACCCTCACCGCGACGAGCTGCTTCCGTTCTATGAGTCCGAGTTCTGCGCCATCGAGGGTGGCGACACCGACGCGGCGAAGGACGCCTGCGCCAAGCGTGCCGAAGTGATGGCCCGCATCCTGCTCACGGAACTGGTCCGGCGCGAAGTACTACCCGCACCACCACCGAGCTGAAAGAACGCACCGCGCATGCCGTGTATCCCCGAAGCAGCCGACTGCGAGAAATCAACGTAAATTCCGGCACCAAAGCCGCCGACAACCGTTTGCGACAGTTCACCACCGGTTAGACTGCCTGAATTATGGCGGAAGCAAACGCACAGGTCAGCGAGCTGGCAGGGGAACTGCAGCGCGTGCTGTCGAAGGTGCTCTCCGTTCTTCGTCACACCGGCCGAACTTCGACATCCGGTGACCTCACGCTGGCTCAGCTCTCGATTCTGCTCACCTTGTTCGATCAGGGGCCAATGCGGATGACCGAACTTGCCGCCCACGAGCGGGTCCGCACGCCCACCACAACGGTGGCGATCCGTCGTCTCGAAAAGCTCGGACTGGTCAAACGGTCCCGCGACCCCTCCGATCTACGGGCAGTACTGGTCGATATCACCCCGGAAGGTCTATCGCAGCATCAGGAGGCACTGGCCTCCAGGCAGGCCCACCTTGCCGCACTGTTGAGCAAGCTCAGCGGCGACGAACTCGAGGCGTTGGCCAAGGCTTTGGCGCCGCTCGAGCGGATCGCCGAGTAACTCAACCCAGCCAGTCCAGCACCGCCGCCGCAGTCCAAGACTGCTGCATGCTGCCCAGCGGCTCCCCGGTGAACGGTTCATAGTATTCGGCGAACGTGCCGTCACTGGCCTGCCGCAAACCTTCGAGACGCAGGATCGAGGCCCGCTCGGCCCAACCGCGGCGGGCGAAGCACCAGGAGAACAGCCACGTCATCACCGGCCACACCGGTCCGCGCCAATACTCGCGCGGACGGAAGTCCCGCGACACCGGCGACGTCGACGGGATCAGCGCGTAGGCGAGGTCCGGGTGTCCGCAGAACCGCGGGCCCTCCAGCAGCCGCAGCAACGTCCGCTCTTGATCGTGCGACAGTCCTCCGCACAACAGCGGGGCGAACTGCGCCACCGTCTCGGTGGCAATCCACCTGTCGGCTCGCACGTCGTAATCTCTTGCCGCACCGGTCCGTTGATCGGCCGTCTTGACCACTCCGGCCCGGAACCGCTCTGCCCACGAATACAGATCTTTGACGTCGGCGTTGGGACGCTTGTAGTCCTCCCCGATCTCCGCCAGCACCTGGCAGGCCACCGACAGGATTGCCGAGACGAACACATCCTCGACGGCGAAACTGACCGACTTCGCCATCAACTCGTCGTCATAGCGGGCAGCCTTCATCTCCTCGAGCAACCACAGGTAGCGGTCGTACTCCAGATCGCTGGGGCGCTGCGTGGAATCGGTGTTGATCTTGTTGTCCTCGCGCTGATACTCCGGCACTTCGCCGGGCAGCACGTTCCCGTAGGCGCTGTCCCACCGCGGCGAGTTGTCCATCCCGGACTCCCAGCCGTGATACAGCGTGACCCGCCCATGCTCGTTGAGGTCGCGGCACTCAGCCAGCCACCGATGCCAGCGCACCATGTCCGCCCAGCGGCGATCGAGGAATGCCTCGGCGACCGCCCGCGTGGACCGGCCGCGCCTGCGGGCATGGTCGAGGATGCGCTGCACCGCGATCGCATGCACCGGCGGCTGAGTGATTCCCGACGTATGCCGGGCAGTAGGCGCGTTGTTCGCCAGCGCCGAGCAGGCCCAGCGGGCCGGGCCGGGGAAATATCCGTCGACACCGTTGGCGAACACGATGTGCGGAATCATGCCGTTCTGCCACTGCGCCGACAGCAGGGTGTCCAGTTCGACGACCGCACGTTCGACCGACAACGGCGCCAGCCCGATCGACACGAACGCCGCATCCCAACTCCACATATGCGGATAGAGCAGAGGCGCCGCGGTGGTCATCACGCCGAGGTCATTGCCCCGCAGGAGGTAGGCGGCGCGCGCTGCGAGTTGCGTGGGAGCGAAGCTGGGATCGTGGGGCATCGCCCTTCATGATGCGACGAGTTCGCTCGGCGTGCAGATCGGTAGGGTTCCAGGATGCCAACCGCGATGATCACCGGGGCCTCCGGCGGCCTGGGAGCCGCCCTCGCCGACGCGCTGGCGCCCACCCACACGCTGCTCCTGGCCGGGCGCCCGTCACCGCGCCTGGACACCGTCGCCGAACGCCTCGGCGCCACCACCTGGCCGATGGACCTGGCCGATCCCGACTCCCTGGCCTCAGCCGTCGAACCGATCGTCGAACTCGACGTGCTCATCCACAACGCCGGCGTCGCCTACCCGGCCCGGGTCGCGGAAAGCACAATCGACGAATGGCGCGCGACGATGTCGGTCAACGTCATCGGCGCAGTCGCGCTCACACTCGAGCTGCTGCCCGCGCTGCGCGCAGTCGACGGGCATGTGGTGTTCATCAACTCCGGGTCGGGAATCAACCCGTCGCCCGGCCTGGCGTCGTATTCGGCGAGCAAGTTCGCGCTGCGCGCGTTCGCCGGGTCGCTGCGGGCCGACGAACCGTCACTGCGGGTGACCTCCGTACACCCGGGCCGGATCGCCACCGTGATGCAGGAAGATCTCATCGCCTACGAGGGCCGCGACTACAACCCCGAGCAATTCCTGAGCCCGCAGACGGTCGCCAAGGTGACCGCCGATGCAATCAACGCGCCCCGCGACGCCCACATCCACGAGCTCATCGTCCGCCCCCGGTGATTTCGGCGTAGCCAGTCGCGGATAGCGCGACCCGTCACGCCGAAATCGCCGCGCGCAGCGTCGCGACGACACGCTCCGGGTACTCGGTGAGATCGAGCCAGGTGAACCTCAACACCTGCCAACCCAGCAGCGCGAGCCGGTTCTGCCGGACACGATCCTTGTGAAACGCGTCCGGATCGCTGTGGAACGCGAATCCGTCGATCTCGACAGCGACCATGGCGGCGACGAAGGCCAGGTCGATCCGATACCCGGCCACCGGATAGTCCGTCTGCCAGCCGGTCAGGCCCGCGGACCGGACGATCCGCAGCAACAGCCGCTCAGCATGCGACCGGGTACCGTCGGCGGCCCCCTGCAGCAGCTGCCGCGCCGCCGGAGACCCGTACCGGCCGCTGTTGCGAAGATGGGCTCGCCACAACGAACCTAACTCGACTTCACCCTGCAGTGCGGCGTCCATGAGCTTCGCCCCGTCGCGACGGCATACGGCCGCTTCCAGCACCGTCAACGGGTACGCCGTGAGCCGCAACCCGCGCAGTTCGTCGATGTCGGGGTCGGCGAGATCGCGGCGACGTACCCGGATGCCCGAACGTTTCCGGCCGTCGCTGTCCCTGGGTACGGTCACGTCGATGATCCCCGGCGGGTACCGCGTCAGGCCGTACCACCACGCAGCGGTGAAACCGCTCGCCACCGCGCGCTCGCCGTATCCCCATACCGCGGACCTGACCCGCGCGGCGTCGGTGAATGGACGGTCATCGGCGAAATACACGCCCGCAGAACAGCGGCGCCACTGCCCCGACCGCAGCCGTCTGCTCACCGCGTGCTTGCTCAGACCGGCTGCCCGCGCCTGCGCCAACGTGACGACACCGTCATGCCGCCGCAGATAGTCGTCGATCACACTCGATTAGGACGCCTGCGAGGCCTCGACGGTTCCGATCCCCGCGGTTTCGGCGTGACCAGTCGCGCAGAACGCGACCCCTCACGCCGAAATCACAGGACGACGTTGACCAGGCGACCGGGCACCACGATGACCTTCTTGGGGGTCCTACCGTCGACGAACGCGAGCACCTTCTCGTCGGCCAACGCGGCAGCCTCCACCGCATCGGCGCCGGCGTCGGCGGCAACGGTGACCCGGCCGCGGACCTTGCCGTTGACCTGGACCGGATACTCGACGGTGTCCTCGACCAGATAGGCCT
>CAZLTV010000134.1:0-8630 GCA_964562545.1 uncultured Mycobacterium sp. | reverse complement strand
AGCTGTAACGGCCCGCCTGCACCGGCTCCAGCGTTTCCATCAGCTGGGCCAGCTCCTGATAGCGAGCCGAAGCGCCACGCAGCGCCCCGAAGCCGGACACGAACGCGATCATCGCCGCCAGCGCCCAGGCGTTGCCCAGCACCCACTCCCAGGCGCTCGCCGTAGGAGCAGTCACGAGCCAGTAGAACGCGATCAACACCAGGAAATAACCACAGAAAATGTTCAGCCGGCCATCGGTGCTGGCCCGCCAACCCGGATGACGACGATTGAAGACATGCCAGGTCGCCAGTGCCACGATGACCGCCATCGCGGTGATGGTTGACGACATCGGTGCCTCTTCCGTCTTTGCCAAACTGTTACGCCCCGACGCAAGAAGTTTGTAGGACGAAGCTGAGAACAGCTTGTGGCTAAGGAAACGAAATGGTCACGGTATCGATCGTGTCGTCTTCTCGGTCTCCCGCCGACGGTCCAGCGCGCTCGCGTCCGGATTCGCTAGTTGCACCAGTGAGGCGCCGATAACGTACACCGCCAGCAGGTTCGCGATGAGGTCCTCGGCGGTGCCCCAACCTGCCGTCGAGGCGACCCGATCCTCGGGAACCAACCCCTGCGCGGCCGCCGACGCCTGCGCCGCCACGAGCACGTCGTCGACGGACCGGCCGTCCAATGCCGGGCCTGGCGCACGCTCGGGCACCACCTGATCACCGTGCACCCGCACCGACGTCGCATAGTCGGTCACCCCGACCGGCAGATCCGGCACCGGCTTGCCGAACGGGTCCAGCGACAGCACCGCCACCTCACCCATTCCGCTGCCGACCGCGTCGTCGGCATCACCCAACCGGTCGAGCGTGCACAGCGCGACATCGCAGTCGCCGCCGTCCAACACCGCCTCCGCGCCGATCCACCAGATCCCGAACAGCACCGCAGCCGTCTGCCAGTGCGCCGGCAACAACACCGCAATCCGGCTGCCGGGGCCCGCGCCGAGCTCGTCCCGCAGCAGATTCGCGGTCTTGGCAGCCCAATTCGCCAGGGTCACCGTCGACAGTTCGATGCGCTCACCGGTGGCGTCGTCGTAGTAAGTGATGCGCGGCCCCGCCGGGTTGGTGGCCATCAACGGATCCAGGATCGCCGAGCTGAGATTCGTCACCTCAGTTGACGCATTCGGGGCTATCGGAACCGGCCGTGATGATCTGTGGTGGCGGCGGGGCGAGCTCACCGGTGTCGGTGACCGCGCCCGACGCCCCCGGATCGGCTCCCATCAACGTGACATCGCTGCCATCCAGACCCGCGCCAGGCCCGGTGTAGTCCGAGGCCAGCACCACCCGCACCGCACCCGGAGGCACCGACGCGTCCTCGACCACCGGCAGGCCACCCAGGTCGGCGGCCACCGCCTGCGCACCCAAGTCATCGACCGTTGCAGTCAGCACCTGACTGGTCGCGATGGTCTCGCCCTCGTGGTTGCCGACGTCGCCCACCGTGAAGCCCTTGCTCGTCAGCACGTGCGACACCGCTGCGGCCAGCCCGTTGATGTCGGTGGCGTTGAGCACATCGGCGGTCGTCTTGTCCGGGCTGTACGTCAACTCCTCGGTGTTGCCCTCATCCTGCTCACTGAGCAGGCCACTCACCCATTCCCTGACCTCGACCGGGTTGACACGCACCACGCTCTGCATGCCGTCGTCGCTCCAGCCGGCCTCCTCCACAATGGGGATCGTCGAGAACGCGACGTTTCCGCCAGCCAACTCCTGAAGCTGGGTGACGAAATCCATGATGTCCCAGTCGTCGGAAAGCACCACCGAGCGCTGCACGGCATCCTCCAGCCGGTTCAGCGTCGCCGGGCTCGACAACGTTTGACTGGAGATGACGTTGTGCGCCAGCGAAGCCATCACCGCCTGCTGTCGCGTCACCCGGTCCAGGTCGCCGCGAGGAAGCTCGTGGCGCTGCCGCACAAAGCTCAACGCCTGCGGCCCGTTCAGCTTCTGCCAGCCCGCCGGGAAATCCGCCCCCGAAAGGGGCTCGAAGACCGGCTCATTGAGGCACACGTCGACCCCACCGAGGGCATCGGTAATCAACGCGAACCCCAGCAGCCCGATCTCGGCGTAGTGGTCGACCGTCACACCGGTCAGATTCGCCACCGTCTTGATCAGCTCTTCACGCCCGGCCGCCGTGGCCTCCGGCTCGGCCACTGCGGCGTCGACGCCCTGCTGCTCGACGAGCTTCTTCATCTCCTCGAGATGCACCGAGCCGTACACCCCGTTGATCTTCATCTTGCCCATCCCTGGCGCCTCCACATAAGAGTCCCGCGGGATCGAGATGGCCGTCGCCGACTTCCCGTTGTTCGGGATGCGCACCAAAATGATGGTGTCGGTGTTGGTGGCCACGTCGTCACCGGCACGCAGCACCGCCAACTCTTCGGCACTGAGCGGATTACCGTGCGCATCGGTGCGGCTGTCTATTCCGACCAGCAGAATGTCGATCGCGCCGTCGCCGCCGTCGCCGCCGAGAGCGACAGGATTGATGTGGTTGATGCCGGCCTCGAACGACCGGATCTTGCCCCAGGCAACCCCCGTGGTCACGACGATCGCCATCGCCACCGCCACCGAAATGGTGCGCATCAATTGAGCAGCAGGCATCCGCCCAGGCTACTGGCGAGCAGGCCGGGAACCGCGGAGGTGACACGGGCGTGCCAAACTCGTGACATGACCGGACGAATCGTGATTTCCGGGGCCGGAGGCATGGTGGGACGCGTGTTGGCAGGTCAAGCACGTGCCCAGGGCCGCGACGTGTCGGCACTCACCTCAGCGCAGTGGGACATCACCGACGCCTCGCAGAACGACCGAGTCGCCGAGTCAGTCCTTCATGCCGGCGACGTCGTCGTCAACTGCGCGGCCTACACCAATGTCGACGGCGCGGAATCCGACCCCGAACGCGCCTTCGCCGTCAACGTCACCGGCGCCGAAAACATCGCACACGCCTGCGCCCGGGCCGGCGCCGATCTCATCCACATCTCCACCGACTACGTCTTCAGCGGCGACTTCAGCTGCGTTTCCGGTGATGGGGCTGGCGTCGATGTCGTAGGACCCCGGCCCTACGACATCGACGACGCCACGGGGCCGCTGTCGGTATATGGCCGCACCAAACTCCGCGGCGAAGGCGCGGTGCTGGCCGCGATGCCCGACGCGCACATCGTGCGCACAGCATGGATCTATGAAGGCGCGCACGGCTCCGACTTCGCCGCGGTGATGCGACGACTGGCTGCCGGCACCGATCCCATCGACGTCGTTGCCGACCAGGTCGGGTCACCGACCTACGTCGGTGACCTCTGCGAGGCCCTGTTGCAGGTGGCCGACGGCGCGATCCGTCAACCCCTGCTGCACGCCGCCAACGCCGGCGCGGTCAGCCGCTTCGAACAGGCCCAGGCTGTCTTTGCCGAGGTCGGCGCCGACCCTGAGCGCGTCCGTCCGGTGAGCACCGACAAATTCCCCCGGCCCGCCCCGCGCCCGCCCTACTCGGCGCTGGCCTCCACGAAATCGGCGCAGGCTGGGTTGACACCGCTGCGGCCGTGGCGTGAAGCGCTGACCGCCGCGATCGCGGCCCGGTCCTGACGCGTCCCGGCCTGACACCCCGCCTGGTGGCGCCACCACCATCGCCGGCTGCCGTTCCCGCTACCCTCGACGCCGTGAGATGGGCAGGACGCGAGTGAGCGACGAACTCAGCGACGGAATCCACGTCGTGACGGTGACATACTCGCCCGGTCCGCACCTTGACCGCTTCCTGGCATCGCTGGCGCATGCCACCGATCGGCCGGTGACCGTCGTCATCGCCGACAACGGTTCCACCGACGGCGCCCCCGAAGAGGCCGTCGAGCGGTATCCCAACGCGCGGCTGCTGCGCACCGGCGGCAACCTCGGCTACGGCACCGCCATCAACCGTGCCGTCGCCGAATACGGGTTGACCTCGCAAACCGACTTCTTCATTGTCGCCAACCCCGACGTGCAGTGGGGGCCACGAAGTATCGACTTACTGCTGGAGGCCGCGGGTCGCTGGCCGCGGGCCGGCTCGCTGGGGCCGCTGATCCTCGACCCGGACGGCTCGGTGTACCCCTCGGCCCGTCATCAGCCGAGCATCATCCGCGGCGGTATGCACGCCGTCGTCGGGCCGTTGTGGCCGTCGAACCCGTGGACCGCGGCCTACCGCCAAGATCGCGCCGACCCCAGCGAACGCCCCGTCGGTTGGCTGTCCGGGTCGTGTCTGTTGATGCGCAGCGAGGCGTTCGCGCAGGTGTCGGGGTTCGATGAGCGCTACTTCATGTATATGGAGGACGTCGACTTGGGGGATCGGCTCACCCGCGCCGGCTGGCAGAACATCTACGTGCCCGCAGCCGAGATCCTGCACGCCAAAGGCCACGCCACCGGTCGTGACCCAGCCCGCAACCTAGCCGCTCACCACGTCAGCACTTACACTTTTCTCTCAGATCGTTACCCCAGGTGGTGGCAGGCGCCGCTACGGTGGGCATTTCGGGGGGCCTTGGGGGCACGAGCCAGCTTGGTCGTCCGCAGTTCACGTCGAAAGTCCCGTAGGGCCCAGGCGAAAGGGCAGCGCTGATGGTCAATCCCGCAGAGGTTGATGCGGTCATCTTGGTCGGCGGCATGGGGACGCGGCTCCGGCCGCTGACGTTATCCGCACCCAAGCCGATGCTGCCCACCGCGGGGTTGGCGTTCCTGACCCATCTGCTGTCGCGGATCGCCGAGGCCGGCATCGAACACGTCGTGCTAGGCACGTCCTACAAGTCTCGGGTGTTCGAGCAGGAGTTCGGCGACGGTTCCAAGCTGGGCCTTCAGATCGACTACGTCGTCGAGGACGAACCGCTGGGCACCGGAGGCGGTATCGCCAACGTCGCACCCATGTTGCGCTACGACACCGCGATCGTCTTCAACGGCGACGTGCTGTCCGGCTGCGACCTGCGCGCACTGCTGGACTCACACGCCGATAGAGATGCCGACGTCACCCTGCATCTGGTGCGGGTCGGTGATCCACGTGCCTTCGGTTGTGTGCCAACTGATTCCGATGGGGTGGTGACAGCGTTCCTGGAGAAGACCCAGGACCCGCCGACCGATCAGATCAATGCGGGTTGCTACGTGTTCAAAAAGTCGGTGATCGACCAAATCCCGAAAGGGCGGGCGCTGTCGGTCGAACGCGAGGTCTTCCCCGGTCTGCTCACTGACGGCTTGAAGGTGTGCGGATACGTCGACTCCACGTACTGGCGCGACATGGGTACACCCGAGGACTTCGTGCGCGGTTCGGCCGACCTGGTGCGCGGCATTGCACCGTCACCGGCACTGAAGGGGCATCGGGGCGAGTCCCTGGTGCACGACGGGGCCGGGGTGGCGCCCGGGGCGCTGCTGATCGGCGGCACCGTGGTGGGGCGGGGGGCCGAGGTCGCCGGGGGAGCGCGGCTGGACGGGGCCGTCATCTTCGACGGTGTCACCGTCGGCGCCGGCGCGGTGATCGAACGTTCGATCATCGGATTCGGGGCGCGCATCGGGCCACGTGCCCTCATCCGCGACGGGGTGATCGGCGACGGCGCT
Organism: uncultured Mycobacterium sp.; assembly: GCA_964562545.1. Classification (GTDB taxonomy): domain Bacteria; phylum Actinomycetota; class Actinomycetes; order Mycobacteriales; family Mycobacteriaceae; genus Mycobacterium. Next base: position 3,048 of record CAZLTV010000134.1, on the reverse strand, counting down.
GAAATCGGTGCCCGCTGCGAGCTGCTACGCGGTGCCCGGGTGTGGCCGGGCATCACCATCCCTGACGGCGGTATCCGCTTCTCGTCCGACATCTAGCCCGTTCTTGTCCGACATCTAGCGGGCCTGAACTCCCGCCGCGTCCGTGCGGTGTTGGGGATAAGCCCTATGCACCGAATGATTGCGGCGTCCTGCTGGTTCCCGGCGCGCTCGTGGCGGGCCGTCCGTGGCCACTAAAGCGGGCTGGGTTGGGTCGTCATCGCCGGAAACCGAATCGACGGCGCTCTTGTTGATCGGCCACAGCTATTGCCGCGCGCTACCGAGGGCCAGATTCGTGGACGGTGGGCGTGTTGCCATGGTGGTTGCCCACTCGCCATCTCGATCAGTCTGCTCGGCGATCGGCTCGGTTTTGCCATCGATAGGTGTGGGGCCGGCGCCGACAAAAGTCGCCCCGAAGCGCGTGGTACCAGGGTAGCCACCGGCACTGTCGGTTGCGTCTTCCACGGCGTGTGGGCCATCTCCGAGTGTGGCGGTTTCGTGATTGATCGCAATGCGAGCTCGAAATTTGACCGAGTGTTGAACAGTTTGTTGCTGTTTCTGCGCGAGTGTGCGCGCTGTCAACAGTTCGGCGAATCGGTGGCCGCCGCAATGCGTGCCGAGATGTCAACATGGTCGCATTTGCCAGAATTGCGTTTTGTCTTAGCTCATTCCCGACGCTGCATGTCGGTACGTCTGCCATCTGCCATCTGTCGATGGCAGAATCGCCAGGTAGAGTGGCTATACGGCGATCATGGCCATTGCAACTGCGCGAGGATGTGCCACTGGCTAATGTCACCAAAGATAAGTCAAAAACATTGCTTGCAGCCGACATGTACCGGTGATAGCGTGCGATTTCTATCCACCATGACTCGCCGAAGAGTTGTCGGAGGTTTCGAAGAAAACTTCGCTGAATTCGCACACTGGTGTCTTTTTTTAGAGCGGATTCGGTTGTCAGGGGACAAGGGCGCAGGGGCGCAGGGGCACCACAAAGGGGGGACCGTGCGGAGGAAACGGCAACGTCGTGTCATGCCGCGACACCCGGCCACACTCGGCCTGCGGGGCGCACTATGACCCGTCTGATCGACACCGTGAGGAACTCGACCCACACCGGCGGTGCGTCCCCGACGAGTGAGGCGGCCCTGTCACCACGGGCGCCTTACGCCCCGCCGAGGGTCGCTGTGGACGTGCCCAGCGGCGTGTTCGAAAGGTCGACGTGGCAGCGGCGCTACGCTGCTGCCCTGCGTATCAGCGACTTCTTCGTGGTGGCAGCGGCTGTAGTGATCGGGCAGTTGGCCCGTTTCGGCCCGACCTGGACGCCGTCGGAATATCCACGCCTTTTCGTCCCCACATACTCCGCCCTGTTCGTTTTGGCCTGGCTATGCGCACTCGCGGGGTTTCGCAGCCGATCTCCGAGGGTTATCGGTACCGGGATAGAAGAGTATCGCCGAGTGGTGACGGCCTCATTGAGTACGTTCGGCCTGATCTCCGTTGTCTCATTGCTACTCAAACTCGACATCGCTCGCGGGTACCTTGCAGTCGCGCTGCCCGTGGGGACCGTCGGGTTGGTGCTCACCCGGTGGGCGTGGCGCGCGCACATAAGCCGCAAACGCGCCCAAGGGCGCTGCCGTACGGCGGTGCTGGCGGTCGGCGAGATCGGCGCCGTGGAGCACCTCGTCCGCGAGTTGACCCGAAACCCCTCGGACGGCTACCAGGTCTGTGGGATCGCAGTCCCCGGGTATGGACCTTCGCGCGACGAAGAGATGGCAATCGACGGCCGCGCGATACCGATCGTCGGCGACGAATTGGACATCCCGCAGGCGATCCGCACGTGCGGAGCCGATACCGTGGCGATCGCAGGGACCGCATACCTAGGTGTGCAGGGAATCCGGAAACTCATCTGGGACCTCGAACCGATGGGTGTCGATCTTGTGGTCTCGACGGGTGTCATGGATGTCGCCCTATCTAGGCTCGTCATGCGGCCGACCGCCGGGCTGCCGTTGTTGCAGATTGGTGGCCCCCAGTATCACGGATCGAAGAAGTTCCAGATGAGGGCTTTCGATCTGTGCTTCGCCGCGGTGGCATTGTTCGTCACTTGGCCGGTGCTGATCGCGATCGCGATCGCGATCAAGCTCGACAGCAGGGGGCCGATCTTCTATTCGGCGGAACGTATCGGCATCGACGGCCGTCCCTTTTCGATGATCAAGTTCCGCACGATGGTTCGGGACGCAGATCAGCAGCTCGACGACCTACTGGCCGCAAACGACAGCGATGGCGCACTGTTCAAGATGAAGAAGGACCCGCGTGTCACGCGGATCGGTGCGATTCTGCGGCGATACAGCCTTGACGAGCTTCCCCAGTTCTTCAACGTCGTTCTCAACGATATGAGCGTCGTAGGTCCGCGTCCGCCGCTTCGCCGAGAAGTAGAGGAATACGACTGCGACGTATTGCGCAGGCTGTTGGTCAAGCCCGGCGTCACGGGACTGTGGCAGGTCAGCGGACGCTCCGACCTGACCTGGAAAGAAGCGGTCCGCCTTGACCTGTCCTACGTCGACAACTGGTCGATGGTCGGCGACTTGCTGATTATCGCCAAGACCGTCGGCGCGGTCGTGCGCAAGAAAGGGGCGTACTGAACGTGCCTGCAGCATATGAGACTTCGGCAGACCGAACGGCTGTCGGGCATGCCCTATGGGCCGAATGAGGAGTCGAAAATGGGGGACTCGAGTTCACGAGGCGTCGCATTCGCAGGGCTAGGCGCCGTCACCGGCTATGGCTGGGGCGTAGACACCCTGTGGGACGGGCTGATGAGCAGCAAGCCGGCAGCACGACTGGCGCAAACCGAAAAAGGCGTGGGCGAATCGGTTTGGCTGGCCCGTATCCCCGAAGGGGGTAACCCCGACGACGGCGATTCGCTTTTTACTCGCGCATATTTGGCGTCGTGTCGCGAGGCCATTGCTGACGCGCGGGCCCGCGGGTGGGTGCCAGGTCGACGGGTAGGAGTGGTACGAGGAACCA
>CAZLTV010000133.1:3827-8671 GCA_964562545.1 uncultured Mycobacterium sp. | reverse complement strand
TCCGCTCGAGCGCTTCTTCGAGGTGACGCATGTCCCGGGCCAGCACATGCAGCATCGCGTCCGACGTCCCTGTGACCGTCGCAGCACTGACCACCTCGGGGATGCCCTGCCACGCCGCGCGGAGCTCGTCGGGCGCAATGGTGCCCTGGCAGAACACCTGAACGTAGGCCTCGGTGGTCCAGCCCAGCGCATTGCGGTCCACGACCGTGGTGAATCCCCGGATAACGCCCGCGTCGAGCATGCGATCGACGCGTCGTTTGACCGCCGGGGCCGACAGGTTCACCCGGTGGCCGATCTCGGCGAACGTGGCACGCGCATGCTCGGCCAGCTCCGCCAGGATGCGTTCGTCGGTTTCGTCGAGCCGCTCCATCACTTCCCCTACGCAATATATCTCTTATTTCTTCGCTATTGCGCAATATATACTCCACTATCACGCAATATTCGGTGATTGATTGTGTAGAGGTCGCCCAATACCGTTACGTCTATGACGTTGACCAATCCCGCGACCCGGGTTCTCGACGCTTCCACCCGACGCGCCCGCACCCGCCGCTATGTCATGACGGCTCCAACGCACTTCGCCATCGAATACGTCATCAACCCGTGGATGGACACCTCCACTCCCGTCGACGCCGAGCTGGCCCAGCGACAGTGGGAGGCGTTGCGTCAGGCCTACCTCGCACTCGGCCACACCGTGGACCTCGTCGAACCTGTGCCGGGTCTGCCGGACATGGTCTACGCCGCCAACGCAGGCATGATCGTCAACGAGCGCGCCGTGGTCGCCCGATTCGCCCATGCCGAGCGCTGCGGGGAATCCATCGCCTACGCCGAATGGATGACAGCCAACAGCTACCAGCCGGCCGAGACCCGCCACATCAACGAGGGGCAGGGCGACCTGCTGGTCGTCGGCTCGATGATCCTGGCCGGCTACGGGTTTCGGACCGATCGACGCGCGCACACCGAAATAGCTGCACACCTCGGAATGCCCGTCGTCGGGCTTGAGCTGATCGATCCGCGGTTCTACCACCTCGACACCGCGCTTGCAGTCCTCGACGATTCGACGATCGCGTACTACCCGCCGGCCTTTGCTGAGCATTCGCAGACGATGTTGACCAAGCTGTTTCCCGACGCAATCGAGGTGGCCAGCGCCGACGCGTACGTGCTCGGACTCAACGCCGTATCCGACGGCCACAACGTCGTGTTGCCCGCTGCCGCGACAGGGTTTGCCGAACAACTGCGCGCAGCCGGGTTCCGGCCCTTCGGCGTCGACCTCTCCGAGCTTCTCAAGGGTGGCGGCTCCGTGAAATGCTGCACTCTGGAGGTCCATCCGTGACTGTCCTGGGAGCCCGGACCATGCATACGCAGTCTCCGCAGTCACCGCGCACCGAACAGGTGATTGAACTCGACCGACAGCACGTCGCACACAACTACGCTCCGCTGCCCGTCGTCATCAGCAGCGCACAGGGCGCCTGGGTCACCGACGTCGACGGTCGCCGCTATCTCGACTGCCTGGCCGCCTACTCCGCGGTCAACTTCGGCCACCGCAACCCCGAGGTCATCGCCACCGCCCACGCGCAGCTAGATGAAGTGACACTGGTCAGCCGTGCATTCCACACCGATCGGCTGGCGCCGTTCTGCGCGGCGCTGGCCGAGCTGTGCGGCAAGAACATGGTGCTGCCGATGAACAGCGGCGCCGAGGCCGTCGAGAGTGCGATCAAAGTGGCCCGCAAGTGGGGTGCCGACGTCAAGGGCGTGGCCGCCGAGCGTGGCAACATCGTGGTCGCTCGAAACAATTTCCACGGACGCACCACCACGATCATCAGCTTCTCCGACGACGAGTCGGCCCGTCGCGGATTCGGACCGTACACACCGGGGTTCCGCTCGGTCCCGTTCGGACCCGAAGACCCGCATGCCGCCGCACTCGCCGCCGCGCTCGACGAGAACACCGTCGCAGTGCTTATCGAACCGATCCAGGGCGAGGCCGGCGTCGTCGTGCCGCCCGACGACTACCTGCCCCGGGTGCGGGAGCTGTGCTCGCGCAGCAATGTGTTGATGGTCGCCGACGAGATCCAGTCGGGTCTCGCGCGCACCGGCCGCACCTTCGCCTGCCAGCACTGGGACGTCGAGCCCGACGTTTACCTGCTGGGTAAGGCTCTCGGCGGTGGCGTGGTCCCGCTGTCCGCGGTGGTCGCCGACCGCGAGGTCCTCGGTGTGCTACACCCTGGCGAGCATGGTTCGACGTTCGGCGGCAACCCGTTGGCCGCCGCGATCGGATCGACGGTGCTCGAAATCCTCAACCGAGGTGAATTCCAGTACCGCGCAACAGAACTTGGCAAGCACCTGCACCGTCGGCTACATGCGCTGATCGGATGCGGGGTACTTGCCGTGCGCGGCAAGGGATTGTGGGCCGGCGTCGATATCGACCCCGGATACGGTACCGCCAAACAGGTCAGTCTGCGGCTGGCCGAGCGCGGCGTTCTGGTCAAAGACACCCACGGGTCGACGCTGCGTTTCGCACCCCCTTTGGTCATCACCGCCGACGAGATCGACTGGGCCGTTGATCGCTTGGCCGACGTTCTGGCCGGAATCGGGTCACACTAGACCGATACCCAGCCGACGACCAGGAGGCACGATGCCCGCCCCGACACTAGGTCTGACCGAGCAGATGCTGCGGCGCCGACCAGTGATAGGCGCCCCGACTGCCGAGGGTGCAGCGACACATCTCACCCGCAGCATCGGCACGTTCCAGCTGATGATGTTCGGAGTCGGGGCCACGGTCGGCACCGGTATCTTCATCGTGCTGCAGCAAGCGGTGCCCGAGGCCGGCCCCGCGGTGCTGATCTCCTTCGTGTTGGCGGGCATCGCGGCTGGCCTTTCGGCCGTGTGCTACGCCGAAATGGCTTCTTCCGTGCCGGTTTCGGGTTCCACCTATTCGTATGCCTACACCACCATGGGCGAAATGGTCGCCATGGGTGTGGCCGCCTGTCTGCTGCTGGAGTACGGCGTGTCCATGTCGGCGACATCGATCGGCTGGAGCGGCTATCTCAACGAACTGCTCAACAACTTGTTCGGGTTCCGGATACCGCATGCGCTGACCGCTGCGCCGTTCGGGGAGAACCCAGGGATCATGAACCTCCCGGCGATGTTACTGATCGTGATGTGTGCGCTGTTGTTGATTCGCGGGGCCAGTGAGTCTGCCCGAGTGAACGCAATCATGGTGATCATCAAACTGGGCGTGCTCGCCCTGTTCGTCGCGATCGCGTTCACCGCGTTCACCACCGACCATTTCGCCGGCTTCTGGGACAAAGGCTTCGCGGGGATCACCGCAGGCGCCGCGACGATCTTTTTCACCTTCATCGGCCTGGATGCGGTGTCCACCGCCGGCGACGAGGTCAAGGATCCACAGAAAACCATGCCGCGGGCCATTATCGGGGCGTTGATCGCAGTGACCAGCATCTACATCCTGGTCGCGTTCGCCGGCCTGGGCACCCAGTCTGCCGATGAATTCGGCGCTCCCGAACAGGCCGAGGCCGGGTTGTCGGTGATTCTGCGCAACATCCTGCACGGCCAAACATGGGCCAGCAACATCCTTGCCGCCGGCGCGGTGATCTCGATCTTCTCCGTGACGCTGGTGGTGATGTACGGCCAGACCCGAATCCTGTTCGCGATGGGCCGTGACGGTCTGCTTCCCTCGCGGTTCGCGAAGGTGAATCCGCAGACGATGACCCCGGTGAACAACACCGTCATCGTCGCCGTCGTCACCGGGATGTTGGCCGGTTTCGTTCCGCTGGACTACCTGTGGGACCTGGTGTCGATCGGCACGCTTGTCGCGTTCATCACCGTGTCGATCGGTGTCATCATCCTGCGGGTGCGCGAACCAGACCTGCCCCGCTCGTTCAAGGTTCCCGGATATCCGGTCACACCCGTCCTTTCGGTCGCCGCATGCCTGTTCGTGCTCTTCGGGTTACCCGCCATCACCTGGCTCTGGTTCGTCCTGTGGGTCGGCGCCGTGCTGTTGTTTTACGTGTTCTGGAGCCGCCACCACAGCGCGCTCAACCGTAGCGACGGTGTCGGGGCCGTCGCGCCCGGTGGCGGGGACAACCTGTGACGGTCCTGGTCGGATACCTCTGCGGCAAATGCGGGTACGCGCCGCTGAACTTGGCGGTGGAGGCTGCCCGCGTGCTGAAAACCTCGCTGACGGTGGTGGCCGTGGTGCCGCGCCCATGGATGACCCCATCGCCAGCCCGAGTCGACGCCGAATTCGCCGCATATGCAGATCAACTGGGATCGACCTCAGAGCAGGAAGCCCGTGACTACCTGCGCTCTGCAGCGCCGGAGATCGAGGTCGACTTCCTACAGGTGGCGAGCCGGACCGCGGGTGACGGGCTCCTCGATGCGGTGGAGCAGATCCGCCCCGACGTGCTGATCGTGGGCTCCTCGGCGAGCGGGGCATTTGGCCAGGTGGTGCTGGGTTCGAGCACCGACTGGCTCTTGCACGCGTCACCGGTGCCGGTCGCGATCAGTCCGCGGGGCTACCGCGGTTCTCGAGCGGGGACGTTGCGACGGATCACCTGCGCGTACTCGGGGACTCCAGAATCGGTGCGGGTGGTCGAACGGGTGGTCGCGCTGACCACCAGACTCGGGGTTCCGCTCCGGGTGGTCAGCTATGCCATCCGCGGGCGCACGATGTTCCCACCCGAGGTGGGGCTACACACCGAGGACAGCGTGCTCGATGCTTGGGCGCAGCAACTGGGCGAGATCATGGCGTCGCTCAAGACCGAGGGTGTCGTCGGCGACGACACCGATCTGCAGGTCGTCACCGGCAACGGCTGGGACCGCGCGCTCGA
>CAZLTV010000133.1:0-3727 GCA_964562545.1 uncultured Mycobacterium sp. | reverse complement strand
GGCGATGATGTCGGCGCCGTCCTCGGCCAGCCGCACAGCGTGCGCGCGCCCCTGTCCGCGGGCCGCCCCGGTGATCAGCGCGACACGGCCCTCCAGAGGTGCGCCAGCAGCCACAGATGGTCCTTTCTCTCCGGGAGCGCGCACACCCGGCCCGGCTTCACGCCGACCGTGGCGAAGTCAGGCTAACACCGGCACTAGAACGTGTTCCAGAAAACTACCAGTCGAGCGGGTCGCGGACGATCGGGCAGGTCATGCAGTGTCCGCCGCCGCGCCCCCGGCCCAGTTCGGCGCCGACGATGGTGATCACCTCGATGCCGGCCTTACGCAGCAGCGAATTGGTGTGGGTGTTGCGGTCGTAGGCGAACACGACGCCCGGTTCGACCGCGACCAGGTTGTTGCCGCTGTCCCACTGCTGACGCTCCGCGTCGTATCTGGTCCCGCCGGTCTCGACCACCCGCAGCGCGGGCAGTCCCAGCGCGGCGGCGACGACCTCGACGAACGGTTTGGTCTCGGGCCGCACCTCGACCCCGATCCCGGTGTCGCTGGGCACCAGGGTGAAAGGCACGATCCCGTCGACGATCTCGGGATAGATCGTCACCACGTCGCGGTCGGCGAAGGTGAACACGGTGTCCAGGTGCATCGCTGCCCGCAGCTTCGGCATCCCGGCGACGATCACCTTCTGGGCGACCTGGTTGGCGAACAACTCCGCGGCGACCTGAGTGATGGCCTGCCGGGAGGTCCGCTCGCTCATCCCGATCATCACCACGCCGTTGCCGGGCACCAGCACATCGCCGCCCTCGATGGTCGCCAGGCCCCAGGATTTCTCCGGATCGCCCCACCACACCGGCGAACCGACGAAATCGGGGTGGAATTCGTAGATGGCCTTCATCAGCAGGGTTTCGTCATGGCGGGCCGGCCAGAACAACGGGTTGAGCGTCAACCCGCCGTAGATCCAGCACGTGGTGTCCCGGGTGTAGAGGGTGTTGGGCAGCGGAGGCATCAGATACTCGGTCACGCCGGTGTCCTCACGCGCCAGCGCCCGGTACCCGGCTCCGAGATCGGCCGGTAGATCCACGGTGGACATCCCGCCGATCAGCAACTCCGCGAGGCGGCGCGGCTGCAGTTCGTCGAGGAACCCGCGGGTTTCCTCGGTCAGCCCGGGACCGACCTCGTTGGGCACGATCTTGCGGTCCAACAGCCAGGCCTTGGCCAGTGGGTCTTCCATCGTCTCGGTCAGCACGGCGTGCAGCTCGACCACCTCGGCGCCGCGGTCGCGCATCTTGTCCATGAAGTCGAAGTGGTCACGCCGTGCGTTCTGCACCCACAGCACGTCGTCGAACAGCAGATCATCACAGTTGGTGGGGGTCAGTCGCTCGTGCGCCAGCCCCGGCGAGCACACCAATACCTTGCGCAGCTTTCCCACCTCGGAATGCACGCCGTAGCCGCTCGAAGGACCATGCGATTTAGTCACGTCGGACACCCTCACTATCTAGATCTCGATATTGCCGGTGGCAAGTCCGACGACACCCGCGATCGCGCCGATCACGATGATCACGAAGAGCGCTGCCTCAGCAACTGTGAAGACCCGCAGGCCACGCTCTCTGCGAGCGATCACATAGAGCGCGGCTCCCGGGGCGTAGAGGACACAGGACAGCAACAGGTGATCGAAACCCGCCGCATAGACGAGGAACAGCGTGTAGACGGTCGCCAGGGCAGAGATCACCATGTCGGGGACCAGTGATCTACGGTCGCCGTAGGTCTCCCGGGTGATCGTCAACTTGCACGCGTATGCCGCCGCCAACAGGTAGGGGATCAGTGACAGCGCAGCGGTCAGGTCCAGCATGAAGTCCAGTGCGTCCGAGGCGAACAGCAGCACGACAAGCAGCAGCTGCACCAGCCCCCCGGCCATGACCAGGGCGGCCACCGGTGCGCCGTTGGCGTTCACCCGCGTCAGAAACCTGGGCATGTCCGCGGACTTCGCGGGGATGTAGAGAACCTCGGCGGCCATCAGCGTCCAGGCCAGGTAGGCGCCCAGCACCGAGATGATGACACCGACCCTGATGAAGACCGAACCCCATTGCCCCACAATCGATTCCAGTACCGCAGCCATAGAGGGCTGATAGACCGTCGCGAGCTCCGACTGCGGCATCACCCCGTAGGACGTCAGGGTCACCAGCATGAACACCGAGAGCACCGACAGGAACCCGATAACGGTGGCGCGCCCGACGTGTTCGCGCTTGCGCGCAAAGCGCGAGTAGACGCTGGCACCCTCGATACCCAGGAACACGAAGACCGTGATCAGCATGGTTCCCTTGGCCTGCTCGAACAGCGAGCTCCACGAGTATTCGCCTTCGCCGCCCCAGAAGTTATCGACGAACACGTCGGCCTGGAATGCGATGGCTGCCAACCCGATGAACGCCAGGATCGGCACTACCTTGGCGATGGTCGCGATGCGGTTGATGATCGCGGCTTCCCTCACCCCGCGCAGGATCAGGTAGAAGAACAGCCAGACGCCGACCGATGAGACGATCACCGCCACGAAGGTGTCCCCGGCTCCCAGGGCGGGGAACAACGAGCTCGTGGTGGCCATGATCAATACCCAGTACGAGGTGTTCCCGGCGCAGGCCGAGGCCCAGTACCCGAAGGCCGAGTTGAAGCCGACGTAGTCCCCGAACCCGGCCTTGGCATAGGCATACACACCGGCGTCGAGGTCGGGTTTTCGGGTCGCCAACCGCTGAAAAACGAATGCCAGCATCAACATCCCGGCACCGGCAATAGTCCAAGCGATCAGCGCACCGGCCACGCCGGTCTCCACCCCGAAGCGGCGCGGAAGCAAGAATACGCCCGAACCGATCATCGAGCCGATAACCATTGCGGTCAGCGTCGGTAGGCTGACCTTCTCATCTTTGACAGCAGCAGTGCCCGTCTGCGCATCCGTCACAAGATCCCCCGACGGTCTCTTCGGTGGAACGGTCGCGATTGATCACTCCGGAGGTCACTATAATCCGATCGCGCAGCGGTTGTGGCGGCTTTCGCTACCCCCGCAAGGGCCTGCGATAGGGTTCGCATCCCTTAGGTTGCGGGGGCGGTGATCGGTAGGCCAGCACAGGTATCGGTAACGTGACCGGCGAACCCGGTTCGAGCACGAAGGGTTGACCGTGGTGGGCAAGCGGGGTGGGACCACCTTGCAGAAGCCGGTAGGTAGTACTTTCCCGATCGATGGCCACCACGATCTTGCTGTCACCCAACACTATTCGAAAGGATAGATACGACAGCGCGCTAGGCAGGCGGGGCGCGAAGGTGATCCGGCCACCATGATCACGCATACCACCGAACCCGGCAACACAGTCCATCCAGGTTCCCGCCAAAGCAGCGATGTGCAGGCCACTGGAGACGTTTTTATGCAAGTCGTGCAAATCGGTGAAGGCCGTCTCCACGAGGTAGTCATAGGCCAGATCCACGTAGCCGACCTCGGCGGCGATCACTGCCTGGCAGCAGGCAGACAATGAGGAATCCCGGACCGTGATGCGCTCGTAGTAGTCGAAGTTGCGCAGCTTCTCGTCCGGGGTGAAGTAGTCGCCCCACAAGAACATCGCCATGACCAGATCGGCCTGTTTGACGACCTGCTTGCGGTACAAGTCGTAGTAGGGATAGTTCAGCAGTAGTGGGTAATGACCGGCGGAGGCGTCGAAGTCCCACGGCGCCAGGTGGGTGAACACCTCCGACT
>CAZLTV010000132.1:0-8773 GCA_964562545.1 uncultured Mycobacterium sp. | reverse complement strand
GAGTCGGTGTCCGGCGGCAGCGTTTCGGTCACCTCGACCACCGGAACCCCGGCCCCGTCGGCCGCGGCGCGGATCTGTTGGGGAACCGAGCCTTCGGTCTGGGTGTTGTAGATCAGCACATCGACGCCGCGGTCTTCGAGCAGTCCCAGGAACGCGGCCAGATCGCCCGGCGAGGGGTCGGTCTCGTTCGCCGAAGACAGCCGGTAACCCTCCGGTGTCAGGTTCTGTAAGCCCACCGCCGCCGCCATATCGTCGAACACAGTCTCGGTGGCAGCGTAGCTCTTTCCCTCGGCACCTGCCTTGATCGCGGCGATCGCATCGTTGTAGGGCTTCATGACGTTGTTGAACTCGGTGTGTCGCTGGTCGAAGTATTCGGCCGCGTCGGGAGCCAGATCGCTGAGCGCACCCGTGACCGCTTCGGCGACCTCGTTGACCACCGCAGGGTCGTACCAGACGTGCGGGTTGCCGTCGCCCGGATGATCGCCCTCATGGTCGTGACCGTCTTCGCTTTCGGGCTCGTGACCGCCCACGTCTGCGTCGTGTTCGGAGCCCTGGTCGACATGCTCGTCACCGAGCTCGACGGCGCTGATCACCGGCGCGTCTGGAGCCGACGAGGCCGCCAGCTTGGCCGCCCATTCGTCGTAGTGTCCGCCGTTGATGACGACGAGTTGTGCCCCCTCGAACAGCACCGCATCCGACGGGGCCGGCTCGAAGTCGTGCGGATCCACCGACGAACCCGCCAGCACGGTCGTCACGTCGGCGCAGCCGCCACCGAGCTGGGAGACGATGTCGCCCCACTGATCGACGCTGACGACGACGTCGACCGGGGTGGCGGGGCAGCCCCCCTCAGACTGCGGCGGCGTGCCGGCCGCCTGTGGGGGTTCGTCGTCGCCTCCACAGGCGGTCAGCGCCAGCGGTAGAGCAAGCGTGAATGATGCTGCCAGCACCCGGAGCAGGGCGGAACTCGATGACTTCACACGGTAACGATAACCGTTTCCAATAGCTGGCGCCTAATTGGGGAGGACAACGTCGACGGCCAACTCCACGCCGGGACCAGCCACCACATCCGAGCCCCTGGCGCCAGTTCCGCGGGTAGCACTGAACTCGGGTAGTAGTGAACTCGGCTTGCACCGACCCGTGGCCGCCCGAGAAGACCACTGAAACAGTGGACCGATCGGCTACTCCCCCGTAGCCACCGGCCTGGTCGAGTCCGCACACCATTCCGACCAGGAACCCGGATACAGGCTCGCCTCGGTACCCACCGAACGTAGGGCGGCAATCACCACGGCCGCGGTGATCCCAGAACCGCAATAGGCGCCAACACCGACACCGTCGTCAGCGCCGCGTTCGGCGAAAATGGCCCGGAGTTCGCCACTGGGCCGGAACGTTCCGTCGGCGGCCAGGACTTCTGTACTCGGCGCGTTGCGAGCGCCAGGGATGTGCCCGGCAACCGGATCGACGGTCTCCGATTCCCCGCGAAACCGCTGCGCGGGGCGCGCATCGAGCACGACGCCCTCGAAAGCCGTCACATCGCCGGCCGTCAGCGTGGGAAGCGCCCCCCGGTACAAATCGCGATAAGTGACCGTGACGCCACCCACCGGCGGCGTGACGTCGCCGGCTTCGAGCTCGCCACCGGCGGCTGCCCAGGCGCCCAGGCCGCCGTCGAGGATGCGGACATCGCCGATTCCGGCAGCAGTCAGAACCCACCAGGCCCGCGCAGATCCCGCTCGATTCCAGTCGTCGTAGACGACGGTCGGTACCCCTGTCCGCACGCCCCACCGGCGCGCAGCATCCTCGACCGCATCCCCCGACGGCAGCGGGTGTCGGCCGCGGCCGGCAACCGTGTGGTCGGTCAGTTCCTCGTCGAGCGACACGTACACCGCGCCGGGTATGTGTCCAGCACGGAACGCCTCGCGCCCGTCGGGATGCGCCAGCTCCCAGCGGACATCGAGGATGCTCACCGGAGCCCCCTCGGCGAGCAGCTGAAGCAGTTCTGATGCGGTGATCAGGATGTCGGCATCGGTCATGACACCATCGTGGCACCCGTTCAGCGGCGGTGACCCGCGACGCCGATCACCGCATCGCCCTCGACGTCAGTTGACAACCGTGAGCGGCAACTCGATGGAGCCACCCTGAGCAGGAAGCGCGATCACGTACCGGCCGAGCGCCGGAACCGGGATCCGCAAGGCCGCAGAAAAGAAACCGATCTCTCCGCCGAGACTCGACGGCGGAACCTCGAGCTCGACATCCGTCGATTCCCCGCCCGGGTTCGTGATCGTCACAGTGACCGTCGGGGCCATATCGAACGGCTGCGAGCGGGTCAGCACCACCAGGGTCACCGGGATAACCGGTTGTGAACTCACCCGATAGGTGCTCACCACCCCGCCGGTCACATTGAGCTTGTTGTCGACAACCGAGGCGGACTCGGCAAGCAGGGCACCTGTGACGATCACCGAGCCAAGATATCGCAGCAGCCCGATCGCTAGGCTGTCCACGTGTCAGCGATATCCGTGGACCTCAACGCCGACCTCGGCGAGGGCTTCGGAGTGTGGACCCTCGGCGACGACGATGCGATGCTCGAGATCGTCACCTCTGCCAACATCGCGTGCGGCTTCCACGCCGGCGACCCCGCCAACCTCATGACGGTGTGCCGCGCCGCCTCCGCCCGCGGAGTGCGGATCGGCGCACAGGTGAGCTACCGCGATCTGGCTGGCTTCGGCCGCCGCTTCATCGATGCCGAACCCGACGACCTCGCCGCCGACGTCATGTATCAGATCGGCGGGCTGGCCGCCCTGGCCACCGCCGCAGGGACGTCGGTGTCTTACGTCAAACCCCATGGCGCTCTGTATAATTCGATCGTCACCAATCGTGGTCAAGCACGCGCGGTCGCCAAGGCGGTGCATGCCGTCGACCCGTCGCTACCCGTACTCGGCCTGGCCGGATCGAAGTTCTTCGCTGCGGCCGAGGAGTTGGGCCTGCGTACCGTCCCCGAGGCGTTCGCCGACCGTTCCTACCGCCCGGACGGCCAGCTGGTGTCGCGCCGCGAGCGCAACGCGGTGCTCCACGATGTCGACGAGATCGCCGAGCGGGTCATCTCGATGGTGAGCAGCGGACGGGTGGACGCCGTGGACGGGTCGACGATACCCATCGCCGTGGAATCGGTATGCGTGCACGGTGATTCACCCGGCGCCGTGCAGATTGCGACCGCCGTGCGGCAGCGGCTGATCGACGAGGGCGTGACATTGACCCCGTTCTGCTAGCTCCGCAACCGCAGTTCACCCCAAACCGGGCCGCCGCCGGATACAGGTCCTAGTGTGGCATCATGCGCCTGAAATTCGGTCGGCCGGATCTACAGACCTACCAGGCATATTTCGATACCCCGCCCGCTTCATCGACCACCCCACTGTCGGCGGCCTGGGCTGGAGTCACCACCCTGCTGATCGACGACGGCAGCTCAGCGGTACTCACCGACGGATTCTTCTCCAGGCCAAACCTTCTCACCGTCGCCACCCGACCACTGACATCGTCCCGGAAACGCATCCAGGCCGGCCTCAACCGGCTCGGTGTACACCGACTGGCCGCGGTCTGCCCGGTACACACCCACTACGACCACGCCATGGACACCGCGGCGGTCGCCGCGCTCACCGACGCCCGGCTGATCGGCGGCTCTTCGGCCGCCCAGCTCGGAAAAGGCTACGGCCTGGACGCAGTCGACACCGTCACCCCGGGCGAACCCATCGCAGCGGGCAGCTACGACATCACACTGATCGACGGCCACCACTGCCCGCCGGACCGTTTCCCCGGTCCAATCACCGCCCCGGTGACACCACCGGCGCGCGCGTCGGCCTACCGGTGCGGCGAGGCATGGTCGCTGCTCGTAGCACACCGCCCGACCGGCCGACGGGTGTTGATTGTCGGCAGCGCAGGCTATGTGCCCGGCGCCCTGGCCGGCCAGCGCGCCGACGTCGCCTATCTCGGCGTCGGGCAACTCGGCCACCAACCGAGCGAATACCTGACCGAGTATTGGGCACAGACCGTCCGAATGGTCGGCGCACGCCGCGTGGTGCTGATCCATTGGGACGACTTCTTCCGTCCACTCGACAGGCCCCTGCGCGCACTACCCTTCGCTGTTGACGACCTCGACGCGACGATGGCTGTCCTGACCCGCCTCGCCGCCGACGACGACGTGGCACTGCACCTTCCATCGCTGTGGCAACGCACCGACCCGTGGAACTGACCCTGGCGCTGGTCGCGCTCGCCGCCGTTCTCGGCTTCGCGCTGATGCGCCCCCGCGGCTGGCCGGAGGTTGCCGTCGCGGCACCGGCCGCCGGACTGGTCCTCGCGGCCGGCGCCACCACCTGGCGCGACGCCTGGACCGAGATCGCCGAGTTAATGCCCGTCGTCGGGTTTCTCGCCGCCATCCTGGTGCTGGCCAGGATGTGCGACGACGAGGGCTTGTTCCGGGCAGCTGGGACGGCGATGGCCCGGGCCACCAAGGGAACCCAGAACCGGCTGCTGGCCTCGGTATTCGCCATCGCCGCGGCGGTCACCGCGGTCCTCAGCCTGGACGCCACCGTGGTGCTGCTGACCCCTGTCGTGCTCGCCACGGCCCGCGCCGTGACAGTGCCGGTCCGCCCCCACGCCTACGCAACCGCGCACCTGGCTAACAGCGCCTCGCTGCTGCTGCCGGTCTCGAACCTGACCAACCTGCTCGCATTCGGCGCCGCGGACTTGTCGTTTCTGCATTTCGCCGCGGTGATGGCGCTGCCCTGGCTCTCGGTGATCGCTGTCGAATTCCTGGTACTTCGACTGCTGTTCGCCAAGGATCTCGCCGTCGCACCGCACGCGCCAGCGACCACCCGACCGGCGCAGTGGCCGGTTTTCGCGTTGGTGGTGCTGGGTTTGACGCTGGCGGGATTCGCGCTCACCTCGGTCCTGGGGCACTCCCCGGCGTGGGCGGCCCTGGCGGGCGCACTCGTGCTCGGCATCCGCGGTTTGGCGACCCGCCGCACCACCGCTGCCGGGATCGCCACGGCCGCCGACATTCCGTTCCTGGCGTTCGTGTTGTGCCTCGGCGTGGTCGTCGACGCGGTGATGCGCAACGGCCTGGAGTCGGCCATGCGACACGCACTTCCCGACGGGGTGGGCTTCCTGGCATTGCTGTGGATCGCCGCGGTGGCCGCTGTGCTGTCCAACGTCGTCAACAACCTGCCCGCGGTTCTCGTGCTGCTGCCGCTAGTCACAGTGGCCGGACCGGCCGCCGTGCTCGCTGTACTGATCGGAGTCAACATCGGGCCCAACCTGACCTATGTGGGCTCACTGGCAAACCTATTGTGGCGCAACGTGGTGCGCACAGCCGAAGTGCCCGCCGGTGCGGCCGCATTCAGCCGGATCGGGCTGTGCACGGTCCCGCTGACACTGCTGGCCGCAGTGGCGGCGCTATGGGCAGGTCTACAAGTGTTCAACATCTGACCCTCAACGTTTCACCTGGCGCAGCGGCGCCGCAGCGGGCGCGAAAGTCGCTGACCCGCGACAATGGAGCACGTGGTGCCGTACCGCAGATACGTCGCGCTGGGTGATTCCTTCACCGAAGGCGTCGGCGACCCCCACCCGCCCAGCCCCAACGGTGTGCGCGGCTGGGCCGACCTGCTCGCTGTCCGGCTCGCCGACGCCGACCCCGAGTTCCGTTATGCCAACCTCGCTGTGCGCGGACGGACGATGGACGACATCCTGACCGGCCAGATACAGCTCACTATGCTGGCCGAACCCGACCTGGTGACCATCTATGCCGGGATGAACGACCTGATGGCGCTGCACGTCGACATGGACGCGATGATGTCCCGCTACGCCGAGGGCCTCAAGGCGCTGAAGCAGACCGGTGCAGCGGTGCTCGCGTTCACCGCCCCCGATCTGGGTGCCAAACCGATGTTCCGGGGCCTGCGAGGCCGGGCCGCGATCTACAACGAACTGCTACGCCGCATCGCCGACGACATCGGGATCGTGCTGATCGACTTTTGGCGCTTCGACGAGTTCCGCGATGCTCGGCTCTGGGACCACGACCGAGTGCACCTGTCGACCTTGGGCCACGAGTTCATGGCGGGCCGGGTTTTCGACTGCCTGCCCGGCCGCGCAGCCGATCAGCTGGCCAACCCCGCAACAACATTGCTGGCCGCACCGCCCACCGGGGCCACCACCATGGGCAATATGCGCTGGGCCGTGGCGTTCGCCGCGCCGTGGGCGCTTCGCAGGCTGCGCCGAATCACCCCCGGCACAGGGGTCGAACCCAAGTCGACCTCGCTGGCCCGAATCGGCTGACTGGCTCGAACGTCAGCCGCGGCGCTGCCGAGCGATCTCGGCGAGCACCACTCCTGCCGCGACGGCCGCGTTGAGCGATTCAGTCGGCCCCGCCATCGGGATCGACACCACAGCGTCGCAGTTCTCTCGCACCAGCCGGGACAACCCCTTACCTTCGGACCCCACCACCACCACGATCGGGCCCTCGGCGTCGAGTTCGTCAATAGCGGTGTCACCGTCGGCGTCCAGACCGACGACCTGCACACCGGAGTCACCCCACTGCTTGAGCGCGCGGTTGAGGTTCGTCGCCCGCGCCACCGGTATCCGCGCCGCCGCGCCCGCGCTGGTACGCCAGGCCACCGCGGTCACCGACGCCGACCGGCGCTGCGGGATCAGCACACCGTGACCGCCAAACGCCGCCACCGAACGCACAATCGCACCCAGATTGCGTGGATCGGAAATATTGTCCAGAGCCACCAGCAGGGCCGGGGCGCCGTCAGCCTTGGCCGTGGCCAGCAGATCGTCGGGATGGGCGTAGTTGTAGGGCGGGACCTGCAGCGCGATGCCCTGGTGCATACCGTTGGCTGCCACGCGGTCCAGATCGTGGCGCGGCACCTCGAGGATCGCGATCCCGCTGTCGGCCGCGATTTGGACCGCCTCGGTGAGCCGCTCGTCGGAGTCGGTGCCCAGCGCTACGTACAGCGCCGTCGCGGGCACACCGGCACGCAGGCATTCGAGCACCGGGTTGCGGCCCAGGACGATCTCGGTGTCGTCCTTTTTGTGCCTACCCTGCTGTTGACGAGCAGTCTTGGCGGCGCGTTTGGCTGCCGGGTGGTTGGGGCGCATATGCGCTGGCGGGGTGGCACCCTTGCCTTCCAGACCGCGCCGGCGGACGCCGCCCGAGCCGACCACCGGCCCCTTCTTGGTGCCCGCTTTGCGCACCGCGCCTCGCCGCTGCGAGTTACCGGCCATTACTTGTCCGCTCCGTCGACTAGTGACCACTGAGGACCGTCGGCGGTGTCGGTAACCTCGATACCGGCTTCCTTGAGCCGATCACGGATCGCGTCGGCCTCAGCCCAGTCCCGGCGTGCCCTGGCCTCGGCGCGCCGCCTCACTTCAGCGTGCACGAGTACGTCGACCGCCGCCAGCGCCGCCGAGGTCTCATCATTCGACTGCCAGCGATCGTCGAGCGGGTCGGCACCGAGAATGCCCATCATCGCGCGAATCGACATCGCATAGTGCAGCGCCGCGTCGTGGTCGCCGGCGTCCAAAGCACGGTTACCCTCCGCACGGGCGGAGTGAACCTCGGCCAGCGCCGCCGGCACCGCGAGGTCGTCGTCGAGCGCGGCAGCGAAAGCTGGCGTCCACTGGCCCGGAACCACCGCACCCACCCGGGTCCGCACCCGCTGCAGGAAATCCTCAATACCGCTGTAGGCCTTCGCCGCATCGGCCAGCGCCGTCTCGGAGAACTCCAACATCGACCGGTAGTGCGCACTGCCCAGGTAATAGCGAAGTTCAGCAGCCCTGACCCGCTGCAGGACGGCCGGTATCGCCAGCACGTTGCCCAGCGACTTGCTCATCTTCTCGCCGCCCATGGTCACCCAGCCGTTGTGCAGCCAGAAGCGGGCGAACCCATCCCCGGCCGCCTCGGCCTGGGCGATCTCGTTTTCGTGGTGCGGGAAGACCAGGTCCATTCCGCCGGCGTGGATGTCGAACTGCTCGCCGAGATAAGCCTCACACATCGCCACGCATTCGGTGTGCCAGCCCGGCCGGCCACGACCCCAGGGGGTGGGCCAGGACGGCTCGCCCGGCTTGGCGCCCTTCCACAGCGTGAAGTCACGCTGATCACGCTTGCCGGTCGCCACTCCCTCCCCCTGGTGCACGTCGTCGATGCGGTGACCGGACAACTTGCCGTAATCCGGCAACGAAGCGACATCGAAGTACACATCGCCATTTCCGGGGTAGGCATGGCCGCGCTCGATGAGCCGCTCGATCAGCTCGACCATCTGGGTGATATGGCCGGTGGCACGCGGCTCAGCCGACGGCGGCAACACGCCCAGCGCGTCATAGGCTGCGGAGAAAGCACGCTCGTACGTCGCAGCCCACTCCCACCACGGGCGACCCGCGTCGGCAGCCTTGTTGAGGATCTTGTCGTCGATATCGGTGACGTTGCGGATGAACGCGACGTCGAATCCCTTCGCGGTCAGCCAACGACGCAAAACGTCGAACGCGACACCGCTACGGACATGCCCGATGTGGGGCAGGCCCTGCACCGTTGCTCCACAGAGATAGATCGACACGTGACCAGGCCGCAGCGGCGCGAAGTCGCGCACACCACCGGCCAAGGTGTCATAGAGCCGCATCGCGGCTACCGGACGTTCGGTCACGACGGGCCAGCTTACCGGCCAGTTCAGGCCTGGACGTCATCGCCGCTAGTTATCCCCTCGCGCAAGCGCTCGTCAGGGCTAGTCGCCTCCTC
>CAZLTV010000131.1:0-8843 GCA_964562545.1 uncultured Mycobacterium sp. | reverse complement strand
CCGATCGCCACCAGATCGTTGACGCAAAACAACGCGTCCGGTCGGCGACCGGCCGGAATGCTCATCAGCTCCACCGCGCACGCCAGGCCCGCGGCGACGGTGCGCTCGCCGACCGGCACGAGTTCGAAACTCGCCCCGTCGCGCGCTTGCACGGCCGCGCATGCGCCGGCATAGCGATCATCGACCTGACGTAAACCAAGCGCAGTGGTGACGAACCCGATCCGGCACCGTCCCAGCTCCAACAGATGGGTGGCCGCCAGCTCGCCGCCGCGGACGTGGTCGATGGCCACCGATGGCTGCTCTGGCGAGATGGCTCGACGTGCGCTGAGCACACTGGCGACCCCTCGGCTGCGCATCTGCGCGAGCTCGGATTCCAGGTCGCCCAAGGGGGCGACGATCACACCGGCGACGCGCTGCTGTTCGAACAAACGAAGATAGCTCAGCTCCCGCTCGGTCGAGCCCACATCGTTGGCCATGAACAGATGCATGCCGCGCGCGGCCACCCGGCGTTCGATGCCCAGCGCGATCTCGGGGGTGGTCGCACTGGCGAGTTCGAAGGCCAGATAGCCGATCAGCGGGTTGACCCCGGTGCGAAGTGTGCGCGCCGCGGCATTCGGCACGAACCCGGCTGACTCCATGGCCTCGCGGATCCGCTCGCGGGTTTGGCTCGAGATCTTGTGCGGACGATGGAAATAATTCGAAACGGAGGCAACCGATACCCCCGCCAGCCGCGCGACGTCGTGCATGGTGGCTTTGCCGGGGGACTGTTCCTCAGACATCGCGACGCGATGCGTGCTGACCCGAGGCCACGACCATGACGCCATCGTACTGGGTGACAGATATGGACCCGCGTTCCGTTGGATCCGGAGTTTCGTTACATCCCGGGCCTCGCCGCCGCAGTCAGGGCGACAGTAACAGCCAGTCCGCACACGCCTGTCGCAGTTGACAGCTCAGTTGACGAAACGCTCCACGTAGGGAGCGAACCGTCGACGTAGTTCGTCTTTGTCCAGGCCGAGATCCTCGGCGCGATAGTCGACCGCGCCGAGCCGGCCCCGGGTGTGTCCGGCCAGGTATTGCGCCACCGCGCTGCGGGACTCCTTGGTGGGCGTGTATCCGGCGGTGTCCCAGACACGTTGCACCATAGCGAGGTCGTCGGCCATGAATTCGTCGAACCGGACGTCGATGGTGCAGTCGGGCGGGAGCTTGTCGTGGTCGCGCAGGCAGGCCGACAGCATCTCGTCGATGCGGTCGATCCAATACCCGGCCACCGTCGGTACGTCGACCTCGTCGACGCTCATCCGCATCGTGTAGGTCATCATCGTGGCCATCGATACCGAAACGTCGACGGGATCGCGGTGGGTGACGATGAACGTCGCGTCGGGGAACACCTTCATGATCGGAACGAACTGTTCAAGGTGCTGCGGGCTCTTGAGCACCCACCGTCGATACATGTGCTCCTGGCCTCGGCCACAGGCGTCTTGATGCAGCAACACCTGCAGCATCATCCGCAGGAACTGGTACCCCGGAGTTTGGTCGTTGTCGCGCAGGTAATCCGACCAACGCGGCAAGTGCGTCAGCGTGGTGAAGAATCCGCTCGCGAAATCCTGGACCATCAATCCGATGTCCTCGTGGATGTGGTCGACCGTCATCTCGTGCATGAGGCTGAAGTACGGCATCAGCGTGTTCGAAATGTTCAGGGCATCGCCGGTGCGCTGGCGGCGCGGCTCGATCGTGCCCTCCTCGCCCAGCGGCGGCAGCGGCTCCTGCGCCTCCCAGTAGGGCAGCGCGCGTAACGCCGGATCGGCGGCCAGCATGCTGTGTAGATGTGTGGTGCCGGTGCGCGGCAGTCCCGCGATGATCATCGGCGCGGCAATGTCGATGTCGAAGATCTCCGGATGCCGCTTGAGGTGGTCGATAACTTGCAGCCGGCCCTTGAGGAAGGTCAGCATCAACGAAAATGCGTAGGTGCGGCCGAAATCGGTGAAGTGAGGTAACTCGTCGAATGCTCTTAGTAGCACCGTCATCCGCTGCCGGTAGTCCTGATCACCGAAGTCGCTGAGGCCGGTCTGCGCACTGGCTTGTTCGTGGAGAGCATCGACGGTCAGCGGACAGTACGGCGCCATGGCGGCCATTGCGTCGATGATCGTCTGAGCCTGCGTCGAGAAGCTCGGGCGGGCGAGGTCGGTGATGTGCACGGGCGCGGTTGGCGTCGAGGGGCCCGAAGATTCCGTGGGCGCGGTCACGAACCGGACGCTACCCCGGCGTTACAGATCTTACAAGTAGTGTTGCGATGTAAGTTTTGTGCCTATGATCGCCCCATGTCCACTTCCGACAGTGCGGCTGCCTGGCGTGAATTACTGTCCGCTTTCGCTGATTTCGATAAGCAGTTCCTCGACGGGCCCAAGGCGGTGCGCGGCCAGACAGCAGTAGCCGAGGGCTATGCGAATCTCGCCACGATGCTCGCCCTATCGCTGGACATGCACTTCTTCGCCGACCCCGTGGCGCCCCGCTTCCTCGACACGCTGACTCCGTTTCGCCCCGACCGGCGGTGGGGTGGGGACAACACCGACTGCTACTACGGGTACGCCGTCGTCGACCCCCGCCGGACCTATCGGGTCAGTGGAATCCGCAACGACAGCGCAATGTATTCGATCACCGTCTACAACGAGCCCGAACCCGGTGCCTGGCCCAACCGCACTGTCGGCCTGCTCTACGACACGGACATGGGGATCGACGAGGATGGCCGGTTTTCCTGTGTGCTGGGCCCGCGACGGCCTGCCGGCTATGACGGCCCGTTCCTGGAGTTGAGTGCAGACGCCCGCGGCATCATCACCCGCGACTACCACGTGAACCCCGAGGTTGAGGCCCGCGTGGACTGGAAGATCGAGGTCATCGACCACGCCGGGTTGCCCGTGGTGCCCGCGAAGACCGATGCCGACGTGGCCGGATCGTTGCGGGCGGCCTTGCGCTTCGCCCAGGACATGTATGCGTTGATACCGCTGATCTTGATGGAGCGACAACCCGCCGAACTCGCCGACGGACAATCACTTTCGACCAACACGCTGGCACCCCCCTACCGGGCGGGCGGCGCGACGCACGGTTACTCGATGCAGGATGCCTGCTACTGTCTGGGCGGGTTCTCTCTGCAACCAGGCGAAGCGCTAGTGATCACGTCGACGCATCCGACATGTCGGTTCTGGAACCTGACGTTGTGGAATCAGTACATGGCCGCACTCGACGTCGAATACGGCCGCGCAGGAATCAACTCCGGAACCGCGGTGCCCAACTCCGACGGCTCGATCACGATCGTCATCAGTCGCGAAAAACTCGAGCACCCGAACGCGATTTCGACGAAAGACCACCCCGAAGGGCTTATGTCGTTTCGTTGGTTCCATGCCGACGAACTGCCCGAACATCCGACCGTCGCGGTGACGACGGTGGCCGACGCGCCGGTGGTGGTCAGCTGACCGGTCCGCCGGACGCGATCACCGGCTTGATCCAGCGGCGTAGGTAACTGCGCAGCGCCGCAGGGGTGCGCGGCGGGTCTGGCGGCGCGATGACCATGGACTGGACCATCCGCAGCACGAACTCGACCAGATCGTCCATCGAAGATCCGCTGAAACCCGCAGCAGCCCAATCGATATGGGTATTATCAAGCATCGCTCGTGAACGGGAGATCGCGGCGGGCATGACCATCTGCCTGCTCAACACACTCATGCGGTCGGTTTCCAGCAGAAGCGTGAGCAACGGTTCGTCGGGCAGATGCTCGATCAGATAGGCCACCGCCTCGACCAGCAAATCGGTGGCATCTTCGAGATCCTGGGTAATGGCGGCGATGCGCGCGGTCCAGTGCTCGAGCGCGATCTCGGCCGCTGCCGAGAGCAACTCGCCGGTGGAGCCGAAATGCCGGTAGATCGTCGGGCGGGTGACACCTAGATCCGCGGCGACCTCCGACAGCGTCGTCAACCGCGGGCCGCGGCGTTCAATGCTGGACAGCGTTGCCTCGACGATACGTTTACGCGCCTCGTCGTCATCGGTGGGCGGTGCGCCCCGCCACCCTTTGCGGCCCATCCCAGCACCCTACCGAGACCAGAGCCGCGCTGTCCGGTCGTGGGACGTAGTGCGGGCACTGCCGAGATCGTCTCAGCGGTGGCACAACTCACTGTCGGGTGCCGGCAATTCGCCCAGCGGGGGCGCAAAATCCTTGACCCGCGCAGCGTGCCGTAACTGCGCCAGAAAGTCGCCCTGGTCGTCGCTGCGCACCAGATAGCGCGAGACGGCGACCCGGACCACCATCGCCGCAACGAGCTCGGCATCCAGCCCGCAGTGCAAGCGCTGCAGGCGCTCCCGCATGAGCGGCAACTCCCGGGTCAGCCGTCGGATCACCTGGTCGGGTTCCACGTCGACCATGCGCAGGCCAGGCTAGGACCGCTGATATTGCACGATGACCTGCAGCGCCGCGTCGAGTTTCTGGCGGGTGGGAAGGTCGGCGGTGGCCCTGGCGATGGCGCGTTCGTAAAACTGCCGTTCCCACACCACGAACGCGTCGAGCAGCTCACGCTTATCGGCGAACTACCGGTAAAGCGTGGGGCGTGAGGCGCCGGCCTTGGCTGCGACCTCCGACGGCGACAACTTGGTCGTCCCGTTGCGTCCCAGAACATCCGCGGCGGCGGCAAGGATGCGCTGGCGTGACGAACCCTCCGCGCTCTCCGAGCCATCTGCGCTATCCGTGTCGACGTCGGCGCGGGGGTTGCTTCGATAGTCCGGCGAGGCTTCCTGCACCGCGTCAGCTTTACAAAATATCGACTAAGTGTCACGCTAATTCTGTGACTGCGCCATCGTTGCACAACCGCGAGTACAGCGCGGTCGACATCACCTCCCACGATTTCTGGAGTCAGCCCTTCGCGGTGCGGGAGCAGACTTTCGCGCAGCTGCGTGCGGGTTCCGGGCTGACCTGGCACCGCTCGTTCCCGTCGTTGTTCCCGATGGAGGAACCCGGCTTCTGGGCGCTGACCCGGCGTGCCGACATCGCCTACGTGAGCCAGCATCCCGAGCTGTTCACCTCGCAGCAGGGTGTGGCCCTGGATCCGATGCCGGCCGAGGTCCAGCGCATCGCATCGTTCTTCCTGTCGATGGACCCACCGCAGCACACGGTCTATCGACGCCTGATCAGCTCGGCGTTCACGCCACGCAATGTGCGCCGGATCGAAGAGCAGATACACCGCAACGCGGTGGCGATCGTCGACGACCTCGTCGGCGCAGGCGACATCGACTTCGTGGCCGACTGCTCTGCCCGACTGCCGATGCTGACCATCATGGAAATGCTGGGTGTGCCGTCCGCCGACCAGCCCGCGGTGGCCCAGGCCGCCGAGAAGCTGTTTTCGATGAGCGACGACGAATACAGTTCGCTCGAAGAACGCGCCGCCAACACCATCAACGAAATCATGCTGCTCTCGGCCACCGGGGCCGAGCTGGCGAAGTTCCGCCGAAATAACCCCGGAGACGATCTGATGACCAGCATCGTCAACGCCGAGGTCGACGGGCAGCGGCTCACCGACGAGGAGATCGGCGCCTTTCTGATCCTGCTGTCCTCGGCGGGCAACGACACCACCAAGCAGACCACGACGCACACCATGTTGGCGCTCATCGCGCACCCCGAGCAGCGGGCATGGCTGATGGACGATTACCACAACAGGATTGGCGGCGCAGTCGAGGAGTTCGTTCGGTGGTCCACTCCGGTGCTGCAGTTCGCCCGATTCGCTACCACCGACACCGAGATCAACGGCCAGCCGGTGGCCGAAGGCGACAAGGTCGGGTTGTTCTACTGCTCGGCCAACCGCGACGAGAACGTCTTCGACGATCCGGACGTGTTCGACCTGTCCCGCTCACCCAACCCGCATCTCGGCTTCGGGGGTGGCGGTCCGCATTTTTGTCTCGGCAATCAGTTGGCCAAGGCCGAGCTGCGAAATCTGTTCGAACAGTTGCTCACCCGACTGACCACGATCGAGCTGGGTGAACCGGACCTGCTCTACAGCAGTTTCGTGCATGGCGTAAAGCGCCTACCCGCCCACGTTCGCTAGTCCCCGTCGCCCCGATCGGAGTTGTCATGAAGGTCGTCGTCGATCTGGCTAAATGCACCGGCCACGGCATCTGTGAATCGATCGCCGAAGAGGTCTTCGAGGTCCAGGACGACGGCACGGTCGTGATCCACGACGCCGAGCGGCCCGAATCCGACCGGGACCGGATGAACCGGGCGGTCACCCAATGCCCTGCGGCGGCACTGCGCCTCATCGGCTGATGCGAGCCCGCGAACGTGCCTTCCCCGTAGCTGCCGGGCGGAACTGCTACAGGGAACGAACGTTCGAGGCAGGCTAATTGTTCGTGGGGCGGGGGCGCACCAGAACCGACTGTTGGATGGCGCCGACAGCGCCTTTCTCGTCGAACAATGTCCCCAACGTCGTCCCGATACCGTCGGGCCCATAGCTGGTCTCGGCCCGGATGCCGACCCACTCGCCGACGGGAACCCGGTGGATGTGCACGACAAGGTCGGTGTTGAGAAACGTCCACTGGCGAATATCGAGCTTGGTCCCAATGCCGTTGGCATCGTCTGCTACCGCGAACAACCGCTCCAACGCCGTCATCGACTCGCCCTTGACGAGGTCGACCTGGGGACGAATCCACGACTCACCCGGCCCCTCGCATAGCGGTGCGGTCAGCCAGCGCCAATCCAGGCTGTGCACATAGTTGCGGTCCCAGTTCTTCTTCATGTCGCGGCCGCGGGCCTCGGCGAGTGGGCGCAGCGGTTCCGCCGGGGCGTGGACGACAGCGGAGGTGTCCAGGGTCTGTAGCCGCCAGCCGCTCGCGCGGGCGACCGGGCGCGGCGCCCCGTCGGGTCCCATCGCCAGCATTTCGGCGCTGACGAGTTCGATCTGCTTACCGGACCGCTCCCGCACCGCACGCACCCACAGCTCGCCGTCGGCGGGCACCGGGCCCAGCAGATCGACCATCACCCGGCTGAGCCTGGTGTCGTCGCGGGGTTGGCAGCGCTCTAGCGCGCGGACCAGTAGCGCAGACACCGGTGCAGCGTGCTGGATAGCCGCCGACCAGGTGCTGCGAACTAGATCTGTCGCGGTGAACCGTTCCCCGCGTTCGGGATCGCCGTCCGTGTCGTCGACACCGTCGAGCAACACATAGTACGAGTCAGACATCGCAGACCTTTCAGGCGCACCCGGCGGCGGGCACATCGACCGTGACGGCCTCCAGGCGGGACAGTTTGGTCCCGCGTAGCCGCTCGGGGTAGGCGTCCGACGACGACAGTAAAAACAGTGTGCGCCCCTCCGGTCCGCCCAGGGCGCAGGCGATCGCGGTGCGATCACCGAGGTCGATCCGGTCGGTGACGGTGAAGGTGCCATCGCCATTGGTGACGATCCGCTCGAACTGGTGGGCTAAGGTCATCGCCGCCCACACCCCACCCTTGTCGTCCAGGCAGATGCCGTCCGGAGGGGCATCTAGCCCTTCGGCGAAAACCCTTCGACCACTTAAGTGTCCGTCTTCGGCGATATCGAACGCGCTCAACCGTCTACCGGTGGACTCGGCGACGATGAGCGTCGAACCGTCGGCTGTGATCGCCATGCCGTTGGGGAAGTCGAGGCCTTCGGCGACGACCGTCGCGCGCTCGCCGGGTCCGCGGTCAGGGTCCACCCGCACGATCACCCCACCGCTGCGGGCCTGCGAGCCGACGTACGCGCATCCGTACCGGTCGATCACCATATCGCCGAGCGGTGCGGGAACCAGCGCCGCCAGCTCGGCGACCACGGTGACCTCGTCGCCGTCGTAGTGCAGCACCTGCCGCAGCTCAGTAGAGGCGATCAGCAAGGATCCGTCGGGCCGGAAACCCAGGCCGGAGGGGGCGTGCCCGGCGAGGCTCAAAGTGCTCATCTCCCCGCTGAGCGTCACGGTGTGCACCGCCTCACCGAGCATGTCGGAAAACCACAGCAGGCCCTCGAACCAGCGTGGACCCTCGCCGAAACAAAACCCGTCGGCCAGTGGTGTGAGTGTCATCGGGGCACAACCGGCCCGGGCAGTAACGATGCTTTACAAAACACGTGACAAGTGTCACGCTCGCTTGGTGCGGCTGTCAACCAGCCGCCGCCGTTGTGCACTGGCCGATGATGCGACGTGCGGGATGGGGAGCCTGAGATGACCATGAAGAAGTACCACAGCCACACGCTGCTCTACCTGCACGAGACCATAGATCTCGGCTCCGCGTGCAGTGAAGGGTTCGTTGCGGAATTCGACAGCGTCTATCACCCGATGATGACTGAGCTCGGCGCGCGGCTGTTCGCGATGTGGGAAACCACCCCTTACAACGGGCACTGGCCGCAGGCCACCCTCATCTGGGAGATCGACGCGTTCGCCGACTACGCCCGCATCGGCCGTGCCCAGGGCCGCGGAGGCAGCCACGAGTCCACCGCAGGAAAATGGGCGATGTATCTGCGTGAGATCGGTGCCCGCGGTGAGGGCCGAATCATGTATGCCGGACGCAGTAACCGGACCCTGGCACAGCTACAGGGCGGCGAGTTCACCGCCGGCCTGGTGATCCAGGAGATCATGCAGACCAAGCCGGGTCGCCAAGACGACTACATCCGCGAACTCGAACGTCTCTACGTGCCCTGGTCGGAATCCACCGGAAAGAAGTGGCTGGGCTCCTTCATCACCACGTTCCGGTTCAACGAGGTGATCCACTACTGGGCACTCGAAGGCGGCTGGGACTGCTTCGAGAACCACTACCCGTCGTGGAAAGACCAGCCGCCCGCCGAGATTGTCACCTGGATGAGCGTCGC
>CAZLTV010000130.1:0-8881 GCA_964562545.1 uncultured Mycobacterium sp. | reverse complement strand
CGCTCGGCGATGTCGTCGCGGATCAGTCGCATCCGCTCCATTCCCTCGATTCCGCGCTCGGACGGCTCGTCGGTTACCCAGGTCTCGAAATGCGGCCCGGGCACTGGCTGAACCTTGGCCTCGCGGCCGAGTGTGACGACGTAGTCGACGTCGCCCAGCAGTGCTGGGTCGATCGGTTTCGGCGTCTCGCCACAGATGTCGACACCGATCTCGGCCAGCGATGCCGCCGACTGCGCGTTGAGTGCGTTGCCTGGTTTCGTGCCCGCGGAGTGCACCCGGACGCGGTCGCCGGTGAGGTCGCGCATCAAGCCCGCGGCCATCTGCGACTTGCCGCTGTTCTTCACGCAGACGAACAGCACCGAAGGTGTTGTGGCAGGCATGGTTTGTTCTCCTTGGTGACCGTGTTACTGCGGTTCAGTGAGCGGGTCTGCGTTCGGTTCGCGCAGTATTGACGTGCACGGTGAGAGTTCTCGGGATCCGCGTCGTTGTGTATGGAGGGGCCGTGGAGCGATCACTTCGCCAGTTGGTCGGTGCGGCCGCCGTCGTGGCCGCGGGCCTGCATCTGTTGTCCGACCTGTGGGAGTGGGCGGGTGGCGGTTTCACCACCGGGCAGCTGTGGGTGAACTACCTCGCGTTTGCCCTGATGCCGTTCATGATGGTCGGCCTCTACGCGGTGCAGCGGCCGCGCGCCGGTTGGAGTGTGCTGTGGGGCGCGTTGCTCTACGGAGCGTCTTTTGTCTACTTCGGCTTTTCCACGCTGTACGCCCTGACCGACAACATCGCCGACTATGCCGCCCTGTGGCAGCGGCTGGGTGTGGTGTACACGGTTCACGGTGCCCTCATGGTCCTCGGTGGGGGCCTGTTTGCCGTCGCGTCGTGGCGGGTCGGTGTTCTTCCTCGGGTGGCCTTGCTGGCCTTCTTCGTCGGGGTGACGCTGAATCTGGTGTTCGCCGTGGTGCAGGTTCCCGAGTTGTGGCAGACGATCGGCAGCGGGGTGCGCAACGTGGGCCTCATCGGTATGGGCGCGGCCGTGCTTACCGGCCGTGGGGCGCACTGATGCTGGCAGATAGGAGAGGGTCACCCCTTGGCTTCGACCCCGAGGTCGGCGAGCAAACGGCGCACGCGCTCCTCGATGTCGTCACGGATGGGCCGTACGGCGTCGACGGATTGACCGGCGGGGTCGTCGAGTTCCCAGTTCTCGTAGCGCTTGCCGGGAAAGATCGGGCAGGAATCGCCGCAACCCATCGTGATGACGACGTCTGCGGCCTGGACGATTTCGTCGGTCCAGGGCTTCGGGAACTCGCCGGTGATGTCGATGCCGACTTCGCGCATCGCGGCGATGGCTGCGGGGTTGATCTCGTGTCCGGGTTCCGAACCTCCGGACCAGCCGACAGCGTCAGGTCCGGCCAGTTGGGTGAAGAACCCGAGGGCCATCTGGGAGCGGCCCGCGTTGTGCGTGCACAAGAACAGCACGGTGGGTTTTCCGTCAGCGATTCTGCCCTCCACCCGGGCCAATGCGTGTAGGCGTTGGCGGGTGAAGCGCTCGGCCAGAAGTGGCAGGAAGTTCGGAATGGTCGCGTGGTCGGCGAATTGTTCGTAAGAGGAATGCAGGAACTGGTCGACGGTTTCGCCGCCGATGTGGCCCGCGAACTCGGTTTCCAGCCTGGTCGCCGCGGTCTTGAGGGCGTGCCGCTGATCGATCGACAGGTCGCGGTGAAGGTGGTGTGCGGCAGGTGATTCGGTCACAGTGGGCTCCCTAGTCCGGCGTCTGTGCGACGCAGCGAACCGCGCTGACGCGACGGCGCCATGGTCGGGCGTCGGTATCGATGCGGCATGACGTTATATTGACATTGATCGAACCGGTGTCCAAGTGGTTTGGCGCAAGCAGTCTTAGCTGCTCCCGCCGCAGCATGCGCTCGATTTGGCTGCGCTGGCGTGGTGCCCGACATCGAGATCCCCGGTGTCGAGATGGTCTGGGTTGGTGCCGAATTGCTCGGCATCGGCCAGCACCGTGTAGACCTCCCATTTCTCGCCGCCGGGGCCGGTGGCCCACAGCTTGTCCTGGGTTGCGAAGCAGCAGGTGGTGCCCAGTTCTTCCGAGGTGACTAGACCCTGCTCGGTCAAACGGTCGATCTGGGCGCGGACTTCGGCGCTCGAGGCGACTTCGACGCCGAGATGATTGAGGCTGCCGCCGGCCCCGGGGTTCTCGATGAGCACGAGCTTCAGGGGTGGGTCGGCGATGGCGAAATTGGCGTAGCCGGGTTTCACCTTGGCCGGCGGGGTATCGAAGAGCCTGGTGTAGAAGGTGATCGCGGCGTCGAGGTCGTCGACGTTGAGGGCCAGTTGAACGCGGGACATGGTGTACCTCTCCAGAAACCTGTGAGACATATGTCGAAATACTGCAAGCCCGAGCATGCCACCTTTTTGATATAAGTCAACATTGCTGGCAAGGTGGACACATGCCGAAGACACTGCCGACGATCGACATGTCGGCACCGGTCTGTTGTGCGCCGGTCGCCTCCGGGCCCATGAGTGACGCCGACGCACTGCAGGTTGCGCTTCGCCTCAAGGCCCTCGCCGACCCGGCGCGGGTCAAGATCATGTCGCACCTGTTCAGTGCGCCCGCCGGCGAGGCGAACAGCGGCGAACTGGCCAAGTCGCTGGATCTGACCGAGTCGACCATCAGTCACCATCTCGGCCAGCTCCGCCGCGCCGGACTGGTCGAATCCGACCGGCGGGGGATGAACGTCTACCACCGGCCGCAGCGCGCCGCGTTGGGTGCACTGTGCGTGGTCCTCGATCCGAACTGCCGCTGCTGAGTACCGAGAGGTCTACCGCTGATCGTCCGGTGGGGGAGTGCCGATCAGTACCGCGCTCAGCCGCGCACCGTCAGGGCCGGCCCGCCACGCATGATCGACACCTGCAAGCACCACCAGATCGCCGGTCTCGAGCCGGTGGGCGCCGTCGTCGAGCAGCAGCTCGACGCTTCCCGACAACACCGTTTGCAGGTCGAGGGTGTCGGTGTGATGCATCGGCGTTTCGGAGTCGGCGCCGAGCTCGACGACCATCCATCTGACCAATCCCGGACCGATTCCCTGGTCGATGAGGGGTGCCGACCCGCCCGCCCGCGCCGGAGGCGGCGTCGTCGTGGTCGCGTACGGAATCCCCATCGCGAACCCGGGCGCCAGCTGATCAAGCGCCAAGTCGTCGCGGCTGAGGACACAAGACTTGCCGGTGGCGTCGAACCCGGTGATCAACGTGCGCACAGCGTCGCTTCCTCTCCCTCGATGGTCCTCGCCGGATGGTAGCGATGTTCGCGCGGCAATCAGGCGTCCTTCAGTCACCGATGCTCCTGGCCCGACATCCGCCACGTCGTGATCAGGGTCACTGTGGTCCCTCGCCCAGTTGCGGATTGCCTTGCCCGACCTTTGCATCCCGCCGTAGCCTCAGTCTGTGTCCGGCCTGACCGCTGTCCGAGCCGACGACCTCGCCCGACTGGACGTCTTCGCCGGGATCCCGGTCGACGCGCTCATCCCGCTGGCCGCCCAACTGCGCCCGCTCACCGCCTCCCAGGGCCAAGTGTTGATGCAGCAAGGCGAGCTTGCGGTGTCCTTCCTGCTGATCGGGTCCGGTGGTGCCGAGGTCACCCACACCGGCGCCGACGGGCACGACACCGTCGTCGCGCTGGCGCCGGGGCTGATCCTCGGCGAGATCGCGCTGCTGCGCGACGCGCCAAGAACCGCGACCGTGATCGCCACCGAGCCTCTGACCGGCTGGGTCGGCGGGCGCGAAGCCTTCGCCACGATGCTCGAAATCCCGGGCATGGTGGACAAGCTGGTGCGCACCGCCCGCCAGCGGCTGGCCGCCTTCGTCACGCCCATCCCGGTCCGTATCGGCGACGGGGCCGTCCTGTACCTGCGGCCGGTACTGCCGGGAGACAACGAACGCACCGTCAACGGTCCCATCGAGTTCTCCGGGGACACGCTCTACCGCCGTTTCCAGTCCGCGCACACCCCGTCGAAACGGTTGATGGCTTATCTGTTCGAAGTCGACTACCTCGACCATTTCGTGTTCGTGCTGACCGACGGCCCCGACGGCCCGGTGGTGGCCGACGCACGGTTCGTGCGCAACGCCGACGATCCAGCCGAGGCTGAGATCGCATTCATCGTCGGCGACGAATACCAGGGCCGAGGGATCGGCACGTTCCTGATGGGTGCCATCTCGGTCGCCGCAGGCTACGACGGCGTACAACGCTTCACCGCGCGGGTGCTCAGCGACAACCATCCGATGCGGGCCATCCTCGGCCGGTTCGGCGCCAAGTGGCGTCGCGACGACCTCGGTGTGGTGAGTACCGTCATCGACGTGCCCCAACCTGCCGACCTGGATTTCAGCCCGGAACTGACCCGGCAGGTGCGCGGCGTGGCCCGCCAGGTCATCAGGGCGGTCGGATGAGGCGGCCGCCACTGAGCAAGGACACCAAGTTGTGCATCTCGCTGGCGCGCCGGCCCAGCAACATCGGCACCCGATTCCACAACCATCTCTACGACGTGCTGGGTCTGGACTTCCTGTACAAGGCCTTCACCACCACCGACATCGCTGCGGCCATCGGCGGCGTTCGGGCGCTGGGGATTCGTGGCTGCTCGGTGTCCATGCCGTTCAAGGAGGACGTGCTCGCCCTCGTCGAAGAGGTTGAGCCCTCCGCCGCGACACTGCGCTCGGTCAACACGATCGTCAACGACGACGGCAGACTCACCGCATCCAACACCGATTACCTTGCGGTGCAACAACTCATCGACGAACACGGGTTGAGTCCGCAGCAGTCGGTGGTGATCCGCGGTAGCGGCGGCATGGCCAGTGCGGTCGGCGCGGCATTCGCCGACCGCGGCTTTGGCGCCGGCACGGTCGTGGCGCGCAACCGTCACGCCGGGCATGCCCTCGCAGACCGGCTGGGCTACGACTTCGTCGCCGATACCGCAGGCTCATGTCCCCGTGCCGCCGACATTCTCGTCAACGTCACGCCCATCGGGATGGCCGGTGGCAGCGAAGAACATGACGTGGCATTCAGCGCCGAGGCAATCTCCAGCGCGCACACGGTTTTCGACGTGGTCGCGCTGCCCGCGCAGACGCCGCTGATTGCGGCGGCCCGCACGGCCGGTGTCCGGGTCATCACCGGCGCCCAGGTGATCGCTCTACAGGCGGCCGAACAATTCGAGCGCTACACCGGTGTGCGGCCGACCCGCGAGCAGGTCGCCGAGGCCTCAGCGGTTTCGCGGGCCTGACCCGTCAGGGGACGATCGTGGCCTGCTCGTCGATCACCGCCGTCGCGTCCATCAGCGGATATGCCTGGTCTTCAGGTCCGTCGGCGCTTAGCTGCAGCAGAAAGATACCGTCCTCGGCCGGGATGACCACCGTCTTTTCCGCGATCATCCGGCTCAGGCCGTCCCTGGTGTAGAAGCCACCGATCTGGGTCGCGTCGAAACCGGCGAGGTTGCTCGCCTGGCCGGTGCTGGGGCCCTGGAATCCGGGCAGATCCTGCACGCTGCCGGGTGCATACTCGAGAATTTTCGCCGGGTCGACATCCCCGGTCAATTTCGTCATGGTCGCGATCAGCGTCGGCGGATCGGCGGCTGCGGCAGGACCGGCCGTGAACAGCATGCCGGCGAAGGCGCCCGGCGGGAGCTCGGCCATGTCTTCCCAGCCCTGCGCGAACGGCAGGGTGACGGTCGGAGCGCCCGGGTCGCCAGACATCACCGGCGCCTGTTCGATGCCATTCTCGGTGATGTAGTCGGCGATCGTCATCGTGGGTCCGGCCGCCGGACCCGCCTCCGGGGGCGCCGTGGGCGCCGCCTCGGTGCTGGTTTCCGACTCGGCGCTCGTCGAGGTGGCTGTCGGTTCCTCGGTCGCGGTATCTGAGCCGCAGGCGGACAGACCGATTCCGAGTGCGACGGCTGTGATGGCGATGAGACCAGCCCGCATGGTGGTCATGTCGTCTCCTGTTCGTCCCCCCGCGCAGGGCGCGGACCTATGCCCGACTGTAAAGCCCGATCGCAGCGCAGCATAGCTGCAGCGAACACACTTCTCAGACCAAGACGGCGAAGTTTGTCTCCCTTTCTTACCGCGTTATTGCCCGAATCGGCCAAAACCGGAGAGCACAGCGGTGAAATCGCCAGCACACCCTCGAGCGCCGATCCTCACGCACCGGAGTGTCGGCGTGATATCAACGGGCCGTGAGGCTGTCCGTGGTCGCTGCACTAGCACTGCTGTGCTCGGCATGCGCTCAACAGCCCGAACCGGTGTTGCAGCCCGCGCCCACCTCGACGGTCAGCCTGACCGTCGACCCTGCGCGCATCGACCGGGCCCGCGAGGCGTTGCCGCCGGGATACGAGGTCACAAGCTACGACGGCCCACCCGCGCCGATCGCCGTGTGGGGCTTGGTCGGAGGGGTCGACGCGCAGCCACCGCAATGCTTGGAACTGGCCGCTGCACCCGTGATTCCAGCGTCCGCGCGGGGCTGGTCGGCCTCGGGACCGGGCGGGATCGTCTACGCCGTCGTGGCGGCCTCTGCCCGTCCGGTCACCGCCGTGCCAGCCGGTTGCCGGCAGTGGACGGCCGTGGCTGGGCACACCACCGCTGTTGTCACCGAAATCTCGGCACCCCGGCTGGAGGCCGCGGACACCGCCGGGATGTCCACCGATGCCACCACGGTCGTCGAAGGTGGAACCCAAACCCGATCCCAGGCCGAGACGTTCACCGCCCACCTCGGTGAGTACGTCTGCTTCGTTTCGGTGGTCACCGACCCAGGCTCCACCCAGCCGTCGCTTGACGCCGGGTTCGCCGCCGACCTGCTCGTCCAGACGGTGTCGGCGCTGCGCGGATGAACCACCCCGCGCGGGTACATTGACGGCGATGTCGAACCCCAAGGTGGCCGCCCCGGTGCTTGCGGCATGCGTGACGTTGCTGGCCGCGTGCGGGGCCAGCCAACCCGACTTCTCCCACGCCGATATCGCCAACGTCGCGGGCATCGAGGACTCGTTCGGGCCTGCGTTCACCGTCACCACCGTCGGCCCCGCGGCCGTCGACCCGCGCCTGCTGGCTCCCCAGACACTGCCCGAGGGGCTCACCTTCGACCCGGCCGACTGCGGCGAGGCCGCCAACGAACAGGCCGTCCCGTCCGATGTGAAAGGCAACATGGCGGCCACGACCGCTGAGGGCGATGGGGTGCGCTACATCGTGATGGCCGTGGAGACCTCCGAGCCGGTACCGCCGAACGCGCCCGGTGAGCAATGCCAGAAGGTCAGCTTCAGTGGTCCCGGGGTTCGAGGTCTCGTCGAGGTGGTCGAGGCGCCCCAAATCGAGGACACCCACACCGTGGGAACCCGCCGAGTGCTTCAGACCGCCACCACGGAGGGGCCGCGCACTGGCGAGTTGTACAACTACGTCGCGAACTTCGGCAATTTCATCGTCATCGTCACCGCCAACCCCATGGTGATCCCGGACGAGCCAGTCGCCAAGGTCGACACCCAACGGGCCCGTGACCTGGTCACGAGGGCGGTGGAGCTGGTCAAGGGGTAGCCCGGCAAATCGGTCCGGGCCCCTTCACCGCACATCGTGCGGGCGGAACTGGATGCTGATGCGGGCTCCGGTCGGGCGGGCCGTCTTGGGAATGGCGTGCTCCCAGGTGCGCTGACAGGACCCGCCCATCACCAGTAGATCGCCGTGGCCGTGGCGTAACCGAAGGGAAGCCCCGCCGCCCCGGGGTCGTAGCGCGAAAACTCGTGTAGCGCCCAGGCTCACGATCGCAACCATGGTGTCCTCGACACTGCTGCGGCCGATGTTGTCGCCGTGCCAGGAGACGCTGTCGTCGCCGTCGCGGTACAGGCACAGACCCGCGGTGACGAACGGTTCGCCGAGCTCACCGGCATAGGTGTCGTTGAGTCTGCGTCGCAGTTGTTTGAGCCGCGGGTGTGGCGCCGGCGTGGCCGCGTCGTTGCGAAAGTCGACGAAGCTGACCAGGCGCGGCACATCGAGCACACGGTCGTACATCTGTCGGCGCTCGGCTCGCCACGGCACCGCGGAACGCAGCTCGTCGAACAGCGCGTCGTCGCTCCCGCCGTCCTGGGCGAGCCACCCGGACCGGATTTCCAGCCAGGCTCCGTTGCCGAGGTCGCGACGCTCTGAGTGGTCGAAAAGGGAGCTTTGCAGGGCCTGCTGCATACCCGAGAGTCTATCGCACAGGCGTTCGAATCGATGGAGGTGGAGGGCGGGGGGATCGGGCGTCGGCGGGTGCCTATCCGGGTGGATCGGAGGGTGCCAGGGGGTGCTCATCATGAGCTTATGCGTAGTTGAGCTGGCGATTTGGGATTAGTGTGCTAGCTGTGACAGATGCTGCGTTGGGATGCAATTCGGAGGTCGGAACGCTGCGGACGGTCATCCTGCACCGTCCCGGTCCGGAGCTGCAGCGGCTGACACCTCGCAACAACGACACATTGTTGTTCGACGGCCTGCCCTGGGTGGCCAAAGCGCAGGAGGAGCACGATGCGTTCGCCGAGCTACTGCGCTCCCGCGGGGTGGAGGTGCTGCTGCTGGGTAACCTGCTGACCGAGGCGCTTGCCCATAGCGGCGCCGCCCGCATGCACGGCATTTCGGCCGCGGTCGACACTCGGCGCCTGGGACTGCCGTTGGCGCAGGAACTGTCGGCCTTTCTGCGCACCCTCGACGCTGCGGCGCTGGCACACGTGCTGACCGCGGGAATGACGTTCGACGAGTTGCCCTTCGGGGAAAACGAACTGTCGCTGGTGCGCCGGATGCACCACGGCGGCGACTTCGTCATCGACCCGCTGCCGAATCTGCTGTTCGCCCGGGACTCGTCGTTCTGGATCGG
>CAZLTV010000129.1:0-9029 GCA_964562545.1 uncultured Mycobacterium sp. | reverse complement strand
ACTTGATGACAGCGTTGCTGATCCTCGCCATCGTGGCGAGTTCGGCGCTGGTTTTCACCGATCGGGTCGAACTGCTCAAGCTCGCAGTCATTCTCGCGCTGTGGGCTGCGGTGGTTGCTGCGTTCGTGTCCGTTATATACCGACGCCAGAGCGACAGCGACCAAGCGAAGGTGCGCGATCTCAAGTACGTGTACGACCTGCAGCTCGACCGTGAGATTTCGGCGCGCCGGGAATACGAGTTGGCCGTTGAGTCGCAGCTGCGCCGTGAGCTCGCTGCGGAGTTGCGTGCTCAGCAGGCCGACGAAGTGTCGGCGTTGCGCGCCGAGTTGGCTGCGCTGCGGGCCAATCTGGAGTTCCTTTTCGACGCCGATCTATCCCACCGCCACGCGATCGAAGCCGACCGCAGTGCAGCGATCGAAGCGGACCGCAGTGCGGCGGCCGCAGCGTGGGTGCCGGGCGGCGATGTCGCCGGGCGGGTCAGTAGCAGCCGTGTCGACGCCGCGGACGTCGAAGAGGTTCCCGCCGCGAGCTATACCGACGACTACGCAGAGGTCGAGTCGCACACCGAGGAAAGCCCGATCATCGATGTCCCCGCCGAACCGCATCCCCCGGAGAGCGAGCGTAGGTCGCCGGTTGGTGAGCAGCAGGGGACGCACCGGCGCGTGGCTGAGGAGCAGTCTCGACGGCATCGCGCGGAGGAGGCCGCGCAGCGCCAGTGGGCCCCGCCACGACCACAGGGGCCACCCCAGCCCGTGGAATCGGCTGGGTCGCCTCCGCCTCGGCGGGTTGACTCACCTCGGGTCCGGGCCGCTGAAACACCTCAACCCCCGGCGGGCTCACCGGGGCCGGCTCCGCAGTACCCGTGGTTGCCGCCTGCGCCGCCTGCGGGCACGCCGCCGCGGACCTCCGAGCCCGCGGCGTCGGCTGGCGGCCAACACTGGCAGCCCGCACCGGCCGAGGAGCCGGGGCCGGGGTCTTCGGCAGGCGAACACGGTGGCAGCCGTGCGGCATCCGGGCCGGCAAATGGTGTGTCGGGCGAGTACGTGGGTCGCCGTCGGGCGCCTGAGTCGGCGCCCGCTGCTGTCGATGCACCCCGGGGCCGGCATTCCGCGACCGGCGAACCCGCCGAGGTCGAGCAGCCGGTGGTGCCGCAGCCTGCAGCGCGGCCGGTGCCTCAGCCGCCCGCGCAGCCGGAACCCCCCGCGCAGCCGGAACCGGCGCCGCAACCCGAAACGCAGCGGCACCAGGAAACGGGGGAAACCCCGGCAGCGCTCGAGCCCGAGGACGGTGCCCACTCCGGCGGGCAGTCGGTCGCTGATCTGATGGCCAAGCTCCAGGTCTCGCCACCGGGTGGTGGCCGGCGCAGGCGCCGCGACGGTTGAGCTAGGCTCGTTGACGACCGTCCGGTACCCGCGACGCGGGACCGGAACGAATCCATCGGAATCTGCGAGGTTTTCTGCAATGGTGCAGCCCCCCGCCGGCGGGTGTGCTCCCCATCCGGCTGCTCGGGCCGGACTCCGCCCGGCTCGGCTCACGGTTGGTGTGGTCTCGGCGGGCAGGGTCGGGACCGCTCTTGGGGTGGCGCTCGAGCGTGCCGAGCATGTCGTCGTCGCGTGCAACGCCGTGTCGGAGGCGTCTCGTCGGCGTGCCGCGCGTTGGCTGCCTGACACCGCGGTGCTTCCCGTGGACCAGGTTGCCGAGCGCTCCGAGCTGCTCCTGCTGGCCGTTCCCGATGCCGAGCTGCCTGCCCTGGTGGCCGGTCTGGCCGCGACGGGCTCGGTGCGGCCCAACACGATCGTCGCGCACACTTCGGGAGCCAACGGGGTTGCCGTGCTTGCACCGTTGGCTCAGCGAGGCTGTATCACCCTGGCTATTCACCCGGCCATGACATTCGCCGGTACCGACGAGGACGTCGACCGGCTGCGTGGAACCTGCTTCGGCATCACCGCGAGTGACGAGATCGGGTATGCCATCGCGCAGTCGCTGGTTCTTGAGGTCGGTGGTGAGCCTTTCCGTGTGCGCGAGGACGCCCGCACGCTTTATCACGCCGCACTCGCGCACTCCAGTAACCATGTGGTCACGGTGGTGCTCGATGCGGTCGAGGCGTTGCGCGCCGCCCTGTGGGGCCAGGAGCTTCTCGGCCAAGACGCGGTCGACGACGCACCGGGCGGCATCGCCGAACGGATCATTGGACCGCTGGCCCGTGCGTCGCTGGAGAACGCGCTGCAGCGTGGTCAGGCCGCGCTGACGGGGCCGGTAGCGCGGGGAGACGGCGCGGCGGTTGCCGGCCACCTGCGCGCGTTGGCCGAGGTGAGCCCCGATGTGGCCGAGGCTTATCGAACCAATTCGTGGCGCACCGCCCAGCGTGCGCACGCCCCGGCCGATGTCTTTGAGGCTCTAACGGAAGCGGGACGGTCATGACCATCGGAAGAGCCCCGAAATTCGTCGGGGGCCAGCTCAACGTGTATTCGCGGCCCCACGACGTGTCCGCGGTGGCAGCGGCGCTACGCGCCACCGGTCGCCGGATCGTGCTGGTGCCGACCATGGGTGCGCTGCACGAGGGGCACCTGACACTGATCCGGGCGGCCCGGCGTGTGCAGGGGGCGGTCGTGGT
Source organism: uncultured Mycobacterium sp. (assembly GCA_964562545.1). Taxonomy (GTDB): domain Bacteria; phylum Actinomycetota; class Actinomycetes; order Mycobacteriales; family Mycobacteriaceae; genus Mycobacterium. The sequence goes on along the minus strand of CAZLTV010000129.1, from coordinate 6,415 downwards.
GGTGTCGATTTTCGTCAACCCGCTGCAGTTCGGGGCCGGTGAGGACCTCGCCGCATATCCGCGCACGCTCGATGACGATCTGGATGCGCTGCGGGCCGAGGGTGTTGAGGTCGCATTCACCCCCGGCGCCCAGGACATGTACCCGCAGGGCACCCGGACCACGGTGGTGCCCGGACCGTTGGGGAGCGAGCTCGAAGGAGCGTCGCGCCCAACGCATTTCGCGGGTGTCCTGACTGTGGTGCTGAAGCTGTTCAACGTTGTGCGCCCCGACCGCGCCTACTTCGGTGAAAAGGATTACCAGCAGCTGACCTTGATCCGGCAGATGGCGATCGACTTTGACCTGGGTGTCGAGGTCCTTGGTGTCCCGATTGTGCGGGAGTCTGATGGACTGGCCATGTCGTCGCGCAACCGCTACCTCGACCCCGTGCAGCGCGAGCAGGCCGGCGCGCTGTCGGCGGCGTTACTGGCAGGCATGTACTCGGCGTCGGCGGGAGTACCTGCGGCGCTGGACGCCGCCCGCGCGGTGCTCGACGAGGTGCCCGCGCTGGAGGTGGACTATCTCGAGGTCCGCGATCCGATGCTGGGGCCGGCACCGACCGACGGGGCCGCGCGAATGCTGGTTGCGGCCAGGCTGGGCCGCACCCGACTGATCGACAACATCGCGATCGACGTCGGTGCCGGCATTGACGGCCACCCGCGCACCCCGTCCAGCGAAAGCCACGAATTGCCCTGGAGAAACTGATGTTACGTACCATGCTCAAGTCGAAAATCCATCGTGCCACAGTGACGCAGGCAGACCTGCACTACGTCGGATCGGTCACCGTGGACGCCGATCTGATGGATGCCGCCGACCTGCTGGAGGGCGAACAGGTCACGATTGTCGACATCGACAACGGTGCCCGGCTCGTCACCTACGTCATCACCGGCGAGCGCGGCAGTGGCGTGATCGGCATCAATGGTGCGGCCGCCCATCTGATCCATCCGGGGGATCTGGTCATCCTGATCGCCTACGGCGCCATGGAGGATGTCGAGGCCAGGCGGTACCAACCGCGGGTGGTGTTCGTCGACGCGGACAACCAGCAGGTCGATCTCGGTGCGGATCCGGCGTACGTGCCTGGGGACGCATCCGAGCTGATGTCGCCGAGGTAGCGCGATGCTGCTCGTCATCGACGTTCGTAACACCCACACCGTAGTCGGCCTGGTCTCGGGTTCGGGCGATCACGCCAAAGTCGTTCAGCACTGGCGGATCCGAACCGAGCCGGAGGTGACCGCAGATGAACTGGCGCTCACGATCGACGGTCTGATCGGCGACGACGCCGAACGTCTCACCGGTGCCGCCGGACTGTCGACGGTGCCGTCGGTGCTGCACGAGGTCCGGGTGATGCTCGATCAATACTGGCCGTCGGTACCGCATGTGCTGATCGAGCCGGGCGTACGCACCGGGATTCCGTTGCTTGTCGACAACCCGAAAGAGGTCGGCGCCGACCGGATCGTCAATTGCCTTGCGGCGTATCAGAAATACCGCAAGGCGTCGATCGTCGTCGATTTCGGATCGTCGATCTGCGTCGACGTCGTGTCGGCGAAGGGGGAATTCCTGGGCGGCGCCATCGCCCCTGGCGTCCAGGTGTCCTCCGATGCGGCCGCGGCCCGTTCTGCGGCGTTGCGGCGGGTGGAACTGACCCGGCCCCGCTCGGTCATCGGAAAGAACACCGTCGAGTGCATGCAGGCCGGCGCGGTGTTCGGATTCGCCGGTTTGGTCGACGGTTTGGTCAACCGGGTCCGCGAGGATGTCGACGGGTTCGGAGGTGACGACGTCGCTGTGGTGGCCACCGGGCACGGAGCGCCTCTGGTGCTGCCCGATGTGCACTCGGTTGAGCACTTCGACCCGCATCTCACACTTGATGGGCTGCGGCTGGTGTTCGAACGCAATCGCGACAATCAGCGCGGTAAGCTGCGCCAGGCCCGCTGAGGTCAGAAAAACGTGTGGATCAGATCCACCACACGGTCGTCCCCGTCCAGTACCGGAATCAGCCGCCACTTGTCGAACACCGTGCACGGATGCGAGATCCCGAACTGCAGCCAGGTGCCCACTTGCGGTGGCTCGTCAGGGCCTAGGCTGAGGTAGCCGTGCTGGTCGTTGAGCCGGGTCACCACGGCGCCGGGGAGGTCGAGCGCAACCGGCAGGTCCTGGTCGAAGGCCACGTCGCGGCGTCCCATCGCCAGGATTGCCAGATCGTGTTCGGGTCGGGACACCGCCTGTGCGTGCACCCGAAAGGCGGGGCGCAGACCGGGGCCGCCGTCGCGGGTCAGCGGCGATGTCCGTGCGTAGAGCCCGTGGTCGTGAGTCAGGTAGCAGCCGCTGCGCAGGACCGTTCGGACGGCCACGTTGCCCGGCCAGCCCGTGAGCTCGGCGGCGACGGTGTCGAAATAGGTGCTGCCGCCGGCGCTGACGAGCACGGTGTCGGTTTCGAACAACGGTGCCAGCCGGGTGACTGCCAGCCGCAGCTCGCGCAGATACCCGCTGATCTCAGTGAGTGCGGCATCGCTGACCTCGTGTCCCCGCGCGGCCTCGTATCCGGCCACCCCGACCAATCGCAGCTGCGGTGAGGCCGCCGCGGCTCGGGCGACCTCGTCGGCGGTGTCCCGCGAGCGGCAGCCGGTCCGGCCGCCGGGCAGACCGAACTCGACGCAGACGTCGACAGGGCGGGCTGCGCCGGCGAGCGCCGCGGTCATCAGCTCGACACCGCGCACAGAGTCCACCCAGCACACGAAGCTCATGCCGGGGTCACGGGCGAGCTGTGCGGCTACCCACCGTAGGCCCGTGACGTCGACCAGTTCATTGGCCAGGATCAGATCCCGCACACCGAACGCACGGTAGACGGCGGCCTGGCTGACGGTGGCCACCGTGATGGCGCAGGCCCCGGCCGCCAATTGCCGGGCGGCCAGCTGAGGTGCCATGTGGGTTTTTCCGTGGGGTGCCAGTTCGACACCGCTGTGACGGCACCACTCGGCCATCGCGGTGATGTTGTGGGTCAGCGCGTCGGCCCGCAGCACACAGACCGGTCCCGGAGGGCCGGCCTCGAACAGATCGGGGGCTTGCGCAACGATCTGGGCGGCCGTCTGCGCCCACCATGACGGTGGTGTGCCCTTGTAGGACCAGTCCAGCGGCCGGTCGGCCAAACCCTGCAATGCCGCACGGTCGATCGGCGGGTGGGAAGGCGCGGTCATCTGTTCATTTAAGCTGGCACGTCGTGACTGACGTTTCTCGCGACCCAGATAGCGACATCCCCGAGCAGTTCCGGATTCGCCAGGCCAAGCGTGAGCGCCTGCTCGCCGAGGGGCATGAGGCATACCCCGCCGATGTGGCGCGCACCCACAGCCTTGCCGAGCTGCGTGCGGCGTACCCGGACCTGCCTGCCGACACCGTCACCGGTGAGCTGGTCGGTGTCGCCGGTCGGGTGATCTTCGCCCGCAACTCCGGAAAACTCTGTTTTGCCACCTTGCAGGAGGGCGACGGTACCCAGCTGCAGGTCATGATCAGCCTCGACCGGGTGGGCAGGGAGTCGCTCGACGCGTGGAAAGCCGACGTAGACCTGGGTGACATCGTGTTCGTGCACGGCGAGGTGATCAGCTCCCGACGGGGTGAGCTGTCTGTGCTGGCAGATTCCTGGCAAATGGCGTCCAAGGCGCTGCGCCCGCTGCCGGTCGCGCATAAGGAGATGAGCGAGGAGTCCCGGGTTCGGCAGCGCTATGTCGATCTGATCGTGCGTCCGGAGGCCCGGACCATCGCCCGCCAGCGGGTCGCGGTGGTCCGTGCAGTGCGTTCGGCGCTGGAGCGCAGGGGGTTCCTTGAGGTTGAGACGCCGATGTTGCAGACATTGGCCGGCGGCGCTGCGGCTCGTCCGTTCGTCACGCACTCCAACTCTCTTGACGCCGACCTGTACTTGCGCATCGCTCCGGAACTGTTTTTGAAGCGATGCGTTGTCGGTGGTTTCGACAGGGTCTTCGAGTTGAATCGGGTGTTCAGAAACGAAGGCGCTGATTCCACGCATTCGCCGGAATTCGCGATGCTGGAGACATACCAGGCCTACGGTACGTACGACGATTCGGCCGTCATCACGCGTGAACTTATTCAGGAAGTCGCGGACGAGGCGATCGGTACCAGGCAGGTCACATTGCCCGACGGCAGTGTCTACGATCTGGACGGCGAATGGGACTCCATTCAAATGTATCCGTCTTTGTCTGAAGCGCTCGGTGAAGAGATCACTCCGGAAACCTCAGTGGACCGGCTTTGGGAGATCGCTGATGATCTAGAACTCGAGATTCCCCGGGATCGGGGCTATGGCCACGGGAAATTGGTGGAGGAACTGTGGGAATACAAGGTCGGTGATGCATTGTGGGCGCCGACTTTCGTCCGGGACTTCCCGGTGGAGACGACGCCCCTGACTCGGGAGCACCGTAGCATTGCCGGTGTCACCGAAAAGTGGGACCTTTATGTTCGTCACATTGAACTGGCCACCGGTTACTCCGAGTTGATCGATCCGGTGATTCAGCGCGAAAGGTTCGAAGCGCAAGCCCGCGCGGCAGCTGCCGGTGATGACGAGGCAATGGCTTTGGATGAGGATTTCCTGGCAGCTCTCGAGTATGGGATGCCGCCCACCACGGGAACCGGAATGGGCATCGACCGGCTTCTGATGGCGCTGACCGGACTGTCCATTAGGGAGACGGTTTTGTTCCCGATTGTTCGTCGACACGGCAACTGAACCACCCTGATTCCGAGGTTGTTGAATGAATTGCTAATTTGTGGCACATTAGTGCCGGGGCGTGGGCTGTATTTCAACCCGGGGTGGCAGACAGGCAGAGAAGGGCGCATCGGTAATGGCCAAGAAAGTCACCGTCACGTTGGTCGACGATTTCGACGGTGAGGGCGCCGCGGATGAAACAGTCGAATTTGCTCTTGACGGAGTGAATTATGAGATCGATCTGTCCGCAAAGAACGCCGCGAAGCTTCGCAACGAACTCAAGCCGTGGTTGGAATCCGGCCGCCGCGTAGGCGGCCGCCGTCGAGGCCGCACGGCAAGTACCGGCCGCGGGCGTGCCTCCATTGACCGCGAACAGAGCGCGGCAATCCGGGAATGGGCCCGCCGCAATGGGCACAACGTGTCAACCCGGGGCAGAATTCCTGCCGACGTTATCGACGCGTTTCACGCGGCAACATAGCGACGAATTGCGGCCGCGCGGGGCAGGTCGCCGCGTTCACTCCTGGCGAACCTATTGATCGGCGTCTCCGGAAACGAATCCGTGCGGTGTTGCGTTGGTCCTGACAGCGCCGGTTCGTTGCCGGGCGGGTTGGCGGATTGCCGGCTGGAGATTGGCAGGATGGCTGTCCGACCTTAGGCTGGTGACCTTCAGGCAGGGCCGCCAGGCGGGGCAGCCGGCGCAGCCGCCCATTACAGTGGACGGCAGGTGCACAGTGCTCCTCGAGCTCGAGGGTTGAGCTTGCCGGAATGCGACGTACCTACCTATGCGATGGAGAGCAGGTAACCACGGATGTTCGAAAGATTCACCGACCGTGCGCGTCGGGTTGTCGTCCTGGCTCAGGAAGAGGCCCGGATGCTCAACCACAACTACATCGGCACCGAGCACATCCTGCTCGGGCTCATCCACGAGGGTGAGGGCGTGGCCGCCAAGGCGCTCGAGTCGCTCGGCATCTCGCTCGAGGCCGTCCGGAGCCAGGTCGAGGAGATCATCGGTCAGGGCGGATCCTCGCCATCCGGGCACATCCCGTTCACGCCTCGGGCCAAGAAGGTGCTCGAGCTGAGCCTGCGCGAGGCCCTGCAGCTCGGCCACAACTACATCGGCACCGAACACATCCTTCTCGGGCTCATCCGTGAGGGTGAGGGCGTGGCCGCACAGGTGCTGGTCAAGCTCGGCGCCGAGCTGACTCGGGTGCGCCAGCAGGTGATTCAGCTGCTGAGTGGCTACCAGGGCAAGGAGACCGCCGAGGCCGGCACCGGGGGACGTGGCGGCGAGTCCGGCAACCCGTCGACCTCGCTGGTGCTCGACCAGTTCGGCCGCAACCTGACCGCTGCGGCGATGGAGGGCAAGCTCGACCCGGTCATCGGCCGGGAGAAGGAAATCGAGCGGGTCATGCAGGTGCTGAGCCGTCGCACCAAGAACAACCCGGTGCTGATCGGCGAGCCCGGTGTCGGCAAGACCGCTGTCGTCGAGGGCCTGGCGCAGGCCATCGTGCACGGCGAGGTCCCCGAGACGCTCAAGGACAAGCAGCTCTACACCCTTGACCTGGGTTCGTTGGTGGCCGGCAGTCGCTACCGCGGTGACTTCGAGGAGCGCCTCAAGAAGGTGCTCAAGGAGATCAACACCCGCGGTGACATCATCCTGTTCATCGACGAGC
>CAZLTV010000128.1:0-9242 GCA_964562545.1 uncultured Mycobacterium sp. | reverse complement strand
TGCGCCGCAATTTCCAGCGTGCGGAAGACCGGTTCCATCGGGCTACCCCGGCGCCCCGGACCCCGGCGGGGGTGGTTGCACGCGACGAGCCGCCTTGGCGGCCGCCTCCTCGGCATCCATCCGGTTGGCTTCGGCCAAGGAGGGCGCTCCGCCGCCCAGCCGGTGCGGGACCCAGAATGCGCCGGGAGGGTGTGGATTCTGGACTTCGTAGGCGTCCTGCACCTGTTCGAGCAGGTGCTGCATCCGGGAATGCAGCAACGCGGTCAGCTCGGCAGGCGGCAATGTCGGCTCGATGGGCTTGCCGACGGCCACCGCAATCGGGACCTTGGGCCGCCACATGTTCTTCGGGTGCCCCTTGGTCCAGATGCGCTGGGCGCCCCACACGATGTGCGGCACGATCGGTACCCCCGCTGCGATCGCCATTCGCGCGGCACCGGACTTGAAGTCCTTGATCTCGAAGCTGCGGCTGATCGTCGCCTCCGGATAGACGCCGACCAGCTCACCGTCTCTGAGCTTTCGGCACGCCTCATCGAACGAGGCCGCCCCGTCTGCGCGGTCCACCTCGATGTGACGCAGACTGCGCATGATCGGCCCGGTGATCTTGTGGTCGAAGACCTCTTTTTTGGCCATGAACCGCACCTTGCGGCCCAGGTGCTGCTGGTAGGCGGGCAGCCCGGCGAAGGTGAAATCGAAGTAGCTGGTGTGGTTGATCGCGACCACCGCGCCGCCGGTGCGCGGCAGGTTCTCCACCCCGGTAACGGTGAACGTCAGCCCCTGGGCCCGCCACACCAACCGGGCGAGCTGGATAACTGTGCCGTATACCGGTTCCACAATCGCAAGAGTAATCGGCAAACCCACTCACCAAAAACCACGGACCCGGCGGACCCCACTAAACTGCAGGGCGCGGCCCGCAGCCGCACAGGCGAACACCGAAGGGGCATTTGTGCAGGTCACCAGCGTCGGGCACGCCGGCTTCCGGATTGACACCAAGGCCGGATCCATTCTGTGCGACCCGTGGGTCAACCCGGCTTACTTCGCATCGTGGTTCCCGTTCCCCGACAACAGCCTGCTCGACTGGGCCTCGCTCGGAGATGTGGACTACCTCTACGTCTCCCACCTGCACAAGGATCACTTCGATCCGCAGAACCTGAGCGAGCACGTCAACAAGGAAGCCGTGGTCCTGCTTCCGGATTTCCCGGTTCCCGACCTGCGCCGCGAGCTCGAGAAGCTGGGCTTCTCCCGGTTCTTCGAAACCACTGACTCGGTCAAGCATCGACTCAGCGGCCCCAAGGGCGACCTCGACGTCATGATCATCGCGCTGCGCGCGCCGGCCGACGGGCCGATCGGCGACTCCGGTCTGGTGGTCGACGACGGCGACACCGTCGTGTTCAACATGAACGACGCGAGGCCGGTCGATCTGGACGTGCTGCACACCGATTTCGGCCAGATCGACGTGCACATGCTGCAGTACTCAGGCGCAATCTGGTATCCGATGGTCTACGACATGCCCGCCCGAGCCAAGGAGGCTTTCGGCGTTCAGAAGCGGCAACGTCAGATGGACCGTTGCCGCCAGTACATCGCCCAGGTCGGTGCGACGTGGGTGATCCCGTCGGCAGGCCCGCCGTGCTTCCTGGATCCGGCGTTGCGCTCACTCAACGACGACCACGGAGATCCGGCGAACATCTTCCCTGACCAGATGGTGTTCCTCGATCAGATGAAGTCCCACGACCATCATGGCGGCTTGCTGATGATTCCCGGGTCCACCGCTGATTTCACTGGCCCCGAACTCGATTCGCTGACTCACCCGTTGCCCGACGAAGAGGTCCGGGCGATCTTCACCACCGGCAAGGCCGACTACATCGCCGACTACGCCGAGCGGATGGCTCCCGTGCTGGCCGCCGAGAAGGCTCGGTGGGCGCCGGCGGGCGGTGAACCGCTCCTCGAGCCGCTGCGCGAGCTGTTCGAGCCGATCATGGTCCAAAGCGACCAGATCTGTGATGGCATCGGCTATCCCGTGGAGCTGCGGCTGTGCGGCGGTGACCACGACCGGACCTATGACGAGACCTATGACGAGACCGTGGTACTCGACTTTCCGAAGCGGGTGGTGCGTGGACCGATCCCCGACGAGAAGTTCCGTTACGGGTTTTCTATCGCACCGGACCTGGTACGTACCGTGCTCCGTGATCGTGAACCGGACTGGGTCAACACGATCTTCCTGTCGACCCGATTCAGCGCATGGCGGGTGGGCGGTTACAACGAATACCTGTACACGTTCTTCAAGTGCCTAACCGATGAGCGGATCGCCTATGCCGACGGCTGGTTCGCCGAAGCGCACGATGACAGCGCGTCGATCACGTTGGACGGCTGGGAGATACAGCGGCGCTGTCCACACCTGAAAGCCGATCTGTCCAAGTTCGGAGTGGTCGAGGGAACCACGCTGACCTGCAATCTGCATGGTTGGCAATGGAATCTGGCCAATGGCCGGTGCCTGACCTCCAGGGGCCACGAGCTGCGGTCGGCCAGGACATGAGTTCGCCACCGCCGCAGTACTACGACGACGGCCTGATCCAGCTGGATCAGGAAGCACTCACGTTGCGCCGCTATCACTTTCCGTCGGGCACCTCCAAGGTCATCCCGCTGCGGGACATCCGCGGGTACCGCGCTAGCCCGTTGGGTTTGTTCCTGCACCGGTTTCGCATCTGGGGCAGTTCGGATCTGCGTCACTGGCTTCCGCTGGATGTGCGCCGGCCGCTGAAGTCCACGCTGGTGACCCTGGACGTGTCGGGCGCGTTTCCGGAACCGGCGTGCACGCCGGTGCATCCCGAGCGGTTCGTGGCGCTGCTCGACGAACTGCTCGAGCGCTAGCCGCCGGAACCGCGGGCGGCTTGGCCCCTGCTCCGGTGGACGAGAAACGCGCCCGCCGCCGCGCCGGCGGCGACGCCGGCCGTGTACACGGCACCGACGGCGAAGAGCGCACCGGCAAGCTGGTCGTCCCTACTGCCCGGCCGGACGGCGTCGCGCGGATCCCAAGGGTCGTAGGTGATCTCGATTGCGTCGTTGACCGCCGGACGCTCGGCGGCCCACCATTTGATCTCGGCGACGGTTCGGATGCCGCGCCGGGTCGCGAACTCGACGACGACCGTGCGCGCCGAAACGTCGACGACGTACGCGTCGGTCGTGATGCCGTGGTCGTCGAGATACCTCCCGTACGAGTAGCTGCCATAGGCCGAAGCGCCGAGCAACACTGCTGCGAACAGACTCCCGCCCGCCGTGGCCCACAGCAGCATCAGCCAGCCACGCCCCGGAGGGGTGGCCACGGCCTGGCCTGTTCGGCCCGTCACGCCGGGGTCAGCACCTCGGTTCCCACGTATGGCACCAGCGCGGCCGGCACACGCACGCTGCCATCGGGCTGCTGATGGTTCTCCAGGATCGCCACCAGCCAGCGGGTGGTGGCCAGTGTCCCGTTCAGCGTCGCGGCCGTCTGCGGCTTGCCGTTCTCGTCGCGGTAGCGCACGGACAACCGCCTGGCCTGGAACGTGGTGCAGTTCGAGGTCGAGGTGAGCTCCCGGTAAGTGTTCTGGGTGGGCACCCATGCTTCACAGTCGAATTTGCGCGCAGCCGACGAGCCCAGGTCCCCGGCCGCGATGTCGATCACCCGGTAGGGCACCTCGATGTGTGCCAGCATCTGGCGCTGCCAGCCCAACAGCCGCTCGTGTTCGGCTTCGGCCTCTTCGGGCCGGCAGTAGACGAAGCCCTCGACCTTGTCGAACTGGTGCACCCGGATGATGCCGCGGGTGTCCTTGCCGTAGCTGCCCGCCTCCCGCCGAAAGCATGACGACCAGCCGGCGTAGCGCTTCGGCCCGGCCGACAGGTCGAGGATTTCGCCGGCGTGGAAGCCGGCCAACGGCACTTCCGAGGTTCCGACGAGGTACAGGTCGTCAGCTTCGACGCGGTAGATCTCGTCGGCGTGCGCACCCAGGAACCCGGTGCCGGCCATAACCTCGGGGCGCACCAGCACCGGCGGGATCATCAGGGTGAACCCATTCTCGGTGGCAACGCGCACCGCGAGCTGGAACAAACCCAACTGCAGCAGCGCGCCGGCGCCGGTGAGGAAGTAGAACCGCGAGCCCGAGACCTTGGCTCCGCGTTCCATGTCGATCAGCCCCAGTGATTCGCCGAGTTCGAGGTGGTCCTTGGGCTCGGAGATCGCGGGTGGCTGCCCTACGGTGTCGAGCACCGTGAAGTCGTCCTCACCGCCGGCGGGCACGCCGTCGATGATCACGTTCGAGATCGCCATGTGCGCCGCGGTGAATGCGTTCTCCGCCTCCGTCTGGGCAGCTTCGGCCGCCTTGACTTTGTCGGCAAGGTCCTTGGCCGCGGCCAGCAGGGCCGGGCGGTCGTCCGGGGAGGCCTTGCCGATCAGCTTGCTCGCCGCCTTCTGCTCGGCACGCAGATTGTCGGCGGCCGAGATCGCTGCTCGCCGCGCGGCGTCCGCCTCGGCAAGCGCGTCGACGAGGCCGGAATCCTCGCCGCGGGCCTGCTGCGAGGCGCGAACCAGGTCAGGGTTTTCTCGCAACACCTTGAGGTCGATCACGCGCAAAACCCTACGTGGTCGCGGCTCGGATCGGCACAACCGCATTACGTTACAACTGCATCTCTTGTCACAGCACCTGACACGCCTGTCACAATGGAGCGCGATGGCGGAGGGACCCGAAAACATGCATGACGAATCCGGGGAGGGGCCGGGCACGGCACCTTCGACGCGCTGGTGGCACAGCCTGCAGGCGGAGTCGACCCGGCGCGCTTTGCTGTTGACCGCGCTGGGCGGTCTGCTCATCGCCGGGGTGATCACTGCGATGCCGCAGTCCGAGCGCAGCAGCGGGCTCACCGCCAACGCGATCTCGCTGGGGCCGCGCGGCAACGACACCTTCGATCATGCGAAGTCCGGAGACTGCCTGAGCTGGCCTGACCGCACTCCCGACGCCGCCGAGATCGTCGACTGCGCAAGCGAGCACCGGTTCGAGGTGGCCGAGTCGGTGGATATGCGGACTTTCCCGGGCAGTGAGTACGGTCCTGAGGCACCGCCTCCGTCGCCCGCGCGAATCCAGGAGATCAGTCAGGAGCAGTGCTCGGCGGCGGTCAAGCGCTACCTCGGCGCCCGCTTTGACCCCAATAGCCGTTTCACGATCAGCATGTTGTGGTCCGGCGAGAAGGCCTGGCGCACCGCCGGCGAGCGCAGGATGTTGTGCGGCCTGCAGTTGCCCGGCCCGAACAACCAGCAGCTGGGGTTCACCGGAAAGATCGTCGAGATCGACCAGTCCAAGGTCTGGCCGCCGGGCACCTGCCTGGGCATCGACGCGGGCACCAACCAGCCGACCGATATCCCGGTCGACTGCGCGGCGCCGCACGCGATGGAGGTCACCGGCGCGGTCAACCTCGACGAGCAGTTCCCCGATGCTCTGCCGCCCGAACCCGACCAGGACACCTTCATCAAGGAAACCTGCACCAAGATCACCGATGACTACCTGGCGCCGATCGAGCTGCGAAATACCACGTTGACGCTGGTCTACAGCACCATCTCGCTGCCGAGCTGGTCGGCGGGCAGCCGTCAGGTCTCCTGCAGCATCGGCGCCACTCTGGGCAACGGCGGCTGGTCGACGCTGCTCAACAGCGCCAAGGGTCCGCTGCTGATCAACGGTCAACCACCGGTGCCGCCGCCGGACATCCCCGCAGAGCGGCTCAACCTTCCGCCGATCCCCATTCCTGACGTGAGCCCGCCGCAGTCGTCTCAGTCCACTGGTTCGAGCAGCTCCAGTTCGGGCGGCTCAAGCTCGAGTGGCTCAAGTTCGGGCGGCAGCGAAAGCCAGCAGACCCAGCACCTGCCGCAACTGGGCCCGGCGGAAGGATCCGGGCAGATTCCGGCGGACGAAGCGCCGTTGCCTGCCGGTAATACGTTCCTCAACGGGCCGCCGCCCGCGCCGGCGTTACCGCCGGGCGACGTCGCACCCCCACCTGCCGGCGACGTCGCACCCCCACCGCCGCCCGCCGGGGCTCCGCCCCCGGCGGGGCCGGAACTCCTGCCGCCGCCCCCACCGCCTCCGGCACCCGAGCCGCTGCCGCCTGCCGCACCACCTCCAGCGCCACTTCCGCCACCGCCGCCGGGGATTTAACCCGATGGCGGTACGGATGAGCCCGCAACGGTTCGAGGAACTGGTCGGCGACGCGCTCGACCTCGTTCCGCCCGGTCTGGCCTCGGCGATCGACAACGTGGTGATCCTGGTCGCCGATCGCAACACCGATGAACCTGATCTACTCGGCCTCTACGAGGGTGTCGCGCTGACCGAACGGGACTCCTTCTACGCAGGGTCGCTCCCGGACACCATCAGCATCTATCGCGAGGCGCTGTTGGATATCTGCGACAGCGAGCAGCATGTCGTCGAGGAGGTGGCCATCACGGTGATCCACGAGATCGCGCATCACTTCGGCATTGACGACGAGCGTTTGCACGAACTCGGCTGGGCGTGACTGCCACCGCCGCGACGACCCGCCGCGCGGCAACCCGAATCCGTCGCCGGAAAGTGCTATGAACGGGTCATGGTCCAACAGTGCCGCGCCTGCCGGGCGGGCCTGGAGCACTGCCACGGCACACTGATCCACCACGCGTATCGCCGCGATGAATGCACCGAACCCGATTGCGTGCTCACCGAGGTCGCCCACGAGCTGCACATCGACTGCGATGCCGTCGGCTGCGCCTGCGATCCAGCGCTGTCGGGTTCAGCCCATCGGGTCGGCTGATTCCGATGGGCGGCCGTCCATCGCGGTGACCGCGGTGGGCTCGGGCTCGAACGGCGGCGTCACCTTGCCCCAGCGCAGGCAACTCCATCGGCCTTCAGTGATGGGGGCCAGCACCACCGATTCGGTGTTGGCCAGGTGGTGGTCGATCGCGAAGCCGGCGTCAATTCCCGCCAGGACGGCCGAGACGAGCCTGATCGCCGCACCGTGACTGACTACGACGATGTCGCCGTGCCAGGCGTCGTCGTCGAGGTAGCGCAACCGCAGTCGTTCGAGGACCGGCAAATACCTGTCGAGCACCTGGCGGCCGCTCTCCCCTCCGGGCAGTGTCACCTCCAGCTCACCGCTATGCCAGCGGCGGTAGGTGCCGTTGAATTCGTCGTGAGCCGCTTCGTCGCTGCGGTTCTCCAAATCGCCCACCTGGACCTCGTGAATGCCGTCGACGACGTGCAGTCCGGTCAGGGTCACCGCCGCCTTGGCCGAGTGGATCTCGGTCGCGGTCTGCACCGCCCTGGTGGCGACCGAATGCACGATCATCCCGGGCGGGTCCGGCAGGGCCGCCGCGAAGCCGCGGGCCTGATCGCGCCCCAGGTCGGTAAGTTCGGCGCCCGGCGGGAGCGTGTCGAGGCGGCGGGCGACGTTGCCGTGCGACTGGCCGTGGCGCACCAGCACCAACCTGCCACTCATGGTCGCCCCTCCCGCAGACGCTGCAGCCACCCCACGGCCTCACCCGTCGGCGGCGGCGCGGTGCCCACCACTTCTCCCGTCGGCCACGACCCCAGGAACCGGACATCGGCGCAACGCCGATGTAGCGCCCGCAATGCCTCAGCCACCAGGTCGTCGTCGATGTGGCCAACGAAATCGAGGAAGAACACATAGGTGCCAAGCTCGGTGCGGGTGGGACGGGATTCGATGCGGGTGAGGTCGATGTCGCGAATGGCCAGCTCCGTCATCGCCGAGACCAGTGCGCCAGGCACGTTGTCCAGCCGCAGCACCACCGATGTCCGGTCGGTGCCGGTGCATTTTGGCGGTCGCCCCGGGTGGCCGACGAGCACGAACCTGGTGCGCGCATTGGGTTCGTCGACGACGTCGGCGGCCAGCACATCCAGCCCGTAGCGCTGGGCGGCCAAGGCCGTGGTTATGGCCGCGTCGGCTTGTCCGCCGGCCACGTCCTGAGCTGCTGCGGCGTTCGAATGCGCCGGAACCAGTTGGGCTTTCGGCAGTTCGGTGGATAGCCACTTCTTGACCTGTGCGGCGGCGACCGGAAAGGCGGCCACCGTGTGCACATCGCTGCCGTCCAGTCCGGGGCGAACGGCGATGGTGAAGGACACGTCGAGTGTGAGCTCGGCATAGATCTGCAGCGGCGTGCCGATGGCCAGGCTGTCGAGGGTGGGCAGGACCGATCCGTCGATCGAATTCTCGATGGGCACGACCGCATAGTCGGCTTCCCCGCAGCGCACCGCGGCAAGCGCGGCACCCGTGCTCTCGGTCGCAATGGGGGTCAGCGCAGAGGTGTCGAGCCGTTCCGGCAGGGGGACGAGCCCACGGGCGTCGATGGCACGCAACGCCGCCTCGGTGAATGTTCCTTCGGGACCGAGATATGCAATGCCAGGCACAGCACCAGCGTATCGGTTCGCTCGGTAATCCCGTTCCGCTGCGGGAAAGCCTTGCGCAGCCCGAACAGCAAGAGTTAAGTTAGGCTCACCTTATCTGAAGAAAGGCGGCGCGATGACAGCTCCAGCAGCGACTTCGGCACCCACCACCGCGGAGCGGATCCGCAGCGCATGCGCCCGGGCCGGCAGCGCGATCCTCGCCGTGGAGGGCATCGACCCCACCCCGACACCCGTTCACCACCTGCTCGACGACGGATCATGCGCGATCACCGTGCCGGCAGACGCCAAGGCCGCGGCAATGGCCGCCTCGGCAGGCGACGTCGGCACACAGGCCGTACTCGAGATGACCGACTACGCTCCGCTGCCACTACGGGAACCGGTGCGCTCGCTGGTGTGGATACAGGGCAGGCTGCACACCGTCCCCGCCGGGGAGGTGCCCGCCCTGCTCGACCTTATCGCCAGCGTCGATCCCAACCCTGCTCTACTGCAAGTCAATTCACAGCAGCTCGACTCCGAACCCGGGACCCGCTACACATTGCTGCGCCTCGAGGTCGAATCGGTGGTGGTGGCGGACTCGACCGGGGCGGAGTCGGTGCCGTTGGGAACGTTGTTGAGTGCACACCCGGATCCGTTCTGCGCCATGGAGTCCAGCTGGCTGCAGCACCTGGACTCCGCCCACCGCGACGTTGTGGACCGATTGGCGGCGCGCCTGCCGAACCCGCTGCGCCGCGGACGAGTTCGCCCCCTGGGATTGGACCGCTACGGCGTGCGCCTGCGGGTCGAAGACGACAACGGAGACCACGACGTGCGTCTGCCGTTCGCACAACCCGTCGACGA
>CAZLTV010000127.1:0-9263 GCA_964562545.1 uncultured Mycobacterium sp. | reverse complement strand
ACGGCCGCGGTCGTTCCGCGGCAGGAGGGTCGCCTGCGTCGGCAACCGGCTCAGGCTACAGGAACGGCCGCTGATCTGCGAAATCGCTGCCCGCCGCCCCGGGTGAATCCGGCGCGGTTACCGCCTCTGCGCGTCGACAAGCGCGCCGAATTGACGCTCACCGCGCGGGCGCAGCCAGTCGGGCAGCCAGCGAGGCGGGGCATCGGGTGCGCCGTCGAACACGCCCCCCGCCGGGTCATCGACCGCACCGTCGGCGCGCACCAAATCCAGCGCGGGCCGATAAATCTGGCGGATCACCAGCACGCACAACGCGACCACCGCAATATCGCGGACGAGCACAGTCGCGGTGAACGCCTGCTCCGGCAGCCCCATGTTCTGCTCGCCGTACAGGAAGAGCATCCGCGGCACCCACACCAGCATGTCGATCGTCATCCAGGCCAATAAAATGCGCCGGTGCGGCAAGGCCAGCACCGCCAACGGGACCAGCCACAGTGAGAACTGCGGACTCCACACCTTGTTGGTCAACAGGAACACCGCCACCACCAAGAACGCCACCTGCGCGACCCGCGGCCGGCGCGGCGCGGTCAACGCGATGTAGCCGATCACGATGCAGCCGGCCGCAAACAACACCGCGCTGACCGCGTTGAGCGTGGCCGGCGGTTCCCAGAAACCGAGGTTCGGGTCGAACCCACCCCACCCGGTGAACGACTTGACCACGTTGTAGAGCGAATCCATATCGTCGCCGCGGCGCGCGTTGAGCCGGAAAAACTCAGACCATCCGCGCGGAAACAGCAGCAGAATCGGCAGATTGACCACTACCCAGGCCGCCACCGCGGCCACCACGGTACGGCCGACCTCACGGCCCCGCCCGGTTCGCAACGCCAGCACGATCAGCGGCCCCAACAGCAGCAGCGGGTAGAGCTTGGCCGCCACACCCAGACCGATGAGCGCCCCCGCCAACACGGGTCTTCGACGCGCCCACGCCAGCATCGCCCCAGCCGCGAAAGCCGTTGCCAACGCATCGAAATTGGTGAAGATCTGGAAGATCACGATCGGTGACGCGGCCACCAACGCTGCGTCCCAGATCCGTCGCGGGCCCGCCAGCATCGCGGTGGCCCACAGCGTGATCAACCACGCCAACGCCAACCCGAACGCGGCGATGTTGAAGAACATCACCACCTCGGCCACGATCGGCATCGGCGCCAGACGCGTCAACGCGGAATAGGTCTTCGCCACAGTCATCGACAGGTACTGGTAGATGCCGGTCAGCACCGGATACTCCATATAGCGCACGGCGGGCTCACCGTCGTAGGTGATGTGCGGCGTGCCCTCGCTATCGCTTTCGACCCAACTCGACTTGTACGGGAACTTCCCCAGATTCAACAACTCCGCCGTGTACAGCGGCACCGTGTCGGAGTAGCACAGCTGGTAGTAGGCGCGGTTGTTCTCCCAGTTGCCTACCCGCTGCTCGGCCGTGCCCGTGCCCGTGGTTTGCAGGCACGCGGCCTTGGTCGAATACCCCAGCGCCAAAAAGACCAGCGCGATGAGCATCATCACCCGCAATGGGGTCAGGAAACGGGTACGCCCGATCAGTGCGTGGCGACCGACCGGGCCACCGACGGTCTCCGACAACGCCGCCCCGAGAGTGTCCGTGCGGCTGGGGAGATCGCGCCCATCCAGGCTGCGCACGTCACGCGCCAGTGGTGCCGGCGACTCGTCGAGCCCCGGTGCCTCGAAATCCGTCACGGGGGCGGCGGCGCCCCCGGTGCCACCAGCTCGCCTGGCTGATCCACCGGCGCCGGCGGCCCCTCAGCCGGTGGCGGGCCCCCGGCATCCGGCGCTACCCCGGGTGGCGGGGGCGCCCCGGGCGGCGGGGCGACAGGCACGGTTGTCGGCGGTCCCCACGGGATGGTGATACCGGGCGCGATCTCCAGCGTCGGCTGAATAACCGTCTCCGACGGCGGCGGGGGGAGCTCCGAGGGACTCGGCGGTGGAGGCGGCGGCGCCGGCACACCGGCGTACCCGCCGATCTCTTCGGGTTTGGGGAAGGATTCGTTCTCGGTGCCGTCCAGGGCGCCGTCCATCGTGGCCTTCCAGATGTCCGACGGCAGGCCTGAGCCGTACACCGGCGAGCCCCACTGGTTCACCAGTGGTTCGTTGCCCTCGGTGGTGCCCACCCAGACCGCCGTCGACAGCGATGGCGTGAAGCCGACCATCCAGGCGTCGCGGTTGGCCCCGGTGTCGCCGAGCTGGTTGGTTCCCGTCTTGGCCGCCGACGGACGCCCGCCGGCCAAGTTGTGTCCACCGGAATACCCGGCGATCGGCTGCATCGCGGCGATGACGTTGTCGGCGACGTCGGTATCGATGCGCTGCTCGCCGGTGTTGTCCTCTTGGCTGGCGTCGTAGAGCACCGTGCCCTCGGCGTTGACGACCTTCTGCACGAAGTGCGGTGTGTGGTAGACGCCCGAGTCGGCGATCGTCGCATACGCCGAGGCCATGTCGATCACCCGCGACTGGTACTGGCCCAGCACGACCCCGTTGTTCGGCGGGCCGCCCTGCCCGTCCTCGGACAACGTGTGCTCCACACCGGGAAAGCTCTCGGCGATGCCCGCGCGGTGCGCCGCGTCGGCGACGTCGGCGGGTCCGTTGTCCAGCTGCAGCATCAGGCGGTAGTAGCTGGTGTTCAGCGAGCGCTTGAGCGCCTCGGCGATATTGCAGGTGCCGCAACTACTGTCACCGACGTTGCCGATCTCGATGCCGTTGACCGTCACCGGTGAGCTGTCCACCTGATAGCCCAGGCCCATGCCTTGCTCCAGCGCGGCGATCAACGCGAACACCTTGAACGACGACCCTGTCGGCAGCCCCGCCTGAGCGAAGTCGAACCCCGCGGCATCCGAGCCGCCGTAGTACGCCTTCACCGCGCCGGTTCTCGGGTCGATCGACACCACCGCGGCGCGCATGTCGGGATCCTGGCCGTCCATGTACTCCTCGACCGCCTCGACGGCGGCGGACTGCGCCTGGGGGTCGATCGTCGTGGTGATCTGCAGGCCTTCGGTGTTCAACGTCTGCTCATTGATGTCGAAGATCGCCAGCAGTTCGTTGATCACCTGCCGCTCGATCAGCCCGTCGGGGCCAGTGGTCTGGTTCTGGGTGCTGGCCGCGTCGGGCGGAATCGTCGCCGGGAACACCTGTGCGGCACGGTCCTGCGCCGACAGCGCGCCGATTTCGACCATGCCGTCGAGCACCCAGTTCCACCGCTCCTGCGCCCCGACCGGATCGACGGCCGGGTCCAGCGCCGAGGGACGCTGGATAAGCGCGGCCAGCAGCGCTCCCTCGGCCACGTCGAGCTGTTCGACCGGTTTGTCGAAGTAGGCCCTCGACGCCGCGGCTATGCCGTAGGCGCCGCGACCGAAATAGATGATGTTCAGGTAGGACTCCAGCACCTGGTCTTTGGACCACTCGCTGGACATCTTCGTCGAGATCACCAGTTCTTTGGCTTTGCGAACCAGCCCGCCCACACCCGAACGGGCGTCGCCGACCAACGCGTTCTTGACGTACTGCTGGGTGATCGTCGACCCGCCCTGCAGGTCCCCGCCGAACACGTTGTTCTTGGCCGCTCGCAGGAACCCGGTGAAGGAGAAGCCGGGGTTGGAATAGAAGTCGCGGTCCTCGGCGGCCATCACCGCGTCGCGCACGTGCACCGGGATCTGGTCGATGTTGACGTCGACCCGGTTGCCCTCCGGCGGAACGATCTTGGCGATCTCGCTGCCATCGCTGGCCAAGATTGTCGACACCTGCGCGGTGCGGATGTCACCCGGCCTTGGGACATCGACGATCAGATACGCCATGCCGAAAGTCAGGATCGGCAGCACGATGAGCACCGCCGCCGCCACGATCAGACCACGGCGCACCCAACGCCAGTTGATTCGCTCACGCAGGCCCGGCTGCCCGGCCGGTGGGCGCTGACCACCCGGCCCGCCGCCGCCCGGAGGTGCGGGGGGCGGAGGTGGAGGCGGCTGCTGGGGCGGCCGTGCGCCCAGCGCGCGGCGCACCGCGTCGACGGGGTCGCGCAGGTGCACGGGAACTTCCTCGCGCACCGGGGGCAACACCGTCGTCGAACGGTCGTCGGGAGCTCCCGGTGGGCGCTGGGGGTTCGGGCCGGACGAACTGTGCCGCGCGGCCTGACCGGGGGGCTGTTGAGGCCGGAGGCCGTCGGGAGACTGTTGAGGCCGGAGGCCGTCGGGAGACTGTCGAGACGGCGGACCGTCAGGACGCCGCTGCGACGAACGCGCGCTCACACCGTCAGTCGCACGCCCATCACGGGCATCGTTGACTGAGCGGTCGTGGCGCCCGTCGCTATTCACTGGCCGTGCGCGCACGCCGGCGCGCGGTTTGGGTGCGGCGCGATCCCTTGGGGGGCGGGACCGCTCCGAGCACGTACGACTTGACCAGATGATTCCAGCTGCAGGTCCGGCATACCTCCACCACGTGCACCGAGAACTCCTCGTAACGGGTGGCCAGCAGGACCAGCTCTTCAGCGGTGCGCGCCGAACCGGAGACCGCACCGAGATGGTCACCGAACACCCACGACACCAAGGTCAGCTGTTCCTTGCGGCAGATCGGGCATATCACCGAACAAGGCTTGCCGTGGAATTTGGCGGCACGCAGCAGATAGGGGTTGGCGTCGCAGACCTCCGAGACGCCGGTGCGCCCCGAATAAACCTCTGCCAGCAGCGACCTTCGCCGCAGGGCGTAGTCCACCACCTGTCGCTGCAACCGCACGAGGACCAGAGTACGTCGGAGCACCGACCACGGAAGCGTGGCGGGCGTCGCAGGCCGACACGAACAGCAATTCAATCGCCTCTGGCCTGGGATATCGCCTGGCCACCTCCTACGATCATCGACGTGGCCTCGGGGAGCTCAGCACGGCGTACGTCGGGCACGCGGGCGAAGGACAGTGATCGCACATCCACATGCGCCTCGTTGGACACCGCATTGGCCGACGGCCAGCTTTCGATGGCCGAACACGGCGACCGGATCAAGTCGGCGACCAACGCCGCCACACTCGGCGAACTACAGGCACTGGTATCCGATCTGCAGGTCGCTACACCGCCGATCCAGCTCTCACCGCCCGACAGGCGCAGGCTGCCCATGGCCGGCTCCGGGTGGCCAATCCGCGCGGCGATCGCGGGCGTTCTGATAGTGCTGGGCATCGCGATCGGCTGGGGTCTTTACGGCAACACCCCGTCTCCGCTGAACTTCACCTCCGACCCCGGCGCCAAGGACGACGGCATCCCGGCCAAGGTACTCACCCCACCCCGGCAACTGCATTCGCTGGGCGGACTCAACGGGCTGTTCGAACAGATGACCCAAAAGTTCGGTGACACCATGGGTTACTCGCTGAGCGTGTACCCGGACTATGCGTCGCTGGAACGTCCGGACCCGGCCGACGCGCGTCGCGTCCTGCGCTACACCTACCGCGGCGGCTGGGGGGACCCGTCGACGTCGCCCAAGGACGAACGCGATGTCCTTGTCGAGCTGGACGCGTTCGACGTCGAGGAGATCGTGGCGATCATGCGCGGGGCCCCCGAGACCCTGGGCATCAGTCCCGCCGACGTCGTCAATACCTATCTGTCGATCGATCCGAACAGTGACGTCACCGCTCCGCCGGGAGCCATCGACCTGTCGATCTACGTGTCCAGCGAGTTCGGCAGCGGTTACATCGAGCTCAACCCAGACGGCACGATCAAGCACATCAGCTACCCCAGTAACTGAATCCCGCCGGAGCCGGCTTGCGCGCACCGATGCAGCGGTTAATATATCGGCGCGATACTATTGTGCGAGGTGTCGACGCGTCGTAGCGGCGCGGTAGATCGCGTTGATCTCACTGGAAGGAGGTGCCCCGATGCTCGAACTCGCCATCCTGGGGCTGCTCCTGGAATCCCCAATGCACGGATACGAGCTGCGCAAACGGCTGACTGGTCTGCTCGGTGCGTTTCGCGCCTTCTCATACGGTTCGCTTTACCCCGCGCTTCGACGAATGCAGACCGACGGCCTCATCGTCGAAGACGCCGCACCGGAGGGCACCCTCAAGGTGCGCCGGGCCCGCCGGGTGTATCAGCTCACCGACGCCGGGAAGCAGCGTTTCACCGAGCTGGTCGCCGACACCGGTCCCCAGAATTTTTCCGATGACGGTTTCGGAGTCCACCTCGCATTCTTCAACCGCACACCGGCAGAGGCCAGAATGCGGATCCTCGAAGGCCGTCGGCGGCAGGTCGAAGAGCGCCGCGAGGGTCTGCGTGAAGCGATCGCCCGGGCGAGCAACTCCTTCGACCGCTACACCCGACAGCTCCACCAGCTGGGCCTGGAGTCCAGTGAACGAGAAGTCAAGTGGCTCAACGAGTTAATCGCGGCGGAGAAGTCGGCGCAGGGACATGCCGAACAGACCTGACCAGGTTCCCCAGCGCAGGTAATGGGAAATCCACAGGAATTTCGAACAACAAATTTTTGAACAACAAGGTCGAGTTGGACAAGAGGAGAAGCCCGTCATGACCGCAAGCAATGACGTCCGGGTCGCGATCGTCGGCGTGGGCAACTGCGCGTCCTCGCTGGTGCAGGGCGTGCAGTACTACAAGGATGCCGACGAGAACGCCACCGTTCCCGGCCTGATGCACGTCAAGCTCGGCCCGTACCACGTACGTGACGTCAAGTTCGTCGCGGCATTCGACGTCGACGCCAAGAAGGTCGGCTTCGACCTCTCCGAGGCCATCTTCGCCTCGGAGAACAACACCATCAAGATCGCCGACGTGCCGCCCACCGACATCGTCGTGCAGCGCGGCCCCACGCTCGACGGCATCGGCAAGTACTACGCCGACACCATCGAGATCTCCGACGCCGAGCCCGCCGACGTCGTCCAGGCGCTCAAGGACGCCAACGTCGACGTGCTGGTCTCCTACCTTCCCGTCGGGTCCGAAGAAGCCGACAAGTTCTACGCCCAATGCGCGATCGACGCCGGCGTGGCCTTCGTCAACGCACTTCCGGTGTTCATCGCCTCCGACCCGGTGTGGGCCAAGAAGTTCGCCGACGCCGGCGTTCCGATCGTCGGTGACGACATCAAGAGCCAGGTCGGCGCCACCATCACCCACCGCGTGATGGCCAAGCTGTTCGAGGACCGCGGCGTGGCGCTGGACCGCACCTACCAGCTCAACGTCGGCGGCAACATGGACTTCCTGAACATGCTCGAGCGGACCCGGCTCGAGTCGAAGAAGGTGTCCAAGACCCAGGCCGTCACCTCCAACCTGTCCGGTTCGCTGGCCGGCAAGGTCGAGGACAAGAACGTCCACATCGGCCCGTCCGACCATGTCGCCTGGCTCGACGACCGCAAGTGGGCCTACGTCCGCCTGGAAGGCCGTGCCTTCGGCGACGTGCCCCTGAACCTGGAATACAAGCTCGAGGTGTGGGACTCCCCCAACTCGGCCGGTGTGATCATCGACGCGGTCCGCGCGGCGAAGATCGCCAAGGACCGCGGTATCGGTGGACCCGTCGAGGCGGCCTCGGCATACCTGATGAAGAGCCCGCCCAAGCAGCTGGCCGACGACATTGCACGGATGCAGCTGGAAAGCTTCATCGACGGGCAATAGCCTTCGTTCGCCCCGTTGAGACTGCGCTCACGCCGGAAGTCACCTCCCGGCCGTCAGCGCAGTCTCAACGCGTTATAGGGCTCCCACCGCACCCCGTTTTCGTCGGAAAGTACTGTTTGCCCATGGACGACACCGATGACGAATTGGCCAGCCTGTCCGAGTTCATTTTTCTCGGAGAAAACGCCCACCAAGCCGGGGTGAGCGGTCCCCTTCCCAGCGTCACGCGTGTCGACCGCGGCCCGATCAGCGCCGTGAAATTCGGCGATGCCGCCCCCCAAGCGGTGTTCCTGCACGGCGGGGGCCAAAACGCCCACACGTGGGACACCGTCATCCTCGGACTGGGCTGGCCCGCCCTGGCGATCGACCTACCCGGCCACGGCCGCTCGGCGTGGCGCGACGACGGCGACTACGGACCCCGGCGCAACGCGGAGAGCCTCGAGCCGGTCATCCGGGAGCTGGCCCCCGACGCCGGCCTCGTCGTCGGTATGTCGCTCGGCGGCCTGACCGCGCTCCGATTGGCGGTGAGCGCACCCGAGCTGGTCCGCAAGCTCGTCTTGGTCGACGTCACCCCTTCGGCGGCGCAGCGGCACACCGAGATGACCTCCGCCCAGAAGGGCACCGTCGCGCTGGTCCAGGGCGAGCGCACCTTCCCCACCTTCCAGGCGATGCTCGAGGCGACGGTCGCCGCCGCACCACACCGCGACCGGGAATCATTGCGCCGGGGCGTGTTCCACAATTCCAAGCGGCTCGACGACGGCACCTGGACGTGGCGCTACGACACCCTCGACAAAACCGGTGCCATCAACAAGGTTGAGGGAGTCGACGGGCTGTGGGGCGACGTACCCGACCTCACCACCCCGACCACGCTGATCCGCGGCGCCGACTCGTTCTTCGTCAACGACGACGACGCCGAGGCTTTCGCCCGCGCAGCTCCCGGCTTCCGGGGCGTACACATCGTCGAAAACTCCGGACACTCCGTACAAAGCGACCAACCCCGCGCCCTGGTGGAGTTGCTGCGCGATGTGCTCAGCAGCTAGTCACCAAGCTTCGGTGAGCGGCTTCCTGCGCCGCCGCACACCCACCACGACGATCGCGAACAGCGCCGAGATCGATGACGGAGCCTGGGGCACAACGGTATAGCCCAGATCCCTCAGGATGGCGAGTTCGACGTCGCTCAACCCGCGAGTGCCCAAACCGGTCCCTGTCACGGCGTTCATCAACATCTCGTTCGAACCGGTGAACGTCTCGTCGTCCAAGTGGTTGACCGAGCTGCCCTGGGCCCACACCTGCGGCGTGTAGAGCGGTACCGGTCCGCCGTAGGCCAACACGGCGTTCTGGCCGCCGAAATAGAGGCCGCCGCTGCCCCCGGTCAGGTTGCCGTCGAAATCGTCGATCCATTGGTAGTTGTCGTCGATCACCCTCGTGCCGTCGGCCGTCACAATGAACTGCTCGAATTCGAGTCGGTAGCTCGACGACGTGGCGCCAGCCTGGCGCACCGTGGTCATGAACCCGAGCGAATGCATCAGTTCGTGCATCGCCACCGAGGTGAAATCGAACTGCCTATAGGCGATCTCGTCGTCGAGATCCCATGCGTAGCCGAAATTCCATTGGATGCTGCCGTCG
>CAZLTV010000126.1:7149-9298 GCA_964562545.1 uncultured Mycobacterium sp. | reverse complement strand
CGACTCGACCGGGATGCGCGCGAAATAGAGGGCGAACCCCGCCGCCACCACCCAGAGCAGCGGGCTGACCTCCCGGGCCTTGCCGACGGCGGTGCGCATCGCCACCCAGGCGATGAAGCCGACGCCGATGCCGTTGGCGATCGAGTAGCTAAACGGCATGACGGTGACCGTCAGGATCACCGGAAGCGCAACGGAGAACTCCGAAAGGTCCGAGAGATCTATGTGGCGCAGGTGGGCGGCCATCATCGCGCCGACGACCACCAGTGCAGCAGCGGCCACCTCGGTGGGCACGATCGAGGCCAGCGGGGAGATGAACATGGCGGCCAGAAACAGCGCGCCGGTCACCAGATTCGCCAGCCCGGTGCGGGCGCCCTCCTCGACACCGGCGCCGGATTCGATGAACACGGTGTTCGACGACGACGATGTCGCTCCGCCGACTACTGCGCCTACCCCCTCGACGACCAGCGCGGATCGTAACCGCGGGAAGGTGCCCTGGGTGTCGGCCAGACCGGCCTCACGAGACAGCCCCGTCAACGTTCCCATGGCGTCGAAGAAGTTCGCGAACACCAGTGTGAACACCAGCATCACCGCGGCCAGCACCCCGATCCGCGAAAAACTGTCCACGCTGAACGCGCCGACCAGCGATAGGTCCGGCAGGGCGAACGGTGCGCCAGACAACGTGGGTACTGACAGACCCCACCCGCCGGATTGTTCCGCGGCGGGACCAAGGTGCCAGATTGCCTCGATCACGGCGGCGAGCACCGTCCCGGCGGCCAGACCGATGAGGATGCCGCCGCGCACTCGCCGCGCGACCAGGATTCCGGTCAGCAGGAGTGTGATGACGAAGACGAGGGCGGGGATAGTGCTGATCGAACCGAGTCCGTCACGGCCGAGACCGACCGGCGGCGAAGGGAGTCCGGTCGAGCCGATGAATCCGGCGTCGACCAGCCCGATGAAAAGGATGAACATCCCGATGCCCGCGGTGATGGCCAGTTTGAGTTGCATGGGCACGGCGTCGAAAACCAGCCGTCGCAGCCCGGTCACCGCCAATAGCACGATGATCAGGCCATTGATGACGACGAGACCCATCGCCTCGGCCCAGGTGACCGAACCGACGACGGTCGTCGCCAGGAACGAGTTGATGCCCAATCCGGCGGCGAACGCGAACGGCAGCCGGGCAATCAGGCCGAACAGGATGGTCATCACGCCCGCGGCCAGCGACGTGGTGGCCGACACCTGTGCAAAATCGAGTGTCGTACCGGCGACGTCGGTGGCACCGGAGAGGATGATCGGGTTCAGCACGATGATGTAGGCCATCGCGATGAACGTGACGACCCCACCGCGGACCTCGGTACCGATCGTGGATCCACGCGCCGAGATCTCGAAGAATCGATCTAGTGCGTTCACGTGCGGCCACCCCTGCCTTACAGGGCCAGCGCCGAGGAGAAGTTGTGGTCGGGAGCGAGGTCAGCCTCGATAGCGGTGCCCATACGAGCACCTTAGACAGAACGGGGTGGCGCAGCTTGGTATGTCAGCTCGCGGTTAGCGCGTGACGCTCGACGTCGACCCTGTGCCGACGCTGAAGCAGAAACCGGAGCCACCGAACATCGAGTAACACAGTGATCCTTTACGCGGTCTTGGTGAGCAAGGGAAGAAGTTGACGCCGAGCGACCATCACGTCGGCAAAGTGGTTGAGCGCCTCGGGGACCGATCCGGCGGTGGTGAACTCGACGTCCCGGTCACGTAGTGCCTGGTCGACCACGCGGTTGGTGATCAGCGACCACTCGACCCCGGCTGCCGCGCCACGGTCGTCAAGGCCCAGCAACAGCGAAATCGCTTCCCGGGTAAAGAAAGTCACACCGCTGAGGTCGAGGATAAGCGGTTTGTCGGTGAGCATGAAGCGTTCAATGTGGCGAGTGACGCGCTCGACGTTAGCCTCACCGAGCGCACCCGTGACTGTCACCACGGTGGCCAGTTGGCGGCAGTGCGCTCGAATGCTGGCGCCGTCACAATCGAATGTCGGATTGCCGTACATTGCAACCTCCCTCGATACCGTGCTGACGTGGCCACCTTTGGCCCCTACAACAATGAAGGTAGCCACGCAATTTAAGGCCGCTGGGAGTAATGACTAAAACATCGGTAAGAACTC
>CAZLTV010000126.1:0-7049 GCA_964562545.1 uncultured Mycobacterium sp. | reverse complement strand
GGTGACTTCTGGCGGCTCAGCCGCCGTACTGCTGTGCACCGCGGTAGCCAACCCACGGGTCGTAGTCGGCCAGTAGCGGACCCTGCGGGGGCCGGACTTCCTCGGCCACATGCTGCAGGTTGATGCGGATGCGGTACCAGATCGAGCTCGGTCCCCGCATCCCGTCGACGAGAATGTCTGCGGGCTGCAGCGTTTCGGCGGCAGCAGGGTGCATTTCGCGCCACCGTTGCAGCGCCGCCATCGCCTCGTCCTTGGTTTTGGTTCTGGCGATCTCGATCAGCGGCATTGTCGACGCGCGACGTCCGTCAGTGGCTCGTCGGGCTCCCCTGGGTGCCCGTTCGGCGGGGCCGAGGCGGTCGGCGAGGTCGAGCAGCGAATCGAGTGAACCTGCGGCGTCGTCCATTCCTTCCCACGGGTCACCGTGGGTGGCGACCCGCTTCGCCACAGTGGCGACTGTGAAGGCCTCCGGCCGGCAGTCGGCGACCTCGTGCCAGAACAGTGGCGTGGACACCCGTGCGTCGGAGGTGGCCCGAACGGAGTACGCCGAGGCCACCGTGCGGTCTTTGGCATTTTGGTTGAAGTCGACGAAGACGCCGTGGCGTTCCTCTTTCCACCAGCGCGCGGTGGCCGCCTCCGGGGCTCGGCGCTCGATTTCGCGGGCCACCGCTTCAGCGGCCAGTCGCACGAGCTTGAACGGCCAGCGGCGGTGAATGCGCGCATAGATGTGGAAGCCGCGTGAGCCCGAGGTCTTGGGCCAGGCGACCAGGCCGTGGTCCTCGAGCACCTCGCGGGCGACGAACGCGACGTCGAGTATGTGGGCCCAGTCGACGCCAGGCATCGGGTCGAGGTCGACGCGAAGCTCATCGGGATGGTCGAGGTCGTCGGCCCGGACCGGGTGGGGGTTGAGGTCCACGCAGCCCAGATTCACCGCCCAGATCAGCCCGGCGGCGTCGTGCAGCACGGCTTCGGCGGCTGAGGTGCCCGAGGCGTATTTCAGCTCCGCGACGGACACGAAGGTGGGGCGCTTGGCCGGGGCGCGCTTCTGGAAGATGGCTTCCTGCTCGATGCCCTTGACGAACCGTTTGAGGATCATCGGCCGGTCGGCGACGCCGCGCAGCACACAGTCGGCGACCGACGCGTAGTAGTGCATCAGGTCCAGCTTGGTCAGCCCGATCTCGCCGAAGACCACCTTGTCAGGGTGGGTGATGGGCACCTGCTGTCCGGCGATGTCGAAGGACTCGCGGGTGGGCATTCTTTCATCGTAAGTTCCCAACCTGAGTGAGACCGACGTCACATATGGTGGGCCCATGTCGAAGCTCAGCGATCTTCCGTTGCAGGCTGTGGTTAAGGCCCAGCAGACCGTCGGCAAATACCTCGACCGTGGTTCGGCCGAGCTGCACTACGCCCGCAAGATGTTCGAGGCCGGCGCGCTCAAACTGGAGCCGCCGCAGGATATCGCCGCGTTCGTCGCCGATATTCGCCGGTGGGGTGAGTTCGGCATGATCCCTGCGCTCAATGCCCGCCGTACCCCCCACGCGCCCGCGATGATCGACGACTTCGGTGAGATGACGTTCAAGGAGCTGGACGACGCCGCCAACGCCCTGGCCAATGGGTTGCTCGCCAAAGGTATCGGCGCCGGTGACGGGGTGGCGATTCTGGCTCGTAACCACCGGTGGTTCCTCGTCTCGGTGTATGGCGCGGCGAAAGTCGGCGCCCGAATCATCCTGCTCAACAGCGAGTTCTCGGGTCCGCAGATCAAGGAGGTGTCCGAACGCGAGGGTGGCCGGCTCATCATCTACGACGACGAGTACACCGGAGCCGTGATGGCCGCAGAACCCGAACTGGGCAAGTTGCGCGCTCTCGGGGTCAATCCCGACAAGCCCGACGAGCCTTCGGGCAGCGTCGATGAGACCCTCGAAGAACTCATTGCGCGCACCAGCGCCTCGCCGCCGCCCAAAGCTGCCAGGCACTCGTCGATCATCATCTTGACCAGCGGAACGACCGGCACGCCGAAAGGCGCCAACCGCAGCGCCCCGCCATCACTGGCTCCGATTGGCGGCGTGGTGTCTGCGGTGCCGTTCAAGGCCAACGAGGTGACCTCGCTGCCGGCGCCGATGTTCCACGCGTTGGGGTTTCTGCACGCCACCATCGCGATGATGCTCGGGTCGACGCTGGTGCTGCGCAGGCGCTTCAAACCCGCCACCGTGCTGGCCGACATCGAAAAGCGCAAGGCCACCGCGATCGTCGTGGTGCCGGTGATGCTGTCGCGGATGCTCGACGAACTTGACAAGACCAGCCCGAAACCCGATCTGTCCTCGCTACGTATCGTGTTCGTCTCGGGCTCCCAACTCGGGGCCGAGCTGGCCACCCGGGCGCTGCGGGAACTCGGCCCCGTGGTCTACAACCTCTACGGATCTACCGAGGTGGCGTACGCGACTATTGCTGGACCGCAAGACCTTTCGATCAACCCGGCGACCGTGGGGCGGGTAGTCAAAGGAATGAAGGTCAAGATCATCGACGACAACGGAAACGAGCTGCCGCGCGGCGAGGTGGGCCGGATCTTCGTCGGGAACTTCTTTCCGTTCGAGGGCTACACCGGTGGGGGCGGCAAACAGATCATCGACGGATTGCTGTCGTCGGGCGACGTCGGCTACTTCGACCAGAACGACTTGCTCTACGTCAGCGGTCGCGACGACGAAATGATCGTTTCCGGCGGTGAGAACGTCTTCCCCGCCGAGATCGAGGACCTGGTCAGCGGTCATCCTGAGGTCGTCGAGGCCACCGCGTTGGGCGTCGAGGACAAGGACTGGGGTCATCGGCTGCGCTGCTTCGTGGTCAAGGTCGAAGGCGCCACGATCGACGAGGACGCCATCAAGACCTACGTCCGGGAAAACCTGGCCCGCTACAAGGTCCCGCGTGAGGTGGTCTTTCTCGACGAATTGCCGCGCAACCCCACTGGCAAGATCCTCAAGCGCGAGTTGCGCGAGATGAAGCTCGACTGAAGCCTCCGGGCACAGGCACAGTGCCGGCCTCGAGACCGAATCTATGGTCGGGGATTCTGCCGGGTTCTCGACCATAGCCTCGGCTTGGATCTGCCCAAATTCAGTCTCGAATTACCCGACGGTGTCGGCCATCATCGCCGCACCCGGCAGGGCCAGCGAGATGAGCATCGCCAACATCAGGAACCACCCGGCGCCCTGCCATCCGGCCCAGCCGCCGCCGCGTTTCCACACTCGGTAGGTCTGCACGAACGCACCTACCCCGCCGGCGAACAGGAACATGGGCACCAGCGCCGCGGAGTACACCGAGTCGCGCGGGCCAAGGGCGAAGAACGCGAGCGCGACACCGGCCACGGCGACCACCACCGCGGTGTAAATGGCGGCCACTTGAAACGACCCAGGCTTGTCCAGCCGTTTCTCCACGTAGTCGCGGTCGTCGGTCATCGCTCCCGGTCCTTGGTCATGGCAGTGGAGTTCCCGGCCTCGGCGACCGGAAACCACTCTGCTTAGGGGTCGCGCGGCAGGCCGAGCAGTCGCTCGGCGATGATGTTGAGCTGTACCTCAGAGGTTCCGCCGTAGATGGTGGTGGCACGGCTGGCCAGCAGATATTCGGCCCAGCGGCCGGTGATCTGCTCAGGATCGCCGATGACGGCGTCGGTGCCGAACGACGACACCGCGAACTCTGCGTAGCCCTGTCCGGTGCGCATCGACAGCAGCTTGGATATCGCCGCCGCCGGCATCGGATCGCCGCCGGCCAGCCTGAGCAGCGTCGAGCGCATGTTGAGCAGTCTGGCGGCGTGTCCCTCGGCGATCAGAACACCCGCGGCGTGGTGGCCGACCTGGTCGAGGTGCGCCTTGGCGACGAAGTCCACGAAGTTGTCCAGGCTCGGCAGGAACGGCGGCTCACTGCTGCCGATCGACACCCGTTCGGCGGTCAGGGTATTGCGGCTCACCTCCCAGCCACGGTCGACCTCACCGAGCACCAGCCCGTCGGGCACGAACACGTCGTCGATGAACACGGTGTTGAACATGGCGTTGCCGGTGAGTTCGCGCAGCGGTTTGATCTCCACCCCCTCGCTGGCCATGTCGAGCAGGAAATAGGTGATGCCGGCATGTTTGGGTGCGGTGGGGTCGGTCCGGGCCAGCAGCGCCCCCCACTGGGAGTACTGGGCGCCGGTGGTCCAGATCTTCTGGCCGGTGATCCGCCAGCCTCCGTCGACCTTGGTGGCCTTGGTGGTCAGGCTCGCCAGGTCCGAGCCGGCGCCGGGTTCGGAGAACAACTGACACCAGACGGTCTCGCCGCGGAACGTCGGCGGCAGGAAGCGTTCCTTTTGCTCGTCGGTGCCGTACGCGACAATCGACGGGATGATCCAGGCGGCGATACCCATCGCCGGGCGCCTGACCTTCCCCTCGGTGAATTCCTGGGCGACGATGATCTGTTCTACCGGACCGGCATCGCGGCCCCACGGCACCGGCAGGTGGGGTTGCACCCAGCCGCTCTCGGCGATTGCGGCGTTGCGGTGTTCCCGCGGAATCGCTTTGAGTGCGGCGACCTGTGAGCGGATCTCGGTCCGCAGCTGCTCGGTCTCGGGGTCGAGGTCGATGTTGAGTGCCCGCATCCCGGTGGTGGTGGCGATATCGACCACGCGCTGGGCATAGTCCGCCGCGTGACCGAAGCACGCCGCGAGCATCAGTGCCCGCCGGTAGTAGACATTGGTGTCGTGTTCCCAGGTGAAGCCGATACCGCCGTGCACCTGGATGCAGTCCTGGGTGCAGTGCTGGCCGGCGACCGGGGCCAGTGTGGCAGCCACCGCCGCAGCGAACTCGTATGCGTTGGATTTGTTTTCGCGTACCTCGTCGATCGCGCGGGCGGCATCCCAGACGGCGGCGGTGGCGCGCTCGGTCTCGGCGATCATGCCTGCGCACTTGTGCTTGATGGCCTGGAACTGGCCGATCGGCCTGCCGAACTGTTCGCGGATCTTGGCGTAGGCCGATGCGGTGTCGGTGGCCCAGCGGGCGACGCCGACCGCTTCGGCGGACAACAGTGTCGACATCAGGGCCCGTGCGTGCGCGCGGCTCAGGCTGCTGAGCACGTGGTCGGTGCTCACTTCGACGGCGTTGGCGCGTACGTGGGCGACGGGCCGCAGCGGGTCCAGGCTGGGCACGGGTTCGATCTCGAGTTGCTCGGCGTCGAGCACGACCCAGGTTTCGCCGGATTCGATCGCGACGGGAAGCACCAGAACCGAGGCTTGTGCGGCGGCGGGCACCGCGCGGACTTCACCG
This sequence comes from uncultured Mycobacterium sp., assembly GCA_964562545.1. Taxonomy (GTDB): domain Bacteria; phylum Actinomycetota; class Actinomycetes; order Mycobacteriales; family Mycobacteriaceae; genus Mycobacterium. Next base: position 1,767 of record CAZLTV010000126.1, on the reverse strand, counting down.
CGGACGACCAGCGCGTCACCGTGTCGCGTCGCGGTCAGGCCGGAGTCGAGCGCGTATGCGGCGATGACGTCGCCGGTGGCGAGCCCGCTGAGGATGGCGGCGTGGGGGTCGTGTGCGCTGATCAGCGCGCTGGAGATCGCCGAGGGGACGAAAGGCCCGGGTACTGCGCCGTAGCCGAACTCGGCAACGACGATGGCCAGCTCGAGGATTCCAAAGCCCTGTCCGTTGACGGATTCGGCGAGGTGGACGCCCTGCAGCCCTTGCTCGGCGGCTGTGACCCAGTACGGCGGCGGGTTCGGGATCGGGTTTTCGAGGGCCTCGTGCAGGACTTCCGACGGCGCAACGCGCGCGACCAGGGCTCGCACCGAATCGGCCAGGTCGCTGTGCTCCTCGGTGATCGCGATGGGCATGGTTGTAACCCTCCGTTGGGCTGACTAACCGGTCGGTTGGGGCCGAGACTACCCCTGCGCCAGGTTTACGACGTTGACTAGGCTGCGCCCGTCGCGAAGGCGTGCGCAGTTATCGACGGCGAACTCCAGATAGCGGCGCATGGTGTCGGCGGTGTACCAGGTGACGTGCGGGGTCAGCACCACATTGTTCAGCGACAGCAGTGGGTTGTCGGTGGGCACCGGTTCGGTGGCAAACACGTCGAGACCGGCGGCGGCCAGCGCGCCCGAACGCAGGGCTTCGGTGAGCGCATCCTCGTCGACGATCGGGCCGCGTGAGGTGTTGACCAGGATCGCGCCGGGTTTCATCTGCTCGATCGCGCTGCGATCGAGCAGCCCGGCGGTGGCCTCGGTCAGCGGTAGGTGCAGCGACACGATGTCGCTGACGCTCAGCAGTTCGGGCAGGGAACGCCAGCCGGGGTGGCCGTCGTCGCGGGTACTGGTGTGTACCACGGCGGCACCCATGGCAGCGACGATCGTCTCGACACGTTTGGCGATGTTGCCGTAGCCGATCAGACCGACGGTGCAACTGCCGATGTCGCGGACCGCCTCGCCGAGAGCAGGGTCCGACGGCCACCCCCGTCCGGCGCGGGTGGCGCGGTCCAACTCGGGAAGCCGGCGCAGCGCCGCGAGCATCAACAGCAGCGTCCCCTCCGCGACCGACGGAGCATTGGCGCCCGGCATGTTGGCCACGGCGATCCCGTGCGCGGTGGCGGCGTCGACGTCGATGGTGTTGACCCCGGCGCCGAGCTTATGCACCAGCCGCAGCCGTGCGCCCCTGGCCAGGTCGTCACCCGATAGCGGTCGCAGCACGTGCCAGAGGACGTCGGCGTTGGGCAGCTCGCGATGCAACGTGGCGTCGTCGTCTTCGGCGCAGAACCGGACGTCGAGCCATTCCCGGTGCGGCGCTAGGAATTCGGTCACTAGATCGCTGGCCACGAAGTGGGCCAGGACTCTCATTGGGCATTCACCAGCGCCGTGCGATCCACTCGGCGATGGTATCGGCAGTCTCGGTGCGAGCCCCCGCGGTGGTGAAGTAGTGGTCGGTGTCGACCGTGCAGCGGGTCTTGTCGTTGCTGGCCAGCGCGTCGTAGATGCGCTGTGCGTCGGACGGGAACACCCCGGTGTCGCGCTCGGCGTTGATCACCAGCGCCGGACAGGTGATGCGGGACAGGTGGGGCTCGGCTCGGGTCTGTGCGTGGCGCAGGCTCCACATCCCGATCCAGTTGCGCAGTGTGGTGGCCGAGGCGATGCCGTAGGTGGACCTGTTGGCCCGGGCGGGAACCCCTGCGTAGCACATGTTGGCTGGTCGTTTGGTGGG
>CAZLTV010000125.1:6060-9316 GCA_964562545.1 uncultured Mycobacterium sp. | reverse complement strand
TCGGCGAGATCGACCACGTGGTGCTCGTCGGTGGTTCCACCCGGATGCCCGCGGTGTCCGAGCTGGTCAAGGAGATGACCGGTGGTCAGGAGCCCAACAAGGGCGTCAACCCCGATGAGGTCGTCGCCGTCGGCGCTGCGCTGCAAGCCGGTGTGCTCAAGGGTGAGGTCAAAGACGTTCTGCTACTCGACGTCACCCCGCTGTCGCTGGGCATCGAAACCAAGGGTGGCGTGATGACCAAGCTCATCGAACGCAACACCACCATCCCGACCAAGCGATCGGAGACCTTCACCACCGCCGACGACAACCAGCCGTCGGTGCAGATCCAGGTCTTCCAGGGAGAGCGTGAAATCGCCGCGCACAACAAGCTGCTCGGCTCCTTCGAGCTGACCGGCATCCCGCCGGCCCCGCGTGGTGTCCCCCAGATCGAGGTCACCTTCGACATCGACGCCAACGGCATCGTGCACGTCACCGCCAAGGACAAGGGCACCGGCAAGGAAAACACGATCAAGATCCAGGAAGGCTCCGGCCTGTCCAAGGAAGAGATCGATCGGATGGTCAAGGACGCCGAGGCGCACGCCGACGAGGACCGTCAGCGTCGCGAGGAGGCCGACGTCCGCAACCAGGCCGAGTCGCTGGTCTACCAGACGGAGAAGTTCGTCAAGGAGCAGCGCGAGCCAAAAGAGGGAGCAGGCGGACCTTCGGTGTCCGAGGACACCCTGACCAAGGTCGACTCGGCAATCGCCGAGGCCAAGACCGCACTGGCCGGCACCGACATTGCCGCGATCAAGTCGGCCATGGAGAAGCTCGGCGAGGAGTCCCAGGCGCTTGGGCAGGCGATCTATGAAGCCACCCAAGCCGAGCAGGCTTCCTCGGGTGGGGAAACCCCCGGCGCTTCGAACGGCAACGATGACGTCGTCGACGCCGAGGTGGTGGAGGACGACAGCCAGAACGGTGGCGAGCGCAAGTGAGCGACGCAGATCAGGATCGTTTGAAAGAGCAGGGCGAGCCGATCACCGTCACCGACAAGCGCCGCATCGATCCGAACACCGGTGAGGTGCGCGGCAACTCGGCTTCCGGACCGGCCCCCAGCGGGCCGGCTCCGGACGAGTTCGCCGGGGAGACTCCCGAAGAGGCCGGCAAGGCTGCCGAGTTGCTGGGTGACCTGCAGCGGGTGCAAGCCGACTTCGCCAACTACCGCAAGCGGGCGCTGCGCGACCAGCAGGTGACTGCAGACCGCGCCAAGGCGTCGGTGATCGGCCAGCTGTTGCCGGTACTCGACGACCTGGACCGGGCCCGCAGCCACGGTGATCTGGAGTCCGGACCGCTGCGGGCCGTCGCCGACAAGCTTGTCAGCGCACTCGAGGGACTTGGGCTTTCCGCGTTCGGTAACGAAGGCGATGAGTTCGACCCCGGCCTGCACGAAGCCGTGCAGCACGAGGGCGACGGCACGCATCCGGTGGTCGGCACCGTCATGCGGAAGGGCTACAAAGTCGGTGAACAGGTGGTTCGGCATGCCATGGTTGGTGTCGTGGACACCGTCCCCGAATCGACCGGCGCCGATACCGGCTCTGAGGCCGATAAGCCTTCAGAATCGTAAGAATTGACCAGTACACGAACGAGTAGGTAAGGAGGTGACGCGATATGGCCCAACGCGAGTGGGTTGAGAAGGACTTCTACAAGGAACTCGGCGTCGCCTCCGACGCCAGTCAGGATGAGATCAAGCGGGCCGCCCGCAAGATCCTCGCCGAGAACCACCCGGACCGGAACCCGGGGGACACCGCGGCCGAAGAGCGGTACAAAGCTGCTTCCGAGGCCAAAGAAGTGCTCACCGATCCGGCCAAACGCAAGGAGTACGACGAAACCCGCCGCCTGTTCGCGGGCGGCGGGTTCGGTCGCCGTTTCAACAACAACGGCGGCGGTGGCTTCGGTGGATTCAGCGGCGGTGACGGTCAGGAGTTCAATCTCAACGATCTGTTCGACGCCGCTGGGCAAACCGGCGGGGCGAACATTGGTGACCTGTTCGGGGGACTCTTCGGGCGTGGCGCCCAACAGCCGCGTCCGTCGCGACCACGACGGGGCAACGATCTCGAGACCGAGACCGAGCTGTCCTTCCTCGAGGCCACCAAGGGCGTGGCGATGCCGCTGCGGCTCACCAGCCCCGCCCCGTGCACCAACTGCCACGGCAGCGGTGCCCGTCCGGGGACCAGCCCCAAGGTGTGTCCGAACTGCAATGGCGCCGGAGTCGTCAGTCGCAACCAGGGGGCCTTCGGGTTTTCCGAGCCGTGCACCGAATGTCGGGGCAGCGGGTCGATCATCGAGCATCCGTGTGACGAGTGCCGTGGTACCGGGGTGACGACCCGTACTCGCACCATCAATGTGCGGATTCCCCCGGGTGTGGAAGACGGTCAGCGGATTCGGCTGGCCGGCCAGGGCGAGGCCGGTTTGCGCGGGGCGCCCTCGGGCGACCTGTATGTCACCGTCCACGTGCGGCCGGACAAGGTGTTCGGGCGCAGCGGCGATGACTTGACGGTCACCGTCCCTGTCAGTTTCCACGAGCTGGCTTTGGGGACAACACTTTCGGTGCCGACGCTGGAAGGTAAGGTCGGTGTCCGGGTGCCCAAGGGTACCTCCGATGGGCGCATTCTGCGGGTGCGTGGTCGTGGAGTGCCCAAACGCTCAGGGGGCAACGGCGATCTGCTGGTCACGGTGAAAGTGGCGGTGCCGCAGAACATCGAGGGTGAAGCGGCTGAGGCGCTGGAGGCCTACGCGAAGGCCGAGCGTGCGAGTGGTTTCGACCCCCGAGCGGGATGGGCCGGCAACCGATGAGCGTGCATCGCAACGACGAGACCCGGACGTTCCTGATCTCGGTGGCCGCCGAGCTGGCCGGTATGCATGCGCAGACACTGCGCACCTACGACCGGCTCGGTTTGGTCACCCCGCAGCGCAGCTCGGGTGGGGGTCGGCGTTATTCGCAGCGCGACGTCGACCTGCTCCGAGAGGTGCAGCGGTTGTCCCAGGACGAGGGCGTCAATCTGGCTGGCATCAAGCGGATTATCGAGTTGACCAACCAGGTTGAGGCGTTGCAGTCCAGGGTGCGCGAGCTGGCCGACGAAGTCGAACGCTTGCGGGCTCAGCCGCGCCCGAAGAGCACGGCGCTGGTGGTTTGGCAGCCACGCAACCAACGCTGAACAATCCGAACGATCCACCGAAAACGGCGTTCCGGCAGGCTCTTTCTTGTACTTCGCCCGCCGGA
>CAZLTV010000125.1:1992-5960 GCA_964562545.1 uncultured Mycobacterium sp. | reverse complement strand
CTAGGTGACGCTTATTCTGAACTGGGCGGTTACCGACTCCCCTGGCTGTACCTCGTGATAGCCGCCCTGCCGCAGCGCATCGGTAGGGGCGGCCATCGGCTCGAAACACACCACATCGTCGGTGTTGGGCGCGAAGACCTGCGCCGCAGGGAATCCGCGGTCGAAGTGCACCTCGATGCGCCTGTCTCCGCCGGACACCGCGAACGCCGCGCCGCTGGGCACTTCGTCGTAGCCCTCGTCGATCGCCTTGTCGCCCAATACTTCCACGGAGGGCGGGTGTGGTGTCATCGAGCCGGTGGGAACGCCCCACGGATTGACCGGGCGGTGCCGCATCGCCGGTGTCTCGATCTGCCACTGTGACCTCGGCACGCCGGGAATCTGCAGATATGGGTGGAAGCCGAAGCACATCGGTACCCGCGACCCCGTCGTCGCCGTCACCGTGGTCTTCACGGTCAAGGTCCGCTGCATCAAAGTGATTTCCAGGGTCAGAAGGTGTGGGAACGGGAACGACGCCAGCAGGCCGGGTCGGGCGGCGAAGTCCAGCTCGGCGCTGAGCTGCGATTCCAGCACGGTGGTGACGTGCCAGTCGGGATAGGCGGCCAATGTGCCGTGGATCGGCACTCCGTGCTCGTCGGTGCGTACCCCGCCGGTGCCCGGGGTCAACGTCACCACCGACCCGTCTACGCCGTAGCCATTGCTGCTGAGCCGGTTTGCCCACGGATACAGGATGGGGATGCCCATGGTCTTGTGGTTGGACACGTAGGCCTGCAGACCCCGGCGCTGCCCCAGCAGTTCTGTTCCGTCGTCCGACAGTGACGTGGCGATCATCCCGGCTTGCGGGACGTAGGTGGCGGTCAGCAGTGACGACGGGTCGCGCAGTGTGACGATCTCGAACTCGGCCATGACCTCCGATCCTGCCACGTGGGTGTCAGCTGGCCAGCGGATCGTGCTGGATTCGGTCGGCGGGCGCACCTTTGGCGATCAGTGCGGATCTGGTCGCGGTCACCATGGCGGGGCCTCCGCACACCAGGATCTGCCGATCACTCCAGCTTCCGTAGCGCGTCACCACCTCGGACAGCGTGCCGGTCTGTCGGACGTGGAGTCCGCGCGGCGGCGTGGGGTCCGGGTAGTCGGAGGCCCACGGAGGGTCGAAGGTGAGCTCGGACACCGGGGTCACCGACAGCCATCGGTTGGTTGAGGCGATCTCCCATAGCGTCGGCAGATCGTAGAGTTCGTAGGGGTGTTTTGTGCCGAAGAACAGGTGAACCCGGGAGTTCTCGGCGAACCGGGCCAGATCCATGATGATCGACCGCAGCGGAGCCAACCCGGAGCTGCCCGCCACCATCAGCACGTCGCCGCCGTCGCGGTCGACGTGCAGCGCACCGTGCGGGTTGGACAGCCGCCACCGGTCGCCCGGCCGGGTCTCGGACACGATTGTGGTGGAGACCATGCCGCCGGCCACCGAGCGAACGTGGAACTCGACGAAGCCATGCGGGTCGGCCGGTATCGCCGGGCTCAGGTAGCGCCACCGCCGTGGCCACTGCGGAACCTGCACGGACACGTACTGCCCGGGCAGATAGGCCAACGGGTGGTCCATTCGCAGCCTGATCACCGAGACGTCCCGGCTTGGCCGCAGATGCTCGAGTACGGTCCCATCGCAGAATGGCAGGCTTGTCTCGGCATCGGCGGCACCGCTCATCACACCGACGACGAGAGTCACGACGTCGTTGATCGCCTCTTCCGTTCGAGCGTCCCAACGTTCGGCCAGCTGGGCGCGCAACGCATTGAGCAGCGCCACCTGCAGGGTGCGGTAATGAGCTTGGGTGACACCGTACTTGCGGTGATCGCGGCCGAGTTGCGCCAGGAACGCCACGGGTTCCTCGGCCCGCTGGGCGATGAGCTCGTCGCACAGCCAGCTCAACACCTGGGCAAACACCTGGCGCTGCTTTTCCATGTCGGGCGGAAACAGGTCCCGCACCGACATGTCGGCCGCGAACCACCTGGTGTAGAAGTCGCGGGTCAGCGCCTCGGACTCGGGACCTGGAGACAGTGCGGCACGCAGTATGCGCATCGCCTCACGGTCTTCGAGTCCCACGCTGCCCGATAGTAATTCACCACGAAGGGCTAGGCCGCCAGCGTGCGACGCCGCACAGCGGCAACGGCGAGGAGGGCCGCACCGGCTGCCGCCCAGCAGGTCAGCACCACGATCGCGGTCGTAGCGCCGGCCCCGCCGAAAAACGCCGCCGACCGCAGCGCGGTGGCCGTGGCCCCCTGTGGCAGCAGCTGACCCAGCGTGCCCCACCCGGCCGGCAGCAGTTCCGGAGCGCTGGTGAGTCCCGACAGCGGGTTGCCCACCAGCAGCGCCAGCACCGCAGCAACTGCGAGCCCCACTTTGCCGAACAGAGCCCCCATGCCGAGCAGGAATAGGAGCGCGGCCGCTACCCCGAGGCTCAGCGTGCCCGCGACGCCCCAGAAGTTCGTTGTGATGGAGCTGAATACGTAGCGCAGCAGAATCGTGAGCGTGATGCCGGATAGGACCGCCGAGCTCAGGGCGGCACCGAATTGCAGCCCGTGGCGCCGCGGGATCACCAGGATGAACGCGAATGCCGGCAGCAAACCCGCCAGGGTCAACGGCAACGCCGAGGCGGCCAGCCCTGCGCCGCGCTGGTCACGCAGCGCGGGCGGGGCAAGGTCTTGCACGTTGAGCGGGATGCCGGTGCTGCTGGTGAGCTGTTGTCCGAGCTGGGTCAGCAGGGTCGCGATCGCCGGGCTAGCGCCGGTCGCGATCATCAGTGTGGCCGGCTCGCCGGGATGTGACGGCAGGGCGATACCGCCGTAGACGCCGCGGTTTCTGATGGCGTGCGCCAGCGCCGCTTCGCCGGGGAAGTAGGTGATCTCGAACGCGCCGGGGTGGGCCCGCTCCATGCGATCGAATATGGCCGCGGCCTGCGCCCCGGCGGCTTGTGGCCCGGCGGCACCGATCGGCACGTTGTGCGGCTGTGAACGGACCGCGGGCAACGCGAAGGCGATTGACAGGACCGCGAGCGCCGCGGTGATCACCACGACCATCCCCGCGGTTCGGGTCGTTGGCGACGGTTCTGCCTCACGGGTGTGGCGCGCGTCTGCGCGCTGTGTCTCGGTCATCGCGGCCACCTTTTCACTATCTGTTGAATTAATACTCGACAAGGAGCGTAGGCGGCCTGGGCCTATATTTCAACAGTCGGTGAAATGCTACCGTCGAGCTATGGCGCCACCAGCAAAGACGAGCCGCCGGCGGGGGCGTCGGCAGGGCGAGCCGGTGTCCCGCGATGCTGTGCTGGCCGCAGCCAAGAATCGGTTCGCCGAAGACGGCTATGACAGGACAACGCTGCGTGCCATCGCCGAGGACGCCAACGTCGACGCCTCGATGGTGCTCTACCTGTTCAGGTCCAAGACCGAACTGTTTCGCGAATCGTTGCGGCTGGTCATCGACCCCGCGGTGCTGGTCGCGGCCCTTCAGGGCGTCGGACCCGACAACGATGCCGACATCGGCACTCGCACGGTACGCACCTACCTCGGAGTGTGGGAGTCGCCCGAGACCGCAGCGAGCATCCGGGCGATGCTCGCGTCGGCCACCTCGAACCCAGACGCCAACGACGCCTTCCGATCCTTCATGCAGAGCTACGTGCTGACCGCGGTCTCCGGGGTGCTCGGCGGCAACGACGAGGCCCGGCTGCGCGCCACATTGGCTGCCAGCAGCCTGGTCGGAACGGCGATGCTGCGATATCTGATGGGCGTCTCACCGCTGTCGGAACTACCTACCGACGACGTCGTGCGCTTGGTCGCTCCCACGGTGACGCGGTACCTGACCGCAGACGCCGACGACCTCGGGCTACCGCCGGGCTACCGCCAGAGCTAGCCGCGCGGGGGAGTCGGTTCCTCGCGCAAGCGCTCGTCACAGCCCGTGCAGGCCCTTGTACAACACCAAT
>CAZLTV010000125.1:0-1892 GCA_964562545.1 uncultured Mycobacterium sp. | reverse complement strand
GGTTCCTCGCGCAAGCGCTCGTCACAGCCCGTGCAGGCCCTTGTACAACACCAATAGCCCAATCACCACGAGGATCGCCGCGACCAACGACGCATGCTGGCGCTCCATCCAGTCCTTCACCCGGACCAACAGCGGATCCAACCGCTCACCCGACACCGCATAGCCAAGGATGGGCAACGCGACGCTGAAGCCCGCCACCCCGACGAACCAGATCACCGCCACCCCGGCGCCCGCTGGCCGAAGCCCGGCTGTGCCGATAGCCAAACCGGCTGCAGCACAGATGAACAGCACCTTCACATTCGCCACCGTCAGCGCTAGGCCCGTCACACCGGCCTGGCCAGGGGAGAGCGTACTCACCCGCGTCATCCAGCCCGGCATATGCTCGGACTTCTTGCGCATGGCCCACCGATAGATTCCGAAGGCGATCAGTGCGGCGCCAACAACGATGCGCAGCCACGATGCCCAACTCGGCGGCTTACTTCCCAGCCCGCCGAGCAGGTTTGAGATGGCCACGAAGAGTGTCGTCAGGGCCGCCAGACCGACGAGCCACCCAACCATAAAGGACAAACCGGTCGGCTTCGGGCGCGGCGCGTGCAGCACCAGCACTGCCGGGATGATCGTCAACGGTGAGAGCGCGACCACCAACGCAAGTGGGATCAGCTCGGTCAGAACCGCACTCCAAATTTCCGACACCCAGAGAACCTAGCAACAAGCCTTGCCCGGTGCTAGGAATCGTTGCCCGCGCCGAGCAGCTCTTTCGTCGCTATCGTCGCCTGATGACTGAGGTGCATCTCGGGCACATGTTTCACATTGCCGGACGGCCTGCCGTGACCGAGGCCGCCGAGGCGCTGGTCTCGCTGCCCGACGGAGCCCTAGTCGTCGACACCGACGGCCGGATCGTGTTCTGCGGTGAACGCGGCGAGCTGCCGGCACAGTTTGCCACCGCCCAGGTACACGACCACCGGCCCGGGTTTCTGTTGCCGGGCTTCGTCGACACCCACATCCACTTTCCCCAGACTTACGCCGGTGACTCCTACGGGGGCGGCCAACTGTTGGAGTGGCTCGAACACTGCATCTTTCCCTCCGAAGCCCGGTTTGCCGATCCAGAGTTCGCTCGGCAGGCCGCCGTCGAATTCTGTGACCGGCGTATCGCCGCGGGCACCACCGCGGCGATGGTGTTCGGGTCGGCGTTCCCACACGCGCAGGATGCGCTGTTCACCGAAACCCAGCGCCGCGGACTGCGCATCGTCAGTGGCCGAGGGATTCAGACCGTGGGGCCGCCCAGCGCAGCGCCGCTGCTCACCTCGGAGGAAGAGGCACTGCGGCTCACCCGCGAAGAGATCGACACCTGGCATGCCGCCGACACCGGAGATGTGGCCACCGCGCTTCTGCATGTCGCGATCGTGCCGAGGTTTTCGCTATCGGTCACAGCACACACACTCAAGGCCCTTGGCGATTTGTATGACTCGGTCCGCGACCGCGGCGTCTACGTGCACAGCCATCTCAACGAGAACAACCGGCCCGGCACCGGTGAGGTCGACAGCGTCAAGCAGATGTACCGAACCGACACCTATCTGGACACCTACGATGGCAAATTCTTGCCTGGGTCGGCGGTCGGCGGCAACAGCCTGCTGGGCCGGCGCACCATTCTGGCGCACTGCGTGCACTGCACCGACTCGGAATTGGAGCGGATGGCCGAGACCGGTACGTCAATTGCGCACTGCCCGGTTTCACAGTTGTTCCTCGGGTCCGGGACGATGCCATGGCGGCGCACGGTGGCGTCGGGGGTGAACATCGCTGCCGGCACGGATTTCTGCGGGGGCGACGAATGGCTGATCCCTCGGGTGCTCGGCGATGCATTCAAGGTGCACATCAACGAGCCGGGTGACGAC
>CAZLTV010000124.1:0-9367 GCA_964562545.1 uncultured Mycobacterium sp. | reverse complement strand
CCGGTCTCCAGGTCGAACTGCCATTGATGGCCGGGGCAGATCACCTTGCCGTGCAGCAGGGTTCCCTTGAACAGCGAACGATCCTGGTGCACGCAGAGGTCGGCGAAGGCGTATACGCGGCCGTCGTTCTGGAACAGCGCGATAGCGACGCCGTCCACCTCGACCCGCAGCTTGCGGCGCCGGCGCATGTCGTCGACGGTGGCAACGGCCACCCATTCCACGGTCATCGAATTCCTCACCCTCCTGCGGATTCGGCGCGGTTGGTCACGCTGGGCGCAACCAACCGCACCGAAACCGCTCAGACTGCTGCCGACTCCAGCTCGGGAGCGACGTAGGTGTCATACAGGCCCTTGGTGTAGGAGAACCGCATCTCGGCGCCCCAGCGGACCAACTGCAGGCAACGCTGCTGCAGCTGCGGGGTGTCGGCGTGATCGAGCACGATCTGGTATCCGCGCTCGCCGTGCACGACGTCGGAGGTGATGTGCAGATCGAAGAACTCGATCTCGTCCTCGGTGAACCCGTAGACCTCGCGCAACGGCACGATCTGCTTGGTGTAGATGCTGGGCACCTGCGATTCCAGCCCCACCACCAGTGCGGCGGTCGCCACGACGAAGTGCTCACGCTGGGACACCGCGTAGCACCATGCCTGCAGGCCGCGGGTGATCGCGTTCATGTTGCCCGGGTCTTCGATGCGCTCGCGGGTGGTGCCGCAGGCCTCGCCGAACTTGATCAGCAGATCGGTGTGGCGAATGTCGGCCAACTCTTCTTCGTACATGTTCTGCAGCGTGAAGTCCTTGGCCCCGGTGTACTCGTCGGGAGTGTTGGCGTAGATGTTGGCCAGGTAGTCGGCGAACGGGCCGACGTAGTGGTAGTGGTTTTCAGCCCAGCGAGCGAAGTGGGTGCGCGTCAGCTGGCCCTCAGCCCAGGCCTTCGAGAACGACGCATTCTTGGCTTCGCGCCCTTTGATGGCGTTCTCGAGTTCCGTGCGGAACTCGTCGCGCCCAAGAAGTTCGGTCATCGGTGCGGTTTCCTTTCATCATCTTAATTGGCTGTAGATCCGGTAGAGCTGGCGAAAAGCACAGTGGTGATGATCTTTTCGCTGCGTACTGCACCTGGTGACGCCTCGATGCGAATCACCTTCTGCACAAACGACGCTAGCTAGATCACCGGCTCACCGACCATGGACAACATCACCGGCGATCGTCGACATCGGCTGGTCAGGCTGCACATCGGTGGACAGCCGCGCCGGATTTCACCGACCCGGCACCGTTGCGGTCAGGGCCTCGAACTCGGCGAGGATCGCTGCGCCGACAGCCTTGTCCTGCGCGCCATTGCCGCCGCTGATTCCGACACCGCCGACGATCTGCCCGTCGAACACCAGCGGGAACCCGCCGACGAAGATCGCGAATTTGCCGGGCAGCATATGGCTGATACCGAACGCCTCATTGCCCGGCAGAGCGGGACCGTTGGGTGGCTCGTTGAACAGGTGGGTGGCACGCTCGTGACCGGCGGCGGTGAACGCCTTAGCTATCGCGATGTCCACACCCGTAAGACGCGCTCCCGGAAGCCGGTGCAGAGCAAGGACATTCCCGCCGTCGTCACAGACGCACAACGTCTGCTTGACGCCGATCTCCTCGGCCTTGGCCCGCCCGGCGGCCAAGAGGGGAAGAGCGTCGTCGAGGGTGATCCGGTAGATCTGATGCATTCGTTGAATCTCGTTTCTTGGGGTTCAAGAGGCCGACAACGCCATGTCTACCGGCGACCGAGACACTGCGGGATGGTCAAAATGGCCGGTAATATTGGCCAGATGAGGTCAACCTGCACATGGTGGAGGTATCGACGAGCCGGTAGTTATCTAGGAACCCGAAAGCACGACAGTTCATCCGCGGACGCCGAACGCAGGACAGCCCGATGACGAAGACGACCAGCGAGCCCAACCACATGACCGTGCGCGGGCTGCTCGAAGAGCCACTCATGGCCGATGCCAGGGTGGTGGCCGGCCTCGAGCTGGTGGACAACGACCTCAACTGGGTGCTCCCCCTCAGCGAGGTGCTCTCGGCCACGGGTGCACTCGATGCTGTCGGCGTCTACGTTCGCCCGGAGGCACTCCAGACCTGCGGCGCCAACCTGGCGGCCCTGTCCGCTCGCGGCGCCACCACATTGCTCGTGGACGGCTGCATGGACACCGACGTATTCCCCATGAGCGGATGGCCACCGGCCCTGGTCGTAATCGAGCTGACCACACCGGTGGGCTTCGCGGCGCTCAACAGGTTGCTCGCCGAACGAGCGCTCAGCCAGGAAGTCCATGTGATGCGCTATTCCACGCAGGTGCATGGTTCACTGGCCGGTCTTTTCCACCGCGGCGCAGGGTTGCAGACACTGGTCCGCGAGGTATCCAATCTTGCGCGCAACCCCGCCGTGGCGCTTGATGCCCGCGGGGTGACCGTCGCGTCTCATGGCCTGAACGCGGAAACCGTTGGACCTCTTACCCGGGCCCTATCGGAGATACTCGCCGTCGACCTTCCCGCGTCCGCCCGACGCAGCCACGGCCACGACACCCGAGTGGCCTCGGTCACCGAATCCGGCGAGACCGAATGGACGTGCGTGGCCAGTGCGATCCGGTTGGGCAGAACCTTCGAAGGCTGGGTCGCGGTGCTGGTGCCAGGCCGCCCGCCGGGCCGACACGATGTGGCTCGGCATTCGGTTCTCACCGAACAAGCCACCGCCATTGTCGGATCGGAAATGCTGCGCCAGCGCAGTGTGGACGAGGCCGAAGAACGCGCGCGCGGCGACTTCGTTCAGGCGCTGGTGCACGGCAGCTTCTCCAGTGAACACGACATGCGAACCCGCGCCGAGCACCACGAGATCGACATGGACGCGCGCTTCGGGGTGTTCGTCGCACCCGGGCTGCTTCCCTCACGGGTGGACAACCCTGCCGCGACCCTGGTGCGTCTGGCGCGTTACGCCGCAGGCGTGTCGCCGCACCCGGACGCACACGCCTACGTGACGGTCATCGGTGACCTACTCGTCGTCGTCCGCACCATCGTCGGCACTTCAGAGGCCGAGATGGTCAGCGAAATGGCCGAATACGCGACCGCCATGGTCCACGAACTGGGGCGCCGGCGTGGCTCGCCCGCTCCGGTGGCCTACGGGCAACCCGCCCGTGGCGCCACTGAAGTCCGCGAAGCCTACCGCCAGGCCAGGGTCGCATTGGGTATTGCGCGACGTCTGCACCGCACGGACGCCACGTCATACCAGGAACTGCGCAGCTTCACCGTGCTTGCCGATGTCGCCGACACCGAGAAGGGACGTCGGCTGGCCCGAGAAGTCCTGGCCCCCCTGCAATCCTCACCCGACCTTCTCGACACACTGTCGACCTACCTGATCGAGGGCGGCAATATTAACGCCACGGCACGTGCGCTGAACATGCACCGCAACACGATGCTGGCCAAACTGGACCGGATTTCGCGCATGCTCGGGATGGACATCAGGGTCCCGGACAACCAATTCACCGCGTGGCTGGCGATCCGGCTGGATCTGCTCGACGAGTTCAATGCCGCCGTGGACCGCGAGACCAGCTTTCGCCGATAGTCCCGGCCGATCGACCACTGACACCAGACCAGCGCGCGGACGATTCGACGCCCGGCTACTCAGCGAGTGGATCCGGGCCGACGAAAGACCCGGCCAGACCGAGCATCGCGATGGCCAGCCCCACCACGAAGACCGCTGGGAAACCCGAGAACTGCAAGGCGACGGCCACCCAGGCCGCACCGACGGCCGCACCGCCGAAGCGAATCAGGTTGAACAACCCCAACCCGGCCCCCGTGGCCCCGGCCGGGGATCGGGTGGCTCCGGTCGCCGCCGGGGTCTGAACCAAGGCGATCCCGACCCCGGCGAGCAACAGCACCGGGACTATCACCGCGACCAGCGGCGCAGGCAGTGCCACGACGGCAATCAGAGCTGCCTGGGCACCGGCCAGAACAACCAAGCCGGAACGCATCACACGGCGCGGACCCATTCGGTCCAGCCATCGCCCCACCAGCGGAGCCAGTATCCCCATCGTCGCCGGCAGCGCGAACAGCACGAACCCCGCCAACGAGACGCTCACCGACCCGCCGATGAGGTAGAGCGGTACCGCAAGCAGAGTCGCACTCAGGCAGAACATCTGCGCAAAAGCAGCCAGACAGCTTCGAGCGAAACGGGACTCAGCGGCCAGCCGCACGTCGACGAACGGGTCGGGCACCCGCAGACAGTGCCAGACGAACCAGCCGAGCACGGTCACCGCGGCGACCAGGCAGGCAATCACCATCCATATTGCGATGTCGGGCTGCGGCAACACCGCTACCGCACCCATCAGCAGACCCGACCCCATCGTCAACGCCACTGCCCCGCCCAAGTCGAACGGGATTGCCGAACCTGGGTAGCGCGGCACGTGCCGCAGAGTGCCGATCAGACCCGCAAGCGCGACGGGCACCAACGGGACGAACACCCAGCGCCAACCCCACGTGCCGGCGATCACGCCGCCCAGGGTCGGTCCGACGGCCTGTCCGAGTCCGTTCACCGAAGCCCAACTGCCCATTGCGCGGCCACGTCGGACACCGTCGAACATCCAGGCGATGAGCCCCATCACCGGCGGGGACAGCGCGGCCACCGCGATGCCGCCCACCGAACGCCACGCGACCAGGATCGGCAGGGTGGGCGCGGTGGCCGCGCCCACCGCGCAGCACGCGGTGGCGACCAACGAGATGCAGTACACCCGACGCCGACCGAAGCGGTCCCCCAGCCACCCTGCCAGCGGCAACGTCGCAGCGAAACACACCAGGAACCCGACTGCGACGAACACCCCGTTGCCCAGCGGAGCGTCGAAATCATCCAGGATTGCCTGCAACGGAACGTTGACGATGTTGTTGCTGACGGTACCCACGAATGTGCCTGCCAGCAGCGCCGCCAAGCCCAACGGTGTGCCATCGCCACCGTCTGGAATGGGATGCCTTGCGGCCGAATCCAACTCGGTCATCACCACCACTCTCTCACCCATTCACACCCCGTGGGGTGGTCGGCTCAGCCGAACCTGCAGCACAACACGAACGACCATTGTGCACAGTGCACACGACGACGCTGCCCTCGAACTTTGCGGGGCCACTTCGCCAATCGTTACAAGCCCGAAACGGCAGGACACACCGCCGACATGCTCGGAGCATATTGCACAGGGGTGGCCTCATACCGGTGTGCACAGTGAGCGTTGACCCCGACCGGCAGCGCGCCGAGCATTCCAGCATCAAACTGCACAGCCCACGAGCAGTTGCGACGAAGGACCCTGCCTATGGACATTCAACTCACTACCGCCCACTGGATATACCTGGCCGGAATCGTCGTCATTCTGATCACGATGGCGATGCGCAAGAACATCGTGGTTCCCGCAGTGGCCGCGACCATGCTCACGGCGTGGGCGTTCTCCGGCAGCATCATCACCGGGCTGTCATCGATCTTCAACGCCAGCCTCGTCGCCGCCCAGGAACTGTTCAACATCTTCCTCATCATCGCGCTGGTCACCGCGATGCTCGGCGCGCTGCGCGAGATGGGCGCCGACCGGCTGATGGTGACGCCGTTTCGGCGCGTGATGCGAGCGGGCACCAGTAGCTTCGTCGTGCTCGCGCTCGTCACCTACGTGATCTCACTGTTCTTCTGGCCCACGCCGGCAGTTCCGCTGGTGGGCGCGGTGCTGATTCCGGTGGCCATCCGGGCCGGCCTGTCGCCACTGTCGGTGGGCATGGTCATCGCCATCGCCGGACAGGGCATGGCGCTTTCGTCGGACTACATCATCAAGGTCGCCCCCGGGATCTCCGCTACCTCGGCGGGCGTCGACGCCGACAGCGTCGCCGACAAATCTCTGGTGCTGTCGCTGATCGTGGGCGTCGTCGCGCTGCTGGTCACCTATGTGATGCAGCGTCGCACCTGGAAAAAGCCGTCCCCGGACCTGCTCATCGAGTGGGAGAACAAGGCCGACAAGTTCGGCGTAAAGGAGGGCGAGGACTCCCCCTCCGACGGCCAGAACCCGGGCGGCGGAGGTTCAGCACCGCGGCCCGACCACGATCGCCAGATCGACGGCGTACCCGGCGGCTCGGGGCAGCCGCTGACCGATGCGCGACCCGCAGCAGCGGCGACGTTGGTTCGGGAATCTGCTGCCGCCGATCCTGCGCTGGACACCGATCCCGAGAGATCCAACTCCGCCAAGATCTTCGCCGTCCTGGTTCCGACCGCGTACTTCGTGTTCATCGGATACCTTCTGCTCGGAAAATTCACCTCGTTGGTGCCTCCACTGCAGGGCGGAGACGCCGCCGGCATCGTCGGCGGGATCGCGGCACTGTTGCTGTTCGCGGCGTGCCTGACCAATGACAAACGCAATTTCCTGGAGAGTTCATCCGCCCACATCACCGACGGCCTGGTGTTCGCATTCAAGGCGATGGGGATCGTGCTGCCGATCGCAGGTTTCTTCTTCATTGGCAACGGCGACTTCTCCGCTCGCATCCTCGGTCTACCCGAAGACGCCCCGGCGCCGGCGTTCCTGTTCGACCTGATCAGCGCCGCCCAGTCACACATCTCCCCGAACCCGGTTGTGCTGGCCTTCGGTGTGCTGGTGGTCGGTCTCGTCGCAGGCCTGGACGGGTCCGGGTTCAGCGGCCTCCCCCTGACAGGCTCGCTGGCCGGAGCGCTCGGGCCGGCCGCGAACATGGATCCGTCGACGTTGGCGGCGATCGGCCAGATGGGCAACATCTGGTCCGGCGGCGGCACCCTAGTCGCCTGGTCCTCACTGATCGCCGTGGCCGGTTTCGCCCGCGTACCGGTACTCACCTTGGCCCGGAAGTGCTTCGTGCCGGTCATGGCCGGGCTCATCGCTAGCACTGTGTTCGCGCTTCTGGTGTTCTGAGTAAATGCTGGAATCCCTGCGTCCGGATCGCCTCGCCCTGGCGGCGACGTTCACCCTGACCTTCGTCACCGGGATCGTCGACGCCGTAGGGTTCCTCGCACTGGACCGGGTTTTCACCGGCAACATGACCGGCAACATCGTGATCCTCGGAATGGGTGTTGCCGGCGCGGACGAACTGCCGGTTCTGGGCCCGGCCATCGCGCTCGTCGCGTTCACCGCGGCAGCGTGGGTGGCCGGGCTCGTCCTGCGTCGGCCTAGGGCGACCAACCCTCCGGGCTGGCACCATCGGGTCACCGTCCTGCTGACCGTCGGGGCGTTCGCGCTGGCCGCGATCACAGTCACCGCCGCGGTCGCCGGACCCGTGCCCGGTCCTGCGCTGCAAGTCGCCATGGCCGCGGCAACCGCCGCGGTGATGGGTCAGCAGGCCGTCGCGGCCAGAACGTTAGCTGTGACCGACATGACGACCGTCGTCGTCACATCGACGTTGGCGTCGCTGGCCGGCGAAACATGGTCTCGCGGCGGCTCTGGGGTGGTGTTCAACCGGCGGCTCGGGGCGATCGTGACGATCTTCGCCGGCGCACTGCTCGGCGCCCTGCTGCTGCGCGTACATATCGCGGTGCCGTTCGGTCTGGCCGCGGCTTTGACATTCGCGACCGCATGGCTGGGACACCTGCGGCTGTCTCCACGGGCACAGCGCCGGGCCGCTGTCGCGATCTGAGGCCGGCGGTAAGCCGGGTTACCCGGCGCAGCGGAACCCGATGTGGCTGGTTGCGCTGTCCTGCGACTGCGGTGAGCGCGCAGCCGCACGGTAGCGGTGACAGTATTCGGGCGCGCACAGGTGCGAGCCGCCCTTGAGAGCCTGGATGACCGACGGATCCGGGCCCACGGGCCCGCAGCATGACTCGGCGTTTCCGGCCAGTTGGTGGTGACCGGTGAAGCGAGTTGTCGTCCACTCCCACACGTTGCCGATCATGTCGACGAGCCCGTAGCCGTTTGGCGGGAACGCGCCCACCGGTGACGTTCCCGTGAAACCCTGCGCACCGCTGTTGCGGTACGGAAAACGTCCTTGCCAGGTGTTGGCCATCAACTGCCCGCCCGGGACAGGGTCGTCACCCCAGGGGTAGGTCGACGTCGATCCGCCGCGCGCAGCGAACTCCCATTCCGCCTCGGTGGGCAACCGCCGCCCCGCCCACCGCGCGTAAGCCGACGCATCCGCATAACAGACCTGCACCACAGGATGGTCGGCCTTGTCGTCCACCCCAGTTCCCGGCCCCAGTGGATGCCGCCAGTCCGCGCCAGGCACCCACTGCCACCACTGCCGCCAATCGCGCAGGTCCACCGGCCCGGCGGTGGCCCGGAACACCAGTGCGCCCGGCACGAGATCCTCGGCCGCAGCCCCGGGGAACAGAGCCGGATCCGGCGCGACCTCGGCAACAGTGCGGTAGCCGGTCTCAGCGACGAACGCGGCGAACTGGGCGTTGGTGACCGGGTGACGCTCGATCGCGAAGGTCGCGACGGTGACGGTGTGGACAGGCGCCTCTTCGGGGTAGAACTGCGTCGAACCCATCCGAAAGGCCCCACCGTCCACCTTCACGAGGTCGGTGAGCATGTCCTCAGCGTAGGCCGATCTCGAAGTCCTCGGTCAACACCGCCGCGGGGTCGGCGAATCCGCGCGCATCTGCGGGCGCGGTGACATGCACCGCGATCAGGAAGTTTCCGCCCCGCGTCGGAACATGCACGATGCGGTCCTGGTATTGCACTGTGTCGGCGCCGTCGGACAGGATTCCGAGCAGCCTCTGCCCGGACATCCCGCACATCGGTGCGGGCAGCAAGCTCAACGTAGTGATCACCTTATCCGCGGTGAGCTGGTCGGCGTACTGCCGAAACGCCCTTGCGGGCTCCTCGTCGGTCGCGGCGATAGTGACGGTCGCCCGCATCCCGGATGGGCCCTCCAGGCGGGCCCCCTCCTCGCCGCTGCCCCCGGCCATCGACCAGCCGTCGGGGACGGCGATGGTCGCCGTCGGCGCAGCCGGATCAGCCACCTCGGCGACGATGCGGACCGGCGGCAGAACGGCCGGCGGGCACAACTGAGCAGGCGCGGGGACAGGCTCATTCGTGGGCACCACACCCGGTACCGGGTCGGCGTCTGGGGGTAGCTGCAGTCTCGGCAGAGAGGTCGGCGTCGAGATTGCCGTCGGCGACCGGGTACCGAGGGCCGATGTCGGCACCCCGTCGCTGGTACGGGTGCACGCAACCGCCATGAGGCAGACTGCTGCGCCGACCCCGACCCGACTCACGAGGATCCCCCAGCCCATGACGTCGTCAGTCTCTGGCGAACGCCCGTGCCAGGTCACGCTCGGTGTCGATGTATTCGGCGCCGGACACGTCGACGACGACGCGGGTGATGGCGCCTCCGGTGAATTCGAACGGCGCCCGGTA
>CAZLTV010000123.1:5817-9411 GCA_964562545.1 uncultured Mycobacterium sp. | reverse complement strand
AGCCGGCCTGTTCCGTATCGGACAACTGCTGGTCGACCCAGTCGTGCAAACCCGGTAATGCCGCGTCGATCACGGTGAAGACGTCCTCGAAGTCGTCCTGGGTGCCGTAGTAAGGGTCCTCGACATCCGGAGTGTGCGCCGCCGACCTCGGGTCGAACGAACGCAGCATCGTCAGCCGTTCGGCGGGCACACCCATCTGCTTCAGTATGCGTAGGTGATTGCGGCCCAGCGCGACGACCAGGTCGGCCGAGAGGTGATCGTCGTCGAGCTGCGCGGCGCGGTGCTCGGTGGGGTAGCCGTGCCGACCCAGTACGTGGCCGGCCCGGTGGTCGGCCGGTTCACCTCGGTGCCAGTCGCCGGTGCCCGCGCTGGTGACGCGGACGATGTCGGCCAGTCCCCGTTCGCTGATCTGGTGGGCGAACATCTTCTCGGCCATCGGGCTGCGGCAGATGTTGCCCGAACAGATGAAGGTGACGTGTAGTCGCGCGGGTTGGTCAGACACCCAGCACCTCCCGCAGCTCGTCGACCGTGGCGACGTGGGCCACTGCGCCGCTTTCGTTGTCTTGGAAGTCCTGGCGGCCGTAACCCCATTCGACGACGATCGTGCCGATGCCGTGCGCGGCCGCCCCCTCGACGTCGTGGGAGCGGTCCCCGATCATCAGTACCCGCTGGGGCAGCGGCGCCAGCTGGGCAAGCGCGTGGGCGAGCACGTCGGCCTTCGAGGCCCGGACGCCGTCGGGGCTGGCGCCCGCGATGACCTCGAAGCAGCGGTCCAGGCCGAAGTGGGTGAGGATTCGGAGCGCGGTCGGTTCGGCTTTCGACGTCGCCACCGCCAGCCGTGTGCCGGCGGTCCGCAGATCGGCCAGCAGCTCTTCGACCCCCGGGAACGGCCGGTTCATCGACCAGCCTCGGGAGGTGTAGTCGGCGCGGTAAGCGGCGATCGCGGCGTCGACCTGTTCACCCAGGCCCATCTCGGCCAGCGTGACGTGCATCGGCGGCCCCACGATCTTGGCGACCAGATCACCATCGGGAACGTCGGCACCGACGGTGCGCAGCGCATGCCGGAAACTGGCCACGATGCCTTCGGCCGAATCGGTCAGCGTTCCGTCCAGGTCGAAGATCACCAGGTCGTCGCGACCCACTCGGGTGTCGGCGCCGATACCGCCCAACGTGTCTGTCACGCCTCCATTGTCCCTGAATCGGCGCCGCGGTCCGCAATCGGTCGATGGTCGGTGCCGGGGAAGGTTGGACCCGCGCACTAGTGTCGTGATGTGGCAACTCGACTCGGTGACGTGATCGGCGTGCTCGACGCGGCCTATCCGCCGAGGCTCGCCCAGAGCTGGGATTCGGTCGGGCTGGTGTGCGGAGACCCGTCGGAGCACATCGAATCGGTGACGGTTGCCGTCGATGCAACCGCCGAGGTAGTGGCCCAGGTGCCCGAGGGTGGGCTGCTGCTGGCCCATCACCCGTTGCTGTTACGCGGTGTGGACTCGGTGTCGGCCGACTCGGCCAAGGGTGCGCTGATCCACTCGATGATTCGGACCGGGCGCGCCCTGTTCACGGCTCACACCAACGCCGACAGCGCCTCGCCGGGGGTCTCCGACGCGCTGGCCAGCGCGCTCGGCCTTCGGGTGTGTGACGTGCTGTCCCCGGTCCCGTCGGGGCCGGCCCTGGACAAGTGGGTCGTCTTTGTGCCCACGGGCGACGCCGAGACGCTGCGATCGGCGATGTTCGCCGCCGGTGCCGGCCACATCGGTGACTACTCGCACTGCAGTTGGAGCACGACCGGCGCCGGCCAGTTCCTGCCGCACGAGGGTGCCGCCCCGGCGATCGGTGCGGTCGGCACGGTCGAACACGTCGAGGAACAGCGCGTGGAGATGGTGGCGCCGGCGTCGCGGCGATCGGCCGTGCTCGCCGGCCTGCGCGCGGCTCACCCTTATGAAGAACCGGCGTTCGACATCCTGGCGTTGCAGAGCCCGGCCGGAGACATCGGCCTGGGCCGCATCGCCGAGTTGCCCGAGCCCGAGACGCTGTCGGCCTTCGTCGCCCGGGTGCGGGCGGCGCTGCCCGCCACCTCCTGGGGGGTGCGGGCCAGCGGGGACGGTTCGGCGACGGTGTCTCGGGTCGCGGTGTGCGGAGGCGCCGGTGACTCGTTGCTGGCGACGGTTGCCGACGCCGGTGTGCACGCCTACGTCACCTCCGATTTGCGACACCACCCCGCCGATGAGCATCGTCGTGTCTCCGACGTCGCCCTTGTCGACGTCGCGCATTGGGCTAGTGAGTACCCCTGGTGTGCGCAGGCGGCCGAACTGTTGCGAGACCGTTTTGGTTCGTCGTTGCCGGTGACGGTGTCCGACCTGCGTACCGACCCCTGGAATGTCGAGGAAATCACTGCATGAAAGCTGATGTAGCACAACAGCGCTCGCTGTTGCAGTTGGCGGAGCTGGACTCCGAGATCAGTCAGATCGAGCATCGGATGAAAAACCTGCCCGAGCAGTCGGCGCTGGATGCCGCACAGAGCACGCTGCGCGAGGCCAGCGACCGGTTGGGGGCCGTACAGCTGGCGCTGGCCGACATCGACGCCCAGGTGGGCAAGTCGGAGACCGAGATCGACGGGGTGCGCCAGCGCGAAGACCGCGACCGGGCACTGCTCAACGGTGGGACGCTGGATTCCAAGCAGCTCACCGAACTTCAGCACGAGCTCGACACGTTGCAGCGCCGCCAGTCGAGCCTGGAGGATTCCCTGCTCGAGGTGATGGAACGGCGTGAAGAGCTTGCCGCCGAACAGGATCGTGAACTCTCCGTGATCGAAGACCTGCGCGGCGCGTTGGCTGATGCGCAGCGCGTCTGCGACCAAGCCCGCGCCGACTTGGAGCACCGGAGGGCGTTGGCGCAGTCGCGGCGCGCGGAACTCGTCACCGGCATCGACGAAGCGTTGTTGGCCCTCTATGAGCGCCAACGCGCCCGCGGCGCAGTGGGTGCCGGCGCGTTGCAGGGCCGTCGGTGTGGCGCCTGCCGGATCGAGATCGACAAGGGTGAGCTGGCGCGTATCGCCGCCGCCGATGACGACGAGGTCCTGCGATGCCCCGAGTGCTCGGCAATACTGTTGCGGGTCAAGGGAGCCAGCGCGTGAGGGTGCGGGTCGAGGCAGACGGGGGCTCGCGCGGCAACCCGGGCCCGGCGGGCTACGGCGCGGTGGTGTGGGATGCCGACCGGGCATCGATTCTCGCCGAGGCGAAGGCGGCGATCGGCACGGCTACCAACAACGTTGCCGAATATCGGGGCCTGCTCGCCGGGCTGGAAGCCGCGGCCGGTCTGGGCGCCACCGAGGTCGACGTGTTCATGGATTCCAAGTTGGTCGTCGAGCAGATGTCGGGCCGTTGGCGGGTCAAACACCCAGACCTCGTGGTGCTGTACGGACAGGCGCGTGACCTTGCTCGCGGCTTCGGCCGCATCCGCTACACGTGGATTCCGCGGGCGAAGAACAGCGACGCAGACCGGCTGGCCAACCAGGCCATGGATGCCGCGGCGGGAACAGGTGAACGCGACGGTGGCGAGGGCGCAGAGTCCTCTCGAACCGCAGAGTCCTCTCGA
>CAZLTV010000123.1:0-5717 GCA_964562545.1 uncultured Mycobacterium sp. | reverse complement strand
CTCGAACCGCAGGGCCCACTCGAACTGCTGAAACCGTCGATTCCGAGGACCCGCCGGCAGCAACCGCGGTGGTTACCAACCCGGCAGGCTGGACGGGTGCGCAGGGCGCCCCGACACGGTTGCTGTTGTTGCGTCACGGCCAGACCGAACTGTCGGTGCAGCGCCGCTACTCCGGGCGGGGCAATCCGGGGCTGACCGAGCTGGGTGCCCGGCAGGCGGACGCCGCGGCCCGTTATCTCGGGCGCAAGGGCGGAATCGGTGCGGTCGTGTCGTCGCCGCTGCAGCGGGCCTATGACACCGCGGCGGCCGCGGCGAAAAGGTTGGGGCTCGACGTCACCGTCGAAGACGGCCTCATCGAAACCGACTTCGGTCAATGGGAGGGCCTGACGTTCGGCGAGGCCGCTGACCGTGATCCCGAATTGCATCTGCAATGGCTGCGGGACACTTCGGTGCCACCTCCGCAGGGGGAGAGCTTCGATGCGGTCGCCGAGCGCGTCAAGGCCGTTCAGCAGCGCATCGTGTCCGATTACGCCGGGCAAACCGTCTTGGTGGTCTCGCACGTGACCCCGATCAAGACGTTGCTGCGCCTCGCGCTGGACGCGGGGCCGGCGATGCTCTACCGGCTGCACCTGGACCTGGCGTCGCTGTCGATCGCGGAGTTCTACCCGGACGGGGTCGCCTCGGTGCGTCTGGTGAACCAAACCGCCTATTTGTGATCGCTGTGCAGATGGGCGCGTTCGCCGTGCATGCCGAGCAGAGTGATGGCTTCCACCGGCCCGTCCGCGGCGCCGAACCAGTGCGGCGTCCAGGTCGAAAATTCCACGGCCTCACCGGGTTCGATAGTGAAATCCCGCTCGCCGAGTATCAGCCGCATTCGGCCGGAGAGCACATACATCCAGTCGTAACCCTCGTGCACCGGTAGCTCGGGCGGGGGCGTGCGGCGGCGCGCGCTGATGCGGATCTTGTATGCGTGCAGTCCGCCCGCCGGGCCGTGACCGGTCAACGGCCAAAACGTGATGTGGTTTCGGGTGTGCGCGCCGCCGCGCACCCGCGGGTCGTCGACCTCGGGTGCGCGCAGCAGTTCATCGGCACTGACCGA
This sequence comes from uncultured Mycobacterium sp., assembly GCA_964562545.1. Classification (GTDB taxonomy): domain Bacteria; phylum Actinomycetota; class Actinomycetes; order Mycobacteriales; family Mycobacteriaceae; genus Mycobacterium. Next base: position 4,618 of record CAZLTV010000123.1, on the reverse strand, counting down.
CAACGCCGAGGCCAGCCGGGGCAGGTGATCGAGGGCCAGCCGCCGTTTGCCGGACTCCAGCCGGCTCAGCGTGGAAACGTCGATCGCGGAGCGGGTGGCCACATCGTCGAGCGTCATGCCACGCTGCAGCCGAAGCTCCCGCAGCCGGCGCCGCACCCGGGTATCGACGTCATCACCGTCGTTTGCCTGCATGGCAAATAATCTTGGCATCGGGGTCGATGTCCGGGCAAGGTCGTGGCATGGACAACCCATGGGACTGCGTGATCATCGGCGGCGGGGCCGCCGGCCTCAGCGCCGCATTGGTGCTCGGACGGGCCCGGCGGCGCATCCTGGTCGTCGACGCCGGCCTGCAGAGCAACCTGGCCGCGCACGGAATCGGCGGGCTACTGGGCTTCGACGGCGTCGCGCCCGCCGATCTCTACGCCCGAGCCCGTCGTGAACTGGCAAGCTATCCAACCGTCGAGGTGCGCGACGGTGAAGTGCGCAGCGCACACGCCGACGACGACGGCTTTCGCGTGGAGTTGGACGACGCACAGGTCGAGACCACCCGTCGCATCCTGCTGGCCACCGGCATGCGCTACGAGACCCCGCAGCTACCCGGCCTCGAGCAACTGTGGGGACGGTCGGTGTTCCACTGCCCGTTCTGCCACGGCTGGGAGGTTCGCGACCAACCGCTGGCAGTCCTCGCACAGGGGGACCGAGCCGTGCACATGGCGACCTTGCTGCGGGGATGGAGTGACGACGTCGTGTTGCTGACCGGCGGCCCGTCGGACCTTCGTGCCGAGCAGCGTGCCCGCCTGGCGGCAGCGGGGATAGCGGTCGACGAGCGTGCGGTGGCCGAACTTGCCTGGGCTGAAGACGAATTGGGGGGAGCCGAATTGGAGGCGGTGGTGTTCGCCGACGGATCGCGCTGCGCTCGCCGCGGACTGCTGGTCGCCTCGACATTGCGCCAGCGCAGTGGCCTGGCGGCCCAACTCGGAGTGAAATTCGCTGCAGCCGGGCCGGTGTCGCTCGAAGCAGTCGAGATCGACCCGATGTACCGGACATCGGTGCCCGGGGTGTTCGCCGCGGGGGATGTCTGCGCACAAATGCCGCAGATCGCACCCGCGATCGCGGGCGGCTCAGCGGCAGCAGCGTCAATAATGGCAACGATCATGGAGGAATGGTGACCACATCTGACGAACACACATCCGAGGCAAAGGAACACTGGGAGAGCCGCTACGGCCAGCGCGAGCAGATCTGGAGTGGACGGGTCAACGCCCGTCTTGCCGAGGTCGCCGAGCAGCTTCCAGGAGGCCGGGCACTTGATCTCGGCTGCGGAGAGGGCGCCGACACCTTGTGGCTGGCCGAACACGGCTGGACAGTTCTCGGGGTCGACATCTCCGACACCGCGCTGAGCCGGGCCACCGCCGAGGCAGCGGCGCGCGGGCTGGGCGACCGGGTGAGTTTCGTCCAGATGGACCTGTCACAGGCTTTCCCCGAAGGCGAGTTCGATCTGGTGTCGGCGCAGTTCCTGCACTCGATGGTGCATCTGGACCGCGAACGCATCTTCGCCCACGCCGCGCGTGCGATCGCCCCCGGCGGTGTGCTGCTCATCGTCGACCACGGTGCGGCGCCGCCATGGGCCGATTTGGCTGCCCACGACCACGAGTTCCCCAGTGCCGGTGACGTGCTCGATTCACTCGACCTCGGCGACGCTCAGTGGGACCGGCTGCGCGTCGAGGCGGCAGACCGCGACGCGGTCGGCCCGGACGGGCAGCAGGCGGTGCTCACCGACAACGTGATCATGTTGCGGCGCTCACGGTAGCGGCCACTCGTGCACGGGTGTGTCGGTGTGGGCGTTCTCGACATAGCGCCGGGTCATCTCGTGAAGGGCGGCGATGCGGGCGGCGCCGCGCTCCTGCAGAATGCGCACCGTGTCGATCTGCCATGCCGCCCCGGTGCGGCCTCGGCCGACCCGCTCGTCGATCACCCCGAGATAGCGATCGCGGTCGGCGCGGCGCACGCCCCACGCGTCGAGCCCGGCCGCGGCGGCCGGCACGAGCGTGTCCCGAACCAGATGTTCGACCGAGGACTCGCCGCGCTGCCAGTTCAACTGTGCTGCCAGGCCGTCGCGACCCGCGTGGTGCAGGTCGCGCGCGGCCTGCTCGAACGGAATCTGGTGCCATGGGGGGTCGCCGCCGACCGCGCCGTCGACGATCGCACGGACCAGGCCGTAGAAAAACGCGGCGTTGGCGACCATGTCGACGGCGGTCGGCCCGCTGGGCAGTATGCGGTTCTCGATACGTAGCTGAGGGCCGTCTTCCTGGACGTCATAGACGGGACGGTTCCACCACCACACCGTGCCGTTGTGCAACTTGAGTTCGTGCAGCGCGGGTGCCCTGCCGGCCGTGAAAACGGCATCCGGATCCTCGTCCTCGAGAGTCGGGAAAATCGGCGGATACATCCGAACCAGGTCGTCGAACAGGTCGACCGGGTCCTTGACCCACCCTTCGCCGAGTTCGACACGCGCCGCGGAATTGGCCTTCATCTCGCGTGGCCTGCGGGTGTCGAAGAGCTGTTCCATCAGCGGGATCCGGGACTCGTGCCAGACCTGCTGGCCGAGCAGAAACGGCGAATTGGCTGCGGTGGCTACCTGCACGGCCGCGATGAGCTCGGCGGCGTTGTAATACGCCGGGAATTGTTCCGGGGTTACCCGCAGATGAAGTTGCAGGCTGGTCGCACACGCCTCCGGGGCGACCGACTCCGGGGCGAAATCCAGCGGTTCCCTCGCGTCGGGAACCGATACGCGGAACGGGCGGTGGCGCAGGTCGCGGATGCGCTGGCTCATCAGGGCGTAGCGCGGGTTGCTCGACAGCCGTTCGGCGGTCAGATGACCGGCGTTGGCGGTGGGCAATGTGCCGACTGACAACAACCGTGCGCCGAGGGGGGCGATCCGCCCGGCCGAGCGGTCGAGCACCTCGACCAGTGCCCGGTGGCTATCGCTGAAAACACCGCCGCCCAGGAGCCGGGGGGCGAAGTTGAACTCGATGTTGAATTGTCCGAGTTCGTGTTTCATGTCCGCGCGATCCAGGCGGGCCAACACGGCGTCGTTGATCAGACGTGGCCGCCCCAACGGATCGACGAGGTCGAGTTCGATCTCCATGCCGATGGAGTGCTCGCCCGTGGCGAACATGTGCGCATCCACCATCTGGCGCAGCACCGCGACGGAGCGCTCCAGCCGACGCCGAACCTCGTCGCCACGGTCGAGAACCAGGGCTGAGGAATCGATGCGATCGCCCACGCGCTCTCCTCCGGGGGGCTGGAACCATCAAACCGCGGCATCTGCGACGCTGAACCGATTTTCTCACGTTTGGTCGATCGTGCTGCGCTACGAGCGCCGTCGCCGAGGAGCCGGTGCGGTGAGCAATCTTTGGGGGAGAAGGCGGTGGGCGCGCGCTCTTTCTCGCCGAGCGCCTCTGGTAGACACAGGCCTCATGCGGAAGTGGGGCCTCACGAGCAAATGGGGCATCGGTACGGCGATCGGCTTAGCGGTGCTGCTGGTGGTCGCGCTGGCCGGTTACATGTTGTCGAAGTCGAGGACCGTCCAGCTCGCCGGCGAACTGATCAGCCGTGTGAACACCACCGAGAAAGTCGTGGCACTCACATTCGACGACGGGCCCACCGCCGAGTGGACACCCGCAATCCTCGATCTGTTGGACGAAGCCGAGGTTGCGGCCACCTTCTACCTCAACGGTGCCGACCTGGACCGCCACCCCGATCAGGGTGCGGCGATCGCGCGCGCCGGCCACGAGATCGGCAACCACACCTACACCCACCGCAGGATGGTCTTCGTATCGGAGGAAACCGTCGCCGACGAGGTCGAACGAACCGATCAGGCGATCGCGCGAACCGGCTATCGCGGCCCGGTGACTTTTCGCCCGCCCTACGGCAAAAAGCTGTGGACGCTGCCGCGCTACCTCGCCGAACATGGACGCACCTCGGTCACCTGGGATCTGGAACCCGATTCCGCCGGCTCACCCGAGACCGATCAGATCGTCGAGGACGTCGTAGAACGCGTTCGACCAGGATCGATCATCTTGTTGCACGTCATGCTGGACAGCCGATCGGCCTCGCGGGCCGCGGTGCCGCGCATCATCGAGCGCCTACACTCCGACGGCTACCGATTCGTAACGGTCAGCGAACTTCTCGCCCTCGGCGCAGCCAATACCGGCCCGAACCGCCACTGAGACCTCGATCGGTCGCCGTGAGAGCCGACGGTGCCGACTGATCAGACTGCGCCACGTGCCGGGCGTGGTTGTGGTCCCCACTGCTTGTACCCGCCTTGCCGCCCGCACCGGTGCCCGCGCAGCGTTCGTTTCCGGAATTGGCCCCCGAACCAGTACCTTGTGAAGGCGGATGAGCTGGCTGGGCGGCCGCGGCACAGTGTGTCGAGGAAAGTCCGGACTTCACAGAGCAGGGTGATTGCTAACCGCAATCCGAGGCGACTCGCGGGAAAGTGCCACAGAAAACAGACCGCCACCCATGCGGTGGTAAGGGTGAAACGGTGCGGTAAGAGCGCACCAGCACTCCGGGTGACCGGAGTGGCTAGGCAAACCCCACCCGAAGCAAGGCCAAG
>CAZLTV010000122.1:0-9574 GCA_964562545.1 uncultured Mycobacterium sp. | reverse complement strand
CAACGACGCTCAGATGGCGTTCCTGTCCGAGCTGGCGGCTTACGACAACGTAACCGTTGTGCGCACCGATGTATCCGGTATTCCCCGCGCGGCCGATCTGCTCGCCGGCAGCACGGCCGAGCGCGTCTACGCCTGTGGGCCAGCCGGATTGCTCGACGATCTCGAGGCCGCCGCGCAGCTTCTGCTCGACGATCGGCGAGCGCTGCATAGTGAACGCTTCGCCGCTGTGCGAGCGCCCTCGACCAAGGACGACGAAGACCGCAAGATCGTCTGCAGTCGTTCCGGAGTCACCGTCGCGGTGGAGCCCGGTGAAACCTATCTGGAGGCGATCCGGCGCGCCGGCATCGACGTGCCCTCGTCCTGCGAGATGGGAATCTGCGGCACCTGCGAGCTCGCCGTCACCGCCGGCGATCCCGACCACCAAGACATGCTGCTGACCGAGCAGGAACGCGCCGCGGGCGCCTTTCTGCCGTGTGTGTCACGCAGCCTTTCGACCGAGCTCACCATCGATGTCTGAGTCCGCCCATGCACACAGCCCAAGGAATGCACTATGGCAACAATGAACGCTGATCAGCCCGGCAACGCCGCAACCGCGGCTAAACCCGGGGAACACCCCGAGCGGCACCTGAGCCAGTCGCTGTACTGGTGGGACGGATTCGCCATCAGCCTGTCCATCCCGGCGGCGCTGTTCATCGGCGTCGGTTACACGATCGGCGCACTGGGCGCGATTCCGGCGATAATCCTGTCGTGTGTGGCCGCCGTGCTGGCTGCACTGCAGAACGTCATCTACTCGGACATGACCTCGATGTTCACCCACAAGTCGGGCGGCATCGCGGTGTTCGCCAACGAGGGCTGGAAAAACCGCAACGTCTTCGCCGGACCGATCGCCGCGTTCGGGTACTGGTTCGCGTGGGCCAGTTCGCTGGCCATCTACTCGCTGCAGATCGGCAGCCTGACCAAGGCGCAATGGTTCCCCGACTCAACCGCGGCGGTGACGCTGTTCGGCCACACGCTGGGGCTGGAGCACCTGATCGCGGTGCTGATCCTGTTGTTGTCCTGGGGATCGAACATGCTGGGCATGCGGGTGGCCATGGGCGCTATCTACGCCACCGGTGTTCTGGTGATGCTGCCTATCCTGCTGTTCGTCCTGGCGCCGCTATTCAGCTCCAGCTGGTCTGCCGACCTGCTGACCGCGGACTGGAGTGCCGGCGGATTCCCGGTGTGGCAGGTGCTGGGCGCATGGGCGCTGATCCAGATCTGGTCGGTGTACGGCATTGAGGCGGTCGCGACGTTCACCCCGGAGTACAAGCAACCTGCCCGGGACTCCCGTCGCGCACTGCGGATGGCCGGCATTTTCTGCATCGCCGTCTACGCTCTCGTCCCGCTCGGCGTGGGCGGGGTCATGGGCCAGGCCGAGATCGCCAACGATCCAACGGCGTTCTACGTCGTGGCGTTCGACCGGATCTTCGGTGCCGGAGGCGCTTTCATGACCGTCTGCATCATCGCCGGATTGCTGCTGCTGATGGTGATGACCACTGCCGACGGTGGACGTGTGCTCCATGGCTGCGCCAACAGTGGCCTGACGATCCGTCAGTTGTCCGCAGTGAACCGGTTCGGGGTCCCTGGGCGGGCAATGTCGCTGGACCTGATCCTCAACCTCGTTCTGATCGTGTTCATCGGCTCAACGCTGGCGGTCGTGGTCGCGGGCATGATTGGCATCATCGTGTGCCACATCCTGGCTCTGATCGCCTACGTGTTCCTGCGCCGGGCGGGTGTGGCGCCGAACCGCGCGACCAAGCTGGGCCGCCCCTGGGTGGTCGCCGCCGGGGTGATCGCGGCTATCAATGCCGTGCTGTTGGTCGTCGGCGCGGCGTACGCCAACATCACCGGCTACGGCGGGCCGAGGGAGATCATCCTCGGCATCCTGGTGTTGTCGATGTCGGTGCTGCTCTACATCTTCCGGCAGGTGGTGCAAGACAAGAAGCCGCTGCGCCTACGCAACCCCGATCCGATAGACGTTGCACCCGAAACGGTTACGCGATAGTCATTGGGCGGCGGGCGGCAACCGGTAGAAGAACTTGTGCGTCTGCACGATCGACAGGATCTCGGTGTGTGTCACCCCGGGGATCGAGCGCACCACGTGGTTGACGAACTCCCATTTGTGTTGGTCGTCGCCCGCGGAGAACTCGACGAGAAGGTCGGCCCGGCCGCTCAGCGTTGAGGACAGGTAGCTGACCTCCGGTCGCTGAACCAGCGTCTCGACAGCGTTGTCGTGATGTTGGGGATCGACCTGTACCAATAGCAGCGACAACGTGTAGTTCCCGACCTGCATCGGGTCCACGTAGGCGACAATGTTCAGAATGCCCGCTGATTGGAGCCGTTTCACCCGAGTTCGGACCGTCGCCTCGGAGACCTCGAGGGAGCGTCCGATCTCGCGAAGGGGTTTGCGGCCGTCTTCTTGGAGCTGCACCAGGATCAGCCGGTCCAATTCGTCGAGTTTTTCCGGCATGAAACGGATTGTATGGGGCGTTCGCGACCCTGGGTGCTCTTGGGTACTGCCAACCCGGGAATCGGCGGCATCCAGACGGGTCGCAGAACAGGCGTGCCGATTCGGTCCTGCAACCGTTATTCGCCGAATTCACAAAGGGATCCGGTGTTCCCCAGGTCTGGTTTGCGATAGCGTTGCGGTATGAGTGTGGTCTCTCCTGTAACGGTGCCCGGCAGCTGGATCGGCGGTGCTCCGGCCAGCACCGGCGGCTCAGTTCACGCAGTGGTCAACCCGGCAACCGGTGCGACCGTCGCCAAATACCCGATGGCGCAACCCGCCGATGTCGACGCCGCGGTGGCCTCGGCGCGTGCGGCGCTGCCCGAGTGGGCCGGCGCGACCCCGGCCGAGCGTTCGGCGGTGCTGGCCCAGCTTGCCAAATTGGCCGACGCGGCTGCCGACACCTTGGTGGCCGAGGAGGTCGCCCAGTGCGGCAAGCCGGTGCGGTTGGCCCGGGAGTTCGACGTGCCCGGCAGTGTGGACAACATCGACTTCTTCGCCGGCGCCGCACGTCACCTCGAGGGCAAGGCGACTGGGGAGTATTCCGGGGATCACACGTCGTCGATTCGTCGGGAAGCCGTCGGGGTCGTGGCGACCATCACGCCGTGGAACTATCCGCTGCAGATGGCGGTGTGGAAGGTGTTGCCCGCGTTGGCCGCAGGCTGCAGTGTTGTGATCAAGCCCGCCGAGATCACCCCTTTGACGACATTGACTCTGGCCAGGCTGGCCACTGAGGCCGGCCTGCCCGACGGCGTGTTCAACGTCGTCACCGGTTCCGGGGCCGATGTCGGCTCCCGGCTGGCCGGTCATCCCGACGTGGACATGGTGACGTTCACCGGGTCGACGCCGGTGGGGCGCAAGGTGATGGCCGCTGCGGCGGTGCACGGCCACCGTACCCAGCTCGAGCTGGGCGGCAAGGCTCCGTTCGTGGTGTTCGACGACGCCGACCTGGACGCCGCGATCCAGGGCGCGGTCGCCGGCGCGCTGATCAACACCGGACAGGACTGCACGGCGGCGACCCGCGCGATCGTCTCGGCCGACTTGTACGACGATTTCGTCGCCGGGGTGGGTGAGGTGATGAGCAAGATCGTCATCGGTGACCCGGCGGACCCCGATACCGATATCGGCCCGCTGATCACGCTGGCGCACCGCGCCAAGGTCGCCGGCATGGTGGAGCGGGCGCCGGGCGAGGGCGGGCGGATCGTCACCGGGGGTGTCGCGCCGGACGGACCGGGCGCGTTCTACCGTCCGACGCTGATCGCTGACGTGTCCGAACAGGCCGAGGTGTGGCGTGACGAGATCTTCGGTCCGGTGTTGACGGTGCGTGCGTTCACCGATGACGACGACGCCATCCGGCAAGCTAACGACACGGTGTACGGGTTGGCGGCCTCGGCGTGGACGCGTGACGTCTACCGGGCGCAGCGCGCATCGCGAGAGATCCATGCCGGCTGTGTGTGGATCAACGACCACATTCCGATCATTTCCGAGATGCCGCACGGTGGGTTCGGGGCCTCGGGCTTCGGCAAGGACATGAGTCAGTATTCCCTCGAGGAATATCTGGCGATCAAGCATGTGATGAGCGACATCACCGGGGTGGTCGACAAGGAATGGCACCGAACGGTTTTCGCCAAGCGCTAGGCGGTGCGCGAACGTGCATTCCTTGTAGTCGATCGCGCTCAAAGTCAAGTGGTTGGTGTGAGCTACGGCGAATGCACGTTCGCGGTCTGCGGGGATGCAGGTTGCTCAGGCCCGTGGCACCACGATCACCGGCACGTCCACACCGGCCAAGATGCGCGCCGCGGTGGACCCGAGGAAAATCCGTGACGGGGCGGCGAACCGGCTGGACCCGACGACCAGAAGGTCGCCGTCCTCCCAGTTGAGTTTCTTCAGCGCCGATTCCAGCGTCATGCCGTCGGCGACGAGCGACTCGATGTCCGGTGCGTCCGGAACAGCCCGGGCAGCTTTGATGAGGTTGTCCTCCGCGGCGGCCACCTGCAGCCGACGCACCTCCTTGGCGTTGTCGGCCTCGGCGAGGTTCTCGGCCGACACCAGCGAGAGCATTCGGATTTCCAGCTGGGCGGCGCTGGCCAGGGTGAGCGCGAACGACAGCGGGTTGTCTTCGCCGGGGCGGGTGGGTACCGCCGCGGTGACCGCGTCGAATGAGTCGTCAGGGTCCTCGGCGTAGCCGCGGGGGGCCAGCGCCACCGGGATCGGCGAGGTGTGCAGCAGTGCGCCGGTGACCGGCCCGATGGTGTGGCGGCCGAAGAAACCGTCGCGCGCTCCACCGACGACGATGAGATCGGAGTTTTTCTGTTCGGCGAACTCGATCAGTGTTTCGGCGAACGATTCGCCCACGGTCACCGTGGACTGTGCAGACACTCCGTCGACCGCCAGCGCCGAGACCGCCTTGGACACCCATTGCTCACCGTGCTCGATGAGCCACTGCTGGTACTCGGCGCGTCCGGGATGGCCGTCGGGTAGTTCCTCGCGCACGACGAGCACGACGTCGACTGTCGCGTCGAAGGTTCTGGCGAGTGCGCTGGCCAGCGCGATCCCGTCGTCGCCGGTCGGGGTAGCTAGGTAGCCGACGGTCAGATGCATTGCGGGGCCTGCCTGTTCAGAAGGTATCGGGGACTTTGACTTCGGTCGACGCGTTAAGCGTCTCCCCGCGGAAGAACCGCTTGGTGCCGAACGCGAAGCACAGCAGCATCAGCGGCACGCCGAGAACCAGCATGCCGACGCCGAGCACGAAGACCCCGCCCAGCGGTCCGAACGCGGTGTAGCCGTAGTCGGGTTGGATCATGTCCTTGGCGCTGATGATGAAGGCCGTTGCCATCGCGGTGCCGCCGAGGAACGGGAAGATGCCCCGGAAGAACAGGTTCCGTGCCGAGCTGAGCAGCGTCTTACGGAAGTACCACACGCATGAGTAGGCGGTGATGCCGTAGTAGAACGCGACCGCAAGCCCCAGCGAGGCGATCGAGTCGGCCAGCGCGTTCTCCGATAGGAACGTCAGTAGCAGGTAGAACAGCAGCGCCGAGACGCCCATGACGATGGTGCCGAAGGCGGGGGTCATGTAGCGCGGGTGTACGTAGCCGAACCGTTTCGGGATGGCTTCGTAGACGGCCATCGACAATGTGCCGCGCGCGGTCGGCAGGATCGTGGTTTGTGTCGAGGACAACGCCGAGACCGACACGGTGAGCAGCAGCAGCGACGCGGCGATGCTGCCGGCGACGGGTTTGCCGAGCACGGTGAGCACGTCGTCGGTGTTCATCGCGTTGTTCAGGCCGATGCCGACGTCGCCGAACCCGGCGAACGACTGGATCGCGTACGCCACCAGAACGTAGGTGCACACCAGGATGACCGTGGTGATCAGGGCCGCGATACCCGGTGTTTTTCCGGGGTCTTTGGTCTCTTCGCCGACAGCCAGGCATGCGTCCCAGCCCCAGTAGATGAAGACGCACAGGATGATTGCCGCAGCGATCGACGACACGTCCAGTCCGCTGGGCCACAACCACGACAGCTGCGGCATGATGGCCTGCGCGCCGGCAGTTCCGGAGAACACTCGCACCAGCGCGATGACGCTGACGACGATGAGCACACCGAACTGAATGGCGATCAGGATGTTCTGCATCCGTTCGCTGACGACGATGCCGCGGGCCGACAGCAGCGTCATCGCCAAGATGAAGAAGCAGCCGAGTCCGACTTTGGCGTAGATGTTGTCGGCCAGCGCGTCGAGACCTAGGAAGTTGAATAGGTAGATCGCGGCGATCTCGGCGACGTTGGCCAGCACGATGATCGCCGACACCGCCAGACCCCAGCCGCCGATCCAGCCGACCCACGGGCCGAAAGCCTTGACACCCCAGGTGAAGGTGGTGCCGCAGTCCGGTGTGTCCTGGGACAGTTCCTTATAGGCGAACGCGACGAGCAACATCGGGATAAACGCCAGGATGAACATCGACGGCGCCTTCTCGCCGACAGCCAGCACGACGTAGCCGAGGGTGGCCGCCAGGCTGTAGGCGGGTGCAACCGCGGCAAGGCCGATGACGACGTTGCCGACGAGGCCGAGCGCTCCCGCCTGAAGACCCTTGCTGCCGACAGCAGGGGTAGCTGGTTCCTCCGTGATTGCCATGCGCGAAATATACGGTTCCGGTGGTAGCTGCGCGCGTCATACGCTGGATCGGTTGCGCTGCGCGTGTTTCGCGACGAAACCCACCGCATTTTTTGGGGACGGAGCCGGTTTCGAACTTGAGTGGCCAAGCCGGCGGCGACGCCCGAGGTGATGCCGTGGGCCCCGCTATCCCGTCAGCTGCGGGGCGACGTGCTCGGCGAAGCTGCGCAACGACTCCAGGGCAATCGCCGGGTCGCCGATTGCCTCGTGGTACACCGCGATCCGGCGGGCCCCGGTCTCGAGGAGAAAATCGCCGAGCTCGTCGACGACGCATCCCACCGAGCCGATGATGGCGTTCGCCGCAACCATGTCGGCCATGGCGTCGGGCCCCATCGGTTTGCCCTCGGGTCCCACGTGCTGCTGCGGGGCCTGCGGAACGTGCGGGTGATCACCGGCACGAAACGACTTTCGCAGCGCCGCGCGTAGCCGTTCTCGCGCATCGGCGGACTCGTCGACGATGGCGATGACCGTGTGGAGGTGGTCCGGTTCGGCGCTGCCTCCGGCGTTGCGGTAGCGCTGCTCGAGTGCCACCCGCGCCGAGGCCGGGGTCGCGAAATAGTGTTGCAGGGCCAGACCGTTGCTGGCTGCGCACTTGATGCCCGCTTCGCTGGTCGTCGCCAGCAGCAGCGGCGGATGCGGCCTGCTGCGCGGTGCGGGCACCACGGCGCCTTCGACCCCGGCGGCCGACCACAGGTCGAGCAGCCGGTCGACGGTGGCATGTGGCTCGTCATTCCAGCGGGCGACGTCCACGTCGAGCATGTCGTAGTCGAGGCGGTACCCGCCCCGACCCAGCCCCAGTTCGAACCGGCCGGCGCCGAGGTGGTCGAGCAACGACACGCGCTCGGCCAGGTCGACCGGGTGGGCCAGCGGCGAGAGCACCACCGAGGTGCCGACGCGCAGTTCGGTGGTGCGGCCGAGGAGGAAGCCGGCGGTGGTCAGTGCGCTGGGGTTGAGGCCGAAATGGATGAAGTGGTGCTCGGTCACCCACAGCTCGTCATAGTCGAGTTGCTCGGCGAGCTCAGCCTGGGCGACGGCCAGGTCGAACACCGACTCAGGCGTTGCGCCGAGGTTTGCGCCCATGTTGATGAGAACGCCGAATCGCATATCGAATTAGGTTAGCCTAACTCGCTCCGCGGTGGTTGGTCACCGTCCCTGATGCATCCCTGACGCATCCCTGACGAATCGCCGAGCCCGCTACCTTCCCGCGCCTGGATGACGCACGCTGCAGACACCGGAACGGACGTGAGGGTCGACCCTGCTGCATCGAATTGCGTTGTTGGCCATCGCCGCGCCCCGTCGAATCGTGGCGGGTGCGGTGGTGGTGATGGCTGCCGCTGCCGTGTTCGGCATCCCGGTTGCCGGCAGCCTCAACGCCGGCGGTTTCCAGGACCCGAATTCGGAATCCGCTCGCGCCGCCGCCATCCTGACCGACGCCTTCGGCCGCGGTGACCTTCAGCTGGTGTTCACAGTGACCGCGCCGGAGTCCGCCGACCTCGACGCGGCCGCACCTGTGGCGCGACAGATCAGCACCAGGCTCGGAAGCGATCCGAACGTCGTCGACGTCGTCTCCGCGTGGACCGCGCCCCCGCAGGCGGCTTCGGCGCTGATCAGCGAGGACGGCCGCACCGGCCTGGTCATTGCAGAGCTGAGCGGCGGGGAGGACGCCGCCCCGGCGGCCGCCCGCGCGATTGCCGCGGATGTCGAGGCGACCATCGCGCCCGACCACAGGGATCCTGGCGATCCCGTCGTCCGAGCCGGCGGATCGGCGATGGTGTACTCCCAGATCAACGCACAGACCCAGCGTGATGTCCTGGTGATGGAGGCCATCGCGATACCACTGAGTTTTCTGGTGCTGGTATGGGTGTTCAAGGGGCTCCTGGCCGCGTCGCTACCGATCGCCGTCGGCGCCCTGGCGATCGTCGGCTCGCTGTCGGTGCTGCGACTCATCACGTGGGGCACCGAAGTGTCGATCTTCGCGCTGAACCTGACCACCGCCCTGGGGTTGGCGCTGGCTATCGACTACACGCTGCTCATCGTCAGCCGCTTCCGCGACGAGGTCGCCGCCGGCGCCCCGCGCGAACAGGCACTGGTGACCACGATGGTGACGGCAGGGCGCACCGTGCTGTTCTCGGCGTTGACGGTGGCACTGTCGATGTCGGCGATGGTGCTGTTCCCGATGTACTTCCTGAAATCGTTCGCCTACGCCGGGGTGGCCACCGTGGCGTTGTGCGCGCTTACGGCCATCGTCGTGACCCCGGCGGCGATCGTGGTGTTGGGCGACCGGCTCGACGCGCTGGACGTGCGCCGCATGTTGCGCCGCCGCCCCGACCCGGTCGAGCCCCAGCAGCGGTTCTGGTATCGGTCGACGAAATTCGTCGCGCGCCGCGCGGCCGTCATCGCGCTGGTGGGCACGGCGGCGCTGTTGGTGCTGGGGGCGCCGTTTCTGCGGGTCGAGTGGGGTATGCCCGACGATCGGGTGTTGCCGCGCTCGGCGTCGGCGCATCAGGTCGGCGACACCCTGCGTACCAGGTTCTCGGAGAACGCCGAGGCGGCGACGACCGTCGTGGTTCCCGACGCCGACGGGCTCACCGTGCAGGACTTCGAACGTTACGCGGCAGCAGCCTCCCGGATCGGCGACGTGTCGACGGTCAGCGCGCCGAGCGGCACCTACGCAGCAGGAAACCGAGTGGGTCCACCGTCGGGCGCAGCAGCAGCCGAGCACGGCGCCGCGTTTCTGACCGTCGCCAGCACCGCAACACTGTTCTCCGAGGCGTCGAGTCGGCAGCTCGACGAGCTGCGCGCGCTACCCGGACCCGGTGGGCGCGACGTCGCCATCACCGGTGTCGCCCAGCTCAACCGCG
>CAZLTV010000121.1:0-9639 GCA_964562545.1 uncultured Mycobacterium sp. | reverse complement strand
ATCGAGAAGGGCAAGAACGGGTGACCAATCTGGACCAGACCGGTCGGGAGCGCCTTGAGCCGCGTCCCGTGTCGCGTCCACCGGTGGATCCGGCGGCTGAGCGTGCGTTCGGCCGGCCGTCCGGCGTCGAGGGCTCTTTTCTGGACGCCGGCCAGCACGGTGACCAGGGGGAGTACACCCCCAAGGACCAGGCGCCGGACCCGGTGCTCGCTGAGGCGTTCGGCCGTCCCCCCTCGGCCGGCGAATCGTTGCAGCGGCACCCGACCGATGTCGGCGCCCTGGACGCCGAGCGCCAGGGTGATGTCGACGACGTCGATGACCCCTGGCGCAATCCGGGCGCGCCGGTCGGGCTGGGTACCCCGGCGCTTGCCCCCAGTGCTCCGCCGGTGGCCACCGCACCGGCCGGCAAGCTCGGCGTGCGTGACGTGCTGTTCGGCGGAAAGGTGTCGTACACCGCGCTGGCGGTGGTCGCGATCGTCGCTCTGGTCATCGGGGTGGCCGGTGGCTGGGTGGGGCGTAAGACCGCCGAGGTCGTCGAGGCTTTCACCACGTCGAAGGTCACGCTCCACACCACGGACAACCCGCAGGTGCATGGCGGGCAATACGCCGAGGTCGCGGCCGCGGTGGCCGACTCGGTGGTGACCATCGAGGCGACCAGTGACAGCGAGGGCTCGCAGGGCTCCGGCGTCGTCGTCGACGACCGCGGCTACATTGTCACGAATAATCACGTGATCTCCGAGGCGGCTACTAACCCGAGCCAGTTCCAGATCTCGGTCGTGTTCAACGACGGCACGGAGGTGCCTGCCAATCTGGTCGGCCGCGACCCCAAGACGGACCTGGCCGTTCTCAAGGTCGACAACGTCGACAACCTGACGGTTGCCCGGATGGGTAATTCCGACAAGCTCACCGTGGGCGAAGAGGTGATTGCAGCGGGCGCGCCGCTCGGGCTCAGAAGCACGGTCACGCATGGCATCATCAGCGCCCTGAATCGGCCCGTGCCGTTGTCGGGTGACGGCTCGGACACCAACACCGTCATCGACGGTGTGCAGACCGACGCCTCGATCAACCACGGTAACTCCGGCGGGCCGCTGATCAACATGAACTCCGAGGTCATCGGTATCAATACCGCCGGAAAGTCGTTATCGGACAGTGCCAGCGGCCTCGGGTTCGCGATCCCGGTCAACGAGGTCAAGCAGGTCGTCGAGACGCTGATCGAGGATGGCAAGATCGCGCACCCGACCCTCGGATTGACGGCGCGATCGGTGAGCAACGATCTCGCCAAGGGCGCGCAGATCGCCGACGTCAGCCCGGGCGGTCCCGCCGAGCAGGCTGGGATTCTGGAGAATGACGTCGTCGTCAAGGTCGGCGATCGCACCGTCGCCGACGCCGACGAGTTCGTTGTCGCCGTGCGTCAACTCAAGATCGGTGAGCCAGCACCTATCGAGGTTGTTCGTGAGGGCCGCAACGTCACGCTGACGGTGACCCCCGGCGCAGATACCAGCACGTAGCCATGTTCGCTAACGTCGGCTGGGGCGAAATGCTGGTCTTGGTGGTCGCCGGGTTGGTGATCCTGGGGCCGGAGCGGCTGCCGGGCGCTATCCGCTGGACAGCCGGGGCAGTGAAGCAAGCCCGCGACTACATCACCGGTGCCACCAGCCAACTGCGGCAGGATCTCGGACCCGAGTTCGACGATCTACGTGAGCCGCTGTCGGAGCTGCAGAAGCTGCGCGGGATGACGCCGCGCGCAGCGCTGACCAAGCATCTGCTCGACGGTGACGACTCGATCTTCACCGGCAAGTTCGAGGGCACGGACCCGTCCGGCAAACCGGGCGCACCCGACAAGCCCGGCGCACCCGGTAAGCCCGAAAAGCCCCAATCGGGACCGGGCCCCGCCGCGTCGCCGCGAATCGATCAGCCGAGTCAGTCGACGCCGTTCGACCCGGACGCCACCTAACGGCCGGCGGGATCCAATCCCAGCGACATGCCGGCCAGACCTCGTTTGCGGCTCGACAGGGCATCGGCGATGCTGTGCAGTTCCTTGCCTGCGGGTGAATCCGGCGCGCTGAGCACCAGGGGCACGCCGGAGTCTCCGGCGGCCACCAGCTCGGGGTCCAGTGGCACCTGACCCAACAGGGGTACGTCGGCGCCCACTGCGCGTGACAGGCTTTCGGCGACATGGCGTCCGCCGCCCTCGCCGAACATTTTGATCACTGGGCCGTCGACCATGTTCTCGACGACGCCGGCGATGCGTTGCCGGGTCTGCAGCGCGATCGCGCCGGCCCGTTCGGCGACCTCGGCGGCCGCCATCTGCGGCGTCGTCACGACCAGGATTTCCGCGCCGGGAATTAACTGCGCCACCGAGATCGCGATGTCGCCCGTGCCGGGCGGTAGGTCCAGCAGCAGCACGTCGAGATCGCCCCAGTAGACGTCGGCAAGGAACTGCTGAAGGGCGCGGTGCAGCATCGGCCCGCGCCACACCACCGGGGTGTTGCCCTGGGTGAACATGGCGATGGAGATGACCCGGACATCGTGGGCGATCGGCGGCAGGATCATCGAGTCGACCTGGGTCGGTCTGTCGGTGGTGCCCATCATCCTGGGTACCGAGTGGCCGTAGATGTCGGCGTCGAGCAGGCCGACGGAGAGCCCCCGCGCGGCCAGTGCGGCCGCCAGATTCACGGTGACGCTGGACTTGCCAACCCCACCTTTCCCGGACGCCACGGCATACACCCTGGTCAGGGAACCGGGCTGGGCGAAGGGGATCACGGGTTCGCGGGCGTCGCCGCGCAGCTTCTTGCGCAGCTCGGCGCGCTGTTCGTCGTTCATGACGTCGAGGCTCACCCGGACCGCGCCGGTGCCGGGTACATCGCTGACGGCCCTGCTGACTTGCTCGGAGATCTCGGTCTTCTTCGGACACGCCGAGGTGGTGAGGTAGATCTCGACGTGCACCGAACCGTCCGGTTCGACGGTGACGTCTTTGACCATTCCGACGTCGGTGATCGGGCGCCGCAGCTCGGGGTCGACCACCTTGGTCAGTGCGGAGCGGACCGCAGACTCTAGGTCATGAGAAGTAGGAGACATCACCCGCGAGTCTAGGCGGCAGACTGGCTGTGGTTCGCCAGCGGGCGGTCGTCGCCGCTCAGCCGAGTGGTCCGGGGGCGGGGCCCAATGCTGGTGGTAGCCCCGGTGCGGGCGGCGGCGGAGCGGCAGGTAACCCTGGCGCCGGCGGCGCACCGAACGGCAGCGGAGCGGGCGCCGGTGGCGGGGGCGCAGCAGGGCCAGGAGGAAGCAGCGGCTGGGCCACCGGACCCGGGGCCGCGACCGGCGGGCGAGCGTCTTTGATGCAGAACACTGCGCACTCGGGCTGCTGTTGAGGCGGGGGCTGCATCCAGGGCGGAATCCAGACCGGCGGCGGTGCCGGGGCGGGTTCGGGCGGGGCCTCGGGAGCGGGTCCGGGCAGCGGCCCCAACGATTGGCCGGGCGCGAAGCCGGGAACATTGGTGTTGATCAGGCTGGCTGCATCGGTGCGCCCCATCAGCGGTAGCAGCGACAACGGGTCGTCGGCGGGCAGCCCGGTCGCGTTGCGGGGCAAACCGGGACCGATACCCCCAGATCCTTCGAGATGGGTGGCGCCGGCCGTGATGGTGCTGAGTTCGGGGACCGGTCCGATGATCGGCGGCAGATCGACGGGCACCACACCGGTCGCGTAGGACGCCGCCCAGCTGAGTACGTTGCGGGCGTAGGCCACCGAGTTGTTGTAGCGCAGGATCGAGGCCATCACGTCGCGTTGGTTGCGCAGGTTCATCCCGCCGCTGCAGAGGTAGCGGGCTGCCGCCAACGACGAGTCGAACAGGTTCTGCACGTCGGCTTGGCCGTCGCCGTCGCCGTCGGAGGCGTACCGCGACCAGGTGCCGGGCAGGAATTGCATGGGTCCCATTGCCCGGGCGTAGATCACCCGGTCGGCGTTGCGGCTTTGCACGATGACTTCGTTGCCCGGAAGCGTGCCGTCCAGAGCGGGTCCGTAGATCGGCCGGACCGCGGTGCCGCGGGCGTCGGTGGCGCCGCCGTTGGCGTGCATGGATTCCACGCGTCCGATTCCGGCCAATAGGTTCCAGCTCACTCCGCAGCCCGGATACGCCGTGGCCATCATGGCTTCGGCGTTGCGGTAGGCAGATAGCGCCATCGACGGGATGCGCAGCGTCCCGGGGGCGTTGACCACGGCGGCGGGCGGGGGCGCTGAGGAGTTGGCGCCGGCGACCCGCAGCGGGGTCGGAATCTTGGAGACGGCGACGACGGAGGCCCCGGATCGGTCACCCGGGGCCTGCTCGACAGCGGCCAGCGGCATGACTGCCGAGTCGCTTGCCGGCGTATGGGTTGTCGGTGGCGACCCGCCGACGGCGCCGGCCAGCACGAGGGGAGTGATGACGGCGGCGACTCCGAAGATCGGCATGCGGACAACATCGGTTGTTCGGCGCTGCATTGCTCGGAGGGCCGAGAGTCCGCGTATGTGCACTCACCCGTCCTTGCTGTTAGATCGCCTGTGAACCAAGTCACCATACCTATCGGGCCACGGCTGTGTAACAACATTCGCCACAGCCGTGTCACCCGGGTTTGGTGTCGCGCCTGTCCTCGCTCTGGGTGGTTGTGTCGGCGGAGTCAGTGGCCGGACTCATCTCGATGATCAGCTCGCGGATCTCTTCCAGTTCCCGGCGCAGATAGTCGCGGGTGGTGACCTCGCCGACGGCCAGGCGCAGGGCTGCCAGTTCGCGAGCGAGATATTCGGTGTCGGCCTTGGTCTGTTCGGCGCGACGGCGATCCTCTTCCAGAGAGACGCGGTCGCGGTTCTCCTGGCGATTTTGGGCCAGCAGGATCAGCGGTGCCGCATAGGCGGCCTGGGTGGAGAACGCGAGGTTCAACAAGATGAACGGGTACGGGTCCCATTGCCAGGCGAATGCACCCATGTTGAGCAGGATCCACGCGATGACCAGGATCGTCTGGATCGCCAGGTAGCGACCGGTGCCCAGAAATCGGGCGATGCTCTCGCTGAACCTGCCGACTGCCTCAACATCCACGCGCGGGCCGATGGAGCGGGACACGCGCGGAGTGTCCAGCCGCTGGCGGGCGGTCGCTTCGTTCATTTGGGTGTCTCGGTGGTCATGACCAACGGCTCGGCTTCGCGCTCGCGCCAGTCGTCGGGCAGTAGATGGTCGAGGACGTCGTCCACGGACACCGCGCCGACCAGGTGGTTCTCTTCGTCGAGGACCGGGCCGCACACTAGGTTGTAGGCGGCGAAGTATCGGGTCAGCGCGCCCAGTGAGTCTTCCGGTCGAAGGCTCGGTAGATCGGTGTCGAGAATCCCGCTGACCAGGGCCGCGGGCGGTTCGCGCAGGAGGCGCTGGAGGTGCACGCAGCCAAGGTAGCGCCCGGTGGGGGTGGCTGTCGGCGGTCGCGCGACGAACACCAACGATGCCAACGCGGGGGTCAGGTCGGGGTCGCGCACCCGCGCGAGAGCTTCGGCGACGGTGGTGTCCGGTGCCAGAACCACCGGCTCTGAGGTCATCAGCCCGCCCGCGGTGTTCGGTGAGTGGCTCAGCAGGCGCCGGACGTCCTCGGAGTCCTCGGGGTCCATTTTGCGCAGGAACTGTTCGGCGTCTGCGGGTGTCATCGTGCCCAGCAGGTCGGCGGCGTCGTCGGGATCCATCGCTTCGAGCACGTCGGCGGCGCGATCGGTCTGTAACTGCTGCAGCACCGCGAGTTGCTCGTCTTCGGGCAACTCCTGCAGAACGTCGGCGAGGCGTTCGTCGTCGAGTGCGTTGACGACCTCGTAGCGGCGCTTGGGCGGCAGCTCGCGCACGGCGTCGGCGACCTCAATGGGGCGTTGCCCCTGAAACTGTTCCAGGAGCTGTGCTACACCTTGGTCGGGCATGGCCAGCCCGGACGGGGTCAGACCGTGAACGTGCTGCCAGTCGACGGTGTAGACGTTGCTGCGGCGGCCCAGCCGGCGCTGCGGACGCACCGCGACCTTGGTCACCAACCAATCTCGGGTACGGCGTTGTTCGATACCGAGATCGACGACGACGACGTCGATGCCCGACAGCTGGGTCAGGTCGGGATCGTCGATGCGCACCCGGGTCTCGAGCACCTGGCCGAGGACGAGGACCTCGCCGGGTCGCTGGGCGAAGCGTCGCAGTGACACGTTTCCGGTGGACAGGGTCACCGCGCCGGGAGCGATGTTGGTCACCCGCAGGATGGGAACGAAAATTCTTCTGCGGCTGAGCAACTCGATGACCAATCCGAGTACCCGGGGCTGTTGGCGCACGATGCTGATGCCGATGACCACGTCCCGGACGCGACCGATCGACTCTCCGTCGGGGCCCAGCACGACCATCCCCGCGAGGCGGGCCGCGTAGACCCGGTTGACCGACGCCATGGTTGTCAAGAGTAGAGAGTGTTGTTGTGGAAAACCGGTATCGCCCCCGTCGCACATGTCTCTCGGTGCCAGGCAGCAGCGTGAAGATGATTCAGAAGGCCAAGGCGCTCCCCGCCGATCTGGTGTTTCTCGACCTTGAGGATGCGGTCGCCCCGGACGCGAAAACCCAAGCGCGCGCACAGGTCGCGGCCGCGCTGGCCGACCCGGACTGGGCGGGCCAGCTGCGCGGCGTTCGCGTCAACGACTGGACCACGCCGTGGACTCACGCTGACGTCATCGAAGTCGTTGCCCGTGCGGGCGCGTCGCTCGACGTCGTCGTGCTGCCCAAGGTGACCGATGTCTGTCACGTCCAGGCGTTGGACCTGCTGCTCAGCCAGCTGGAGGCCACCCACGGTCTGCCGGTGGGGCGCATCGGGATCGAGGCGCAGATCGAAGATGCCCGGGGGTTGACGAACATCGACGCGATCGCCTCGGGTCCGCGGGTGCAGGCGCTGGTGTTGGGGCCTGCCGATCTGATGGCGAGTCTGAATATGCGCACGCTCGAGGTGGGAGAGCAGCCGCTGGGCTACGACGTTGGGGACGCCTATCACCACATTTTGATGCGCATCTTGGTGGCGGCCCGTGCGCACGGTGTCGCCGCCATCGACGGCCCCTACCTGAAAATCCGTGACGTGGAGGCGTTCCGGCGGGTCGCCGGCCGCTCCGCCGCGTTGGGCTACGACGGCAAATGGGTGCTGCACCCCGGTCAGATCGAGGCAGGCAACGAGATCTTCAGTCCCCGCCAGGAGGCATACGACCATGCCGAACTGATCCTGGAGGCCTACGAGTGGCATACCTCGCGGGCCGGCGGAGCCAGGGGAGCGGTGATGCTCGGTGACGAGATGATCGACGAGGCGAGCCGCAAGATGGCCCTGGTGATCGCGGGGCAGGGGCGCGCTGCGGGAATGCGGCGCGTGGGCCGGCCGTTCACCCCGCCGGCCTAGGCCGCGCCCGACGGCCGTCTGTCAGCTTGCGAGGACCGTGAAGGTCCACACGAGGCTGATCAGCAGCGTCACGCCGCCCACCGCGATGCCTGCGATGGCCAGGCCCTGTCCACCCTGGCCGCGTTGCTTGATCTGGTTGAGTGCGACGATGCCGAGCACGATCCCGACGATCGATCCGATGCCGCAGCACACCCCGATGATCGAGGCGATCAGCGATGCGATCGCCAACTGGTTTGTTGTCTGTGATGGGGGAGCGCCGTAGCCGAGGTCGGCTGCCGGATAACCACCCGGTCCGTATGGCGGTGGTGGCGGATAGGGCGGTTGGCCGTAGCCGGAGTAGGGCCCGGGAGCGTCGGGGTAGGGAGGCGGATAGCCCCCTGGGAGTGGCGCGCCGGCGTCGGGATATGGCGGTGGATACCCACCGGGAGGCGGGCCATACCCACCCGGAGGTGGTGGGTACCCGCCGGGCGGCGGTGGCGGATATCCGGACGAGGGGGTGTAGCTCGGCGGCGCGTAGCTCGATGGCGGCCCGCCGTAGGCCGGTGGGGTGTCGTCGGCGGCTCCGGGCGGGATCGGAGCGCCGGGGGCCTGCTCGCTCGTCGGTCCTTCGTGCCCGCCGAATGGAGGTTCCGCCCCGCTCGTGGTGGACTCGGAACGTTCGTTTCGGCCTGCGTCGTCGTCCGGATTTGTCATGCTGATCAACCTAGCGTAGTGGCACCTCGCCGAGGTGGGGTCAGCGCGGGCACCATTCGGGCGACCGACGCGTTGACGTTGAAGACAATGATAGAGACAGTTGCGGATATGTCGCGTTATCGAAGGAGTTCAAGGACATGACCAGCCCGTTCCAGCCCGGACAGAATCCAGGTGCGGCAGCCGGCGTCCCCGCCTCGGGACGCGGCCGCCCAGTCGGTCTGCCGACCCCTCCCAAGGGGTGGCCGGTCGGCTCGTATCCGACCTACGCCGAGGCGCAGCGTGCCGTCGATTACCTATCGGATCAGCAGTTCCCGGTCGAGCAGGTGACGATCGTGGGCGTTGACCTCATGCAGGTGGAGCGGGTGACCGGCCGATTGACGTGGCCGAAGGTGCTCGGTGGCGGTGTGCTCACCGGGGCGTGGTTAGGTCTGTTCATTGGTCTGATTTTGGGCTTTTTCAGCCCCAATCCGTGGAGCGCGCTGGTTACCGGGTTAGTGGCCGGCGTGTTCTTTGGGCTCATCACCTCCGCCATTCCGTATGCGATGGCGCGGGGGACAAGAGATTTCAGCTCGACCATGCAGTTGGTGGCCGGGCGCTATGACGTGCTGTGCGACCCGCAGAGCGCTGAGCGGGGTCGGGATTTGCTGGCCCGCTTGACGATCTGACCCCGTCCGGCATGTCGGCGACGGTCGGTGGTTTCGGTTCGGGAGTTGTCGAGCTGTTCGTCACGACGGATGTTGCGCATTGAAAATTGTTGCGCGCGTAGGTCTTTTTGGTTGCACGCCGAAGGTCTGGACGGGTAGCGAGTTCGTGTCTCGGGTGCGGTCAGGCGTTACGGCCGAGCGGCCGGGTGCCGGAGGCGATTTGACGAGGGGGATGGCGGGCCGATGAGCGATGTCCTGGCGGCGGTGCGGGCCCATCTTGTCGAACATTTCGCCGGGGTTGGTGTCGTGGCGCGGCCGGACGAGGCCAGCGTCACGTTCCTCGGCTCCGAACGGATCGACATCGTGAGGTTCGTGATGCCCGATGATGCTGGCACGCAGTATGTCTCGCTGGGATGCTCGAAGCATCCGATGGTGGATCCGGCGGAGCTGATGGCCGATCCGGTGCGGGGGCCGCGCGCGGAGGTCGCGGTCGCGTTGCGGGGCCCGGCGCCGGTGGGGTTGGCGCGTTCGATTGCGGTGCTGGCTGCCGCGCCGGGTGTGGAGGGGTTAATCCTGGAGCCAGACGCGCTGATCGATTTGGAGACTCCACTGTGGCAAGGCGCGCCTTTCACCGCATTCCTATTGGGCCGCAGTGAGGTCGACGATGTGGCGTTGCCGGAACCATTGTCGCCGGTGAGGGTGTTGAGTGCCGTTCCGGTCACTGCGACCGAGGCGGCGTGGGTGCGGCTGAAGGGGGCTCAGGCGATGCGGGATGCGTGGGTGCAGGACGGAGTCGATACGACGGACCCACGGCGGCGAGCCGCCAAACCGGCCTGAGCGGCGAGCCGCCAAACCGGCCACGGCGGCCGAGCCGCCCAGATGACCCTGCGGC
>CAZLTV010000120.1:0-9648 GCA_964562545.1 uncultured Mycobacterium sp. | reverse complement strand
CGTCGGAGATGATGGGGTGCATCGAGTAGGACGGCACGAAACCGATCGCGCTGCGCCCGGGCCCGCCGAAGGCCTGCAGCAGCTGCTGCAGGATCTCGTTCGAACCGTTGGCCGCCCAGACGTTTTCAACCCCGACGGCGATCCCAGTCTGGGCACTGAGGTACCCCGCCAGATCGGTGCGCAGCGCCACCGCGTCGCGGTCAGGGTAGCGGTGCAATTCGGCCGCCGCCCGGCGCACCGACTCGGCGACGTCGTCGATGAGCGCCTGGGTGGGCGGGTGCGGGTTCTCGTTGGTGTTAAGCCGCACCGGAACAGCCAGCTGGGGCGCACCGTAGGGCGACTTGCCGCGAAGGTCGTCGCGCAGCGGCAGGTCGTCCAGGCCGATCGCAGCTCCTGGGATGCTTGTCACCGCTCGAACCTCCGGCGCACTGCCTCGCCGTGGCTGGGCAAGTTCTCGGCCTGCGCCAGCGTGATCACGTGACCGGAGACGTCTTTGAGTGCCGCCTCGGTGTAGTCCACGACGTGGATACCGCGCAAGAACGTCTGCACAGACAGCCCACTGGAGTGTCGTGCACACCCCGCGGTGGGGAGCACGTGGTTAGAGCCCGCGCAGTAGTCTCCCAGACTCACCGGCGACCAGGGACCAACGAATATCGCTCCCGCCGAACGGATTCGACCCGCAACCGCGGCCGCGTCGGCGGTCTGGATCTCCAGATGCTCGGCGGCGTAGGCGTTCACGGTGCGGACCCCGGCATCGATGTCGTCGACAAGAACGATCGCCGACTGTTGACCACTCAACGCCGTCGCCACCCGCTCACGGTGCACGGTGGTCTCCAACTGGCTGGCCAGCTCCCGGTCGGTGGCGTCCGCCAATGGCGCACTGGTGGTTACGAGCACACTGGCAGCCATCTCGTCGTGTTCCGCCTGGCTGATCAGGTCGGCGGCGACGTGCGCGGCGTCGGCGGTGTGGTCGGCAAGAATCGCGATCTCGGTCGGGCCGGCTTCAGCGTCGATGCCGACCTGTGAGCGACAGATGCGCTTGGCGGCGGTGACGTAGATGTTGCCCGGGCCGGTGATCATGTCGACGTGGGCCAGTTCGGCCCCGTCGGTGTCGGTGCCGCCGTAGGCCAGCAGCGCGACGGCCTGCGCACCCCCGACCGCCCACACCTCGGCGACACCCAGCAGTGCCGCGGCCGCCAGGATCGTCGGATGCGGCAGTCCGGCAAAGTCGGCCTGCGGCGGGCTGGCGATGACCAGCGAGTCGACCCCGGCGGTCTGGGCAGGCACCACGTTCATCACGACGCTCGACGGGTAGACGGCGTTGCCACCAGGAACATAAAGGCCGACCCGTTCGACCGGCACCCACCGTTCTGTCACCGTGGCGCCCGGCGCGAGCGTGGTGGTGGTATCGGTCCGGCGCTGATCGGCGTGCACCGCGCGGGCCCGCTCGATGGCAACCTCCAGCGCGGTGCGCACCTCCGGGTCGAGGGCCTCGAGTGCCGCGACAAGCTTTTCAGACGGGACGCGGACCTGGCCGGGCCGGACGCCGTCGAACGAAGCACCGTAGTCCAGCGCAACCTGCGCGCCACCTTCGGCGACCGCCTCGACGATGGGTCTGACCGTCGGTACGACGGCGTCGACGTCGACACCGCCGCGCGGCAGCGCAGCCCGCAGACCGGCCGCCGACAGCGTGGTGCCACGCAGATCGATGCGCCGCAGGGACGCTGGCGATACATTCACGCTGTCTATTGTCCCAGAGCAGGCCAAATCGATTTGGAGGCGTCATGGCAGACCTGCCGCGGATGTTCCCGGAGTGGCTCGATCGAATCCAGATCAAGTATTTCAACCCGGTCGTCAAGCCGCTGGCCGGCAAGGTTCCTGGACTCTCGGTCATCAAACACCGAGGTCGTAGGTCTGGCGCGGACTACGAGGCCGTGGTCACCGCTTACCGCAATGACTCCCAGCTGGCGATCGTGCTGGGCCACGGCAAGACCGATTGGGCCAAGAACGTGCTGGCCGCCGGCCAAGCCGAGGTCACGATGTCCCGTGACCAAATCCACATCGTCAATCCGCGGATCGTCCCCAACGGCGACGGTGTGGACGTGCTGCCCGCCATGGCCCGCCGTCAGGCCAGGAAAGTCGCGGTGTTCGTCGCCGACATCGACAAGCCGTAGCGCGCCCTCGATCTCGACAGCCTTTAGCGTGTCACCACCGCCTGACAGACTGTCGACGTGACGGTGCAGGTGTGGCTGGCGTTCTTCGGCGCGGCGATCGTGATCGCAGTATCGCCCGGCGCGGGCGCGGTGCAGTCGATGGCCACCGGGGCGACACACGGCATCAGGCGGGGTTACTGGAGCATCGTCGGGCTCGAGGTGGGGCTGATGTTGCAGCTGGTACTCGTGGCCGTCGGGCTCGGAGCGGCCGTGGCCAATTCGATCCTGGCGTTCACGGTCATCAAGTGGCTGGGTGTGGCGTACCTGGCATACCTGGCGGTGCGGCAGTGGCGTGCGGTCACCACCGATCTGGGCGCGCAGGTGGACCACACCGTCGCCGGCGGCCGGGCCT
This sequence comes from uncultured Mycobacterium sp., assembly GCA_964562545.1. Taxonomy (GTDB): domain Bacteria; phylum Actinomycetota; class Actinomycetes; order Mycobacteriales; family Mycobacteriaceae; genus Mycobacterium. The sequence continues at coordinate 7,083 of CAZLTV010000120.1, read as the reverse complement.
CGCTGCTGACGCGCGGCTTTCTGGTCAATGCGAGCAACCCCAAGGCGTTGGTGTTCTTCCTGGCGGTGATGCCGCAGTTCGTGGTGCCGACAGCACCGCTGCTACCCCAATACTTGGCCATCGGCACGACGATGGTCGCGGTCGACCTAGTCGTTATGGGCCTCTACACCGGCCTTGCCGGACGCCTGTTGAGCTGGCTGCGCACCCCCCGCCAGCAGACAGTGCTCAACCGAGTGTTCTCCGCGCTGTTTGCCATGGCCGCGGTGGTGCTGGCATTGGTGCGCCGCGGACCGGCGCCAGCCTGAAAGTCAGGCGCACAGGGCGTCAATGCGGGCGCTGGCAGACTCGGCCTGCTCGAGCCGGCTGGCCTGCACCGGATCGGAGTTCGGCACGCCCGCAGTGGCGGCGGCCCCGATGTCCATCAGCAGGTCGGCGAAGCCGCGGACCTGCGCCGCGAGCACCTCGGGTGCGGCCGGGTCCATTCTGGCCAGCAAATATTGACCGCCGTCGAACAGCGCCACCCGGGCGTTGGCGGACGCCGCGAGCGCCCCGGCAACATCGTCGAAACCACCCGGGGGCTCACGGTTGGTGTTGGTGGCCACCCCGGTGCGCACCGTGGCGAATGCCGTGCACAGCCTCACCCGGGCGTCGTCGCGCTGGGATTGGGTGTAGTCGGGCGTGCTGTCGCACTGCCGCAGCAGCGCCGAGATCGCCAGCCCGAGCGAGACCAGGGCGACCGCCAATGCGAAAGCCGACAGCCCCGAACCCCCCGAGGTTCTCGCCACGGCCTACAGATCCAACCCCAGATCGAGCACCGCCACCGAGTGGGTGAGCGCACCCACCGCGAGGTAGTCCACCCCGGTACCCGCGTAGTCGCCGGCGTTCGGCAGTGACAGCCCTCCCGAGGACTCCAGCTTGGTCTTCGGAGACCGCGCATCGCGACGTTGCACCGCGATCTGGGTCTGCCAGACCGGAAAGTTGTCCAACAGGATGAGCTCGACGTCTTCGGACAGGACTTCGTCGAGCTGTTCGAGGGAGTCCACTTCCACCTCGCACGGCAGGTCCGGGGCGGTCTCGCGCACGGCCCGCAACGCGGCAACCACCGATCCTGCCGCGGCCACATGGTTGTCCTTGATCAGCGCGGCGTCGCCGAGCCCCATGCGATGGTTCACCCCGCCCCCGACCCGTACCGCATACTTCTGCAATGCGCGCAGCCCCGGCAGGGTCTTTCGGGTGTCCCGGATCTGGGCGTGAGTTCCGGAGACCGCGTCGACCCAAGCGGCCGTCGCGGTGGCGATCCCGGACAGGTGACAAACCAGGTTGAGCATCGTGCGTTCGGCCGTCAGCAGGCCCTGGGTCGGACCCTCGACGGTCAGTGCCGCCCCGCCCCGGTCGAGCCGCGTCCCGTCCGGCACGCGGTGGACGACCTGGTAGCCGTCTACACCGAGCACCTCGTCGAGGACCATCAGCGCCAGGTCGGAGCCCGCAATGACGCCCGGTTCCCGGCTGATCATCGATGCGGTCGTGGTCGTATCGGCGGCAACAGTGGCCAGCGTCGTCACATCCGGGCCGTAGCGCAGGTCTTCGTCGAGCGCGCGGGAGATCACGGCGCGGGCGTCGGTGATCTCAGCGTCGGTCAGTGTCATCAACGTGCCACCGCCTCTGACACCAGGGTCCGGCTATGCGCCTGCGCCGGATCGGTGTTCGGGAAATCGGCGCGGTGGTGGCATCCCCGCGACTCGGTGCGCGCCCGCGCAGCGGCAAGGACCGCCCCGGCCACGCTGGTCAGCGCCGCACCTTCGACGGCGCCGCGGGAGGCCAGCGCCGCGGTGGGGGCGCCGGCGAGCAGATCATCCAGCTGAGCCAACCCGTCGCCGGTACGGACGACCGACGCGTGCCGGGTCATCGCCCGTTGCAGCTCGGTGCGCGAGACCGCGGGGCGTACCGGCTGAGCTGGGGTGCTCACCCGGGGCGGGCCGGCTTCGGCCGCGTGCCGCGCGGCCTCCTCACCGGCGCGTCCTCCGACGACCAGCCCTTCGAGCAAGCTGTTGGATGCCAACCGGTTTGCACCGTGCATCCCGGTGCGAGCGACCTCCCCGGCGGCGAACAGCCCGGCGACCTCAGTGCGGCCGTCGGTATCGGTGACGACACCGCCGCAGCTGTAGTGTGCGCCGGGCACCACCGGGATTGGCTGGTGGATGGGGTCGATCCCCGCTTGCCGGCAGGCCGCGGTGACGGTCGGGAAACGCGTCGCAAGATCGTCGACCCCGCGCGCGTCGAGATAGACGCAAGCATCACCGGTTTCGGCGAGCCGGGCCTCGATCGCGGCTGCGACCACATCGCGCGGCGCCAGGTCACCCATCGGGTGGGTGCCGTCGGTCACTGAATCACCACGAGCATCAATGAGTATCGCTCCTTCTCCGCGTAGCGCTTCGGTGACCAGCGGACGCCGGCCGGCACGGTCCGGGTCGAACAGCATGGTCGGATGGAACTGGATGAACTCCATGTCGCTGACCGCGGCGCCGGCCCACATCGCCAACGCAACACCGTCACCGGTCGACCCGTCCGGATTGGTGGTGGCTTGGTAGAGGTGCCCGAGTCCGCCGGTGGCCAAGATGACCGACGGCGCGTAGACGACGCCGAGACCCTCCTGACTGTGCACCAGCACACCGGATACGGCGCCGTCGTCGACCACCAACTCCATCGCGACATGGTTACGACGGATGTCGAGTTGGGTTGCCGCCTGGTTCAGCGTGCGCTGCACCTCGGCGCCGGTGGCGTCACCTCCGGAGTGGATGATGCGGCGGCGGGAGTGTCCGCCCTCTCTGGTCAGGGCCCAGTGCCCCGGCTTTGATTCATCGAAGTGGGCTCCCCGGCCGACCAGTTCGGAGACCGCACGGTAGCCGTCGGAGACGATCGAACGCACGGCCTCGGGGTCGCAGAGCCCAGCCCCGGCCGCCAGGGTGTCGGCGACGTGGGAGTCGATCGAGTCATCGGTATCTCGGAAGCTGTCCGGCAGCACCACAGCGATACCACCCTGGGCGTAGAAGGTAGCGGTCTCGCCGATTTTGCTCAGCAGCACAACCTTTCGACCGCGCCGATGCGCGGCTAGCGCCGCCGCCAGCCCCGCCACCCCGGTGCCGATGACGACCACGTCGGCGCGCTGACGCCATAGACCAGCGCCCCCACAGCCGCGCGAAAGGGTCATTCGCCGCCGCCGGGCTGGCCGATCTCGATCATGCGCTGCACGCTCAGGCGTGCGCGCCGGGCAGTCTCGACGTCGACGTGAACCTCGTCGGCACCTTCCACCAGACAGCGCAGCAGTGCTGCGGGGGTGATCATCTTCATGTATCGGCATGAGGCGCGGTCGTTGACGGCCTGGAAATCGACATCGGGTGCGGCGCGGCGCAACTGGTGCAGCATGCCAACCTCGGTCGCCACCAGCACCTGGCGTGCTCCGGTCTCGCGTGCCGCGTCGAGCATCCCCCCGGTGGACAGGATCTTGACGCGGTCCTCGGGGAAGGCACCCTCTCCGGCCAGATAGAGCGCCGAGGTGGCGCAGCCGCATTCGGGATGGACGAACAGTGCCGCATCGGGGTGGGTGCGGGCCTGCTCGGCGAGTTCGTCACCGTTGATGCCCGCGTGCACGTGGCATTCGCCGGCCCATACGTGCAGGTTCTTGCGACCAGTCATCCGTCGCACGTGGGCGCCCAGGAACTGGTCGGGGCAAAACAGCACCTCTTGGTCCTCGGGGATCGAGGCCACTACCTCCACCGCATTCGATGAGGTGCAGCAGACATCCGTCTCGGCCTTCACCGCCGCGGTGGTGTTGACGTAGGAGACCACCACCGCCCCCGGATGTTCGGCTTTCCAGGCGCGAAGTTCGTCGGCGGTGATCGAATCGGCCAGCGAGCATCCTGCCCGCTGGTCGGGGATCAGCACCGTCTTGGCCGGCGAGAGGATCTTGGCGGTCTCGGCCATGAAGTGCACACCGCAGAAGACGATCGTCTCTTCCGGCGCCTCGGCAGCGATCCGGGACAGCGCCAGCGAGTCTCCGACGTGGTCGGCCACATCCTGGATGGCAGGCAGCTGGTAGTTGTGCGCCAGCAGCGTTGCGCCACGAAGTTCGACGAGGCGGCGGACCTCGGCCGCCCACTGCTCGTCAGCGTCGACGCCGGAATAGCCGCCGGGACCGTCGACGATCCGGGCGCTCAGGTCGTTAGCGGGGATCTGGTCGCAGACCGTCATTTCCGCCTCCATTCACTCCGTCCGGGTTTTCGACTTACAATCGAAAACATGCCTCATATTAGCACTCAACACGAGGTGCTGGCCGTGGTGTTCCAGGTCCGCCTACTACCCACACCCGACACCAGCGGTAAACCCGCACTTCACGTGCTGTTGTGGCAACGTGCGCTTGACCCCGAACGCGGCAAATGGTCGCTGCCGGGCGGTCAGCTCAACGCCGACGAGGACCTGACGAGCTCGGTGCGCCGTCAGCTCGCCGAAAAGGTGGACCTGCGTGAGCTTGCTCACCTGGAGCAGCTCGCCGTCTTCTCCGACCCCAACCGCGTTCCAGGCCCCCGCACGATCGCCTCGACGTTCCTCGGACTCGTGCCATTTCCCGCAACACCCGAGCTGCCTTCCGACACGCGATGGCATCCAGTCAGCGACCTACCGTCGATGGCCTTCGATCACGGCCCGATGGTCGAGCACGCCCGCACCCGCCTGGTGGCCAAACTGTCCTATACGAACATCGGGTTCGGCTTGGCCCCCACCGAATTCGTCATCTCCACGCTGCGCGACATCTACAGCGCGGCGTTGGGACATCCCGTTGACGCCACCAACCTGCAGCGCGTACTCGAACGCCGCCAGGTCATCACCCGGACCGGAACCACCGCCCGTTCCGGGCGAAGCGGCGGGCGCCCGGCGGCGCTCTATCGGTTCACCGACTCCCACTATCGAGTCACCGACGAATTTGCTGCACTTCGACCGCCAGGGTGAGTCCACTGGATTCTTAGTGGTTTCTTACGTAGCGTCGCCTAGATGGACGTAGGTGGCGTGGCGCGATCTTCGGGCGCCGATTGGATCGGCCGGGCCCCCCACGAACCGCTGCCGCCGAAAAGTTCCCCGATCGTCCCCGACAAAGACCCCTTCTACCAGCCACCGGCCGGCTTCGAACACGCCCGGCCCGGCACCGTACTGCGTTCACGCGACGTCGAGCTGGCGTTCTTGGGGTTCATCCCGCAAAAGTTCACCGCCACCCAGCTGCTGTACCGCACCGCCGACTTCAAGGGCGCACCTCAGGCCGGGGTAACCACAGTCGTGATCCCCACCGAGCGGGACGACACCGCACCGTTGCCCATCGTGTCCTATCAGTGCGCCATCGACGCCATCGCCGGGCGATGCTTCCCGTCGTATGCGCTGCGCCGGGGGGCGAAGGCGGTCGGCGCCGTCGCACAGTTCGAGTTCCTGCTCGTCGCCGCCGCTCTCGCCGAGGGCTGGGCGGTCTCGGTTCCCGATCACGAGGGCTCGACAGGCATGTGGGGCGCACCGTATGAGCCGGGCTACCACGTCCTCGACGGCATCCGGGCGGCCATCAACCACGAGACCTTCGGCCTTCGCCCCGACGCCCCGATAGGACTATGGGGCTACTCCGGCGGCGGGCTGGCATCAGCGTGGGCGGCGGAGGTACAGGACAGCTACGCCCCCGAACTCAACGTCGTCGGTGCGGTACTCGGCTCACCGGTCGGCGACCTCGGTCATGCCTTTCGCCGCCTCAACGCCAGCATCTACGCTGGCCTGCCCGCGCTAGTCGTGGCGGCCCTGAGCCAGATCTACCCCGAGCTGGACCGCATCATCCAAGAGCACGCCACCCAAGAGGGCAAGGCCATGCTCACGCGCATCCAGCGGATGACGACCGCCCACGCGATGCTGTCGATGGCCGGCAAGGACATGGCCGACATGATCGACCGCCCGCTCGAGGAGATCTTGCTATCCCCCGAGGTCCAGCACGTCTTCGACAGCATCAAACTCGGCACCTCGGCGCCCAAGGTCCCCGTCTTGATCGTGCAAGCTGTCCACGACCGGATCATCTCGGTCGACGACATCGACACCCTGACCGAGATCTACGCCCGCGGCGGCGCGCGAGTGACCTATCACCGCGACATGCTCAGCGAACACCTACTACTGCACCCGATGTCGGCGCCGATGACACTGCGCTGGCTGCGGGAACGCTTCGCCGGGCAGCCGCTGCGCACCCATATCAAGCGAACCAAGTGGCCGACACTTCTCAACCCGTCGACTTACCGCGGCATGCTCACCCTCGCCAAGATCAGCGCGAAGGTGATCACGGGCCGACGGGTGGAGCGTGCACCGCTGTCCCGGTTCGATCTATAAGGTCCTCCGGGTAGTCGACGGGCGGCCAGCCACCCAGATCATCACGTGGCGACGCCACCGCACACAGCAGGTACCCCGTTGCAGCCACCGCCGCGGGCAGCACGAGCGTGGCCGCGATCACCAGCGGAGAATGCCCGAAGAACACCGATGGCGCCTCGACGACGTAGTACACCCGGTTCTCCTGGGAAACCGGGGCCGCCGCGATGTCGATCGCGCCGTAGCGCCAGCGCACCGCCAACGCGCCCACGCCGGCTGTGACCGCCGATGCCGACAACATCCCCACGATGAGCGCGAACGCCTGCAGCGGGCCGCGATGTGCACGCCACTGCCACACCAGCGTCGCACCGACCACCGCCAGCACCGACAGCAGGCCGACAACCAGCGTCGCAGCAGTGAACCAGTGTTCCGATTCGTTACCCAGGTAAGCCTGCACCCGCTCGCCGTCCTCGGTCAGCGCCACCACGCCGCCAATACCGGGGGCCAGCCAGGCCCACAACACCCCGAGCACCACACCGGCCAGCGCGAACCCCGCAACAACAACCACTGCCGCACGCAGCGGCGACACCGCGGGCTTCCCGACCGGCGCGCTCATCGGTGTCCCCTGCTCTTCGCCCGAGGGCTCATCGGTGTCGCCTGCTCATCGCTCAAGCTCCAGGTCCTTCGAGTCCACCGTCCCGTGCCTCGAGC
>CAZLTV010000119.1:6616-9771 GCA_964562545.1 uncultured Mycobacterium sp. | reverse complement strand
CAGGATCAGCACGCCGACATCGAGTGCAGTGTCGTAGGCAGTCATGCAACAAAATCTAGGCCATCTGTCACGCGGCGGCCGACCAACCCCCAAAGATGCCGCAGTCGTGTATCGGTTGGATGGGCAGCCAGAATCCCTGGAACCGGCAGGGCCCCGGTTCGTCAGCCCCGGGCCGGAATATGGCGACAACTACAGCGCGGCGGAGCCGCAACAACCACAACGCGGCGGAGCCGCAACAACCACAGCGCGGCGGGGCCGCGACAACCACTACGCGGCAAGGCCGCGACAACTAAGCCACAACTAGGCGACAACTAGGCTCCCGCCGCCGAAACAACCCCAGGGCCCAAAACCTAGAGTCTCAGTTCGCGCGCGAGCCGCTCGACATAGGCATCGATATCGCCGACCGCCGAGTCGGCCGCGTACACGCTGATCGCGATCGTGTCACCGATGCCGTGCACGCCGTGGGTCAGCCCCATCATCGGCGACAGCCCGGGAAAGCCGGTGGTGAACACGACCGGGGCGGCTCCGAATCGCAGATCCTTGGCACCCCGGTTCACACTAGACACCACCGTATTGCCGGTGACCATGTCCGAGCGCACGTTCGGATCGAATTGCGCCACACCCCAACGCAGTAACGGCGCCGGGACCACTGCGAAGGCGGCGGATTCGGCCCGCATCGCAGGGTGCCCGGCGCGGCGACGCCTCTCGTACAGGTCGAGCGCTATCGCGCGACGACGCTCAGCGGTCGCCAACCGAGGATGCAGCCCCACGCCGACATTGCCGAAATGGTTGTTGGCCCGCCGTATCCCCGACTTGGCCATCGGCACCTCGGCTCCCAGCTGGGCGGTGTCTTCACCGAGCTCGCCCAGATGGCCCGACAACGCCGCCGCCACCGCGGTCAACACGGCCACGGTCACCGTAGGGCCCGGCAAGGTGCCCCGTTCACGCAACATCATCCGGATTCGACGTGCGCCACCCGGACGTGCGTTGCTGCGTAGAACCGGTCGCGGAAACGCCGGCGCCGGAACCAGTCCCGCAGACTCGTCACGAACAAGCCCGCGGTGAGCACGTGCCGCCGCGAAAGCCCGTGGCCCCATCATGGCCAGCGCATGGCGGACCGACACCGGTGGCGGAATCGGACTTGGGCGGCCAAACAGATAGCCGGCGAGCGCCGATGACCGCTGGCCGTCTCCGAGCGCATGCGAAATCTGCAACACCGCCACCACGCCGCGGCCAGCGCCGGGAAGGTCTTCGACACCGCCGAAGACATGCAGCCGCCAGGGCGTCACCGCGGCGTCCAATTGATCGTCGGCAAGACCCGCCACCGCCTGCAGGCAGGAATGCCACGTCGGTTCAGCCAGCTCGTGCACGACAACCCGGTCCGCACCAACCTCGCACCGCTGCCACTGCGGGTACCTCCAGCACTCCGTATCGGCGACCCGCAGCGCCAGCTCCGTACTGGTCTGGGCCCGCCGCACGATCGCTTGCACCGCGGGTTCGATGTCGCACGGCGCGCCGCCGAAGGCGTACACCAGGAATTGGTCGTTGGGTATGGCCCGCGACATCCAGTACATCTGGGCGTCGGCCGGCGCGAGTCGGCGCACCGTCATGAGCTCAGGCTAGGCTCCGAACCATGGTGATGCCGCCGCCATCAGCATCGGGCGCGGTCCTGGTCACCGGTGCGTCCTCAGGCATCGGCGAACACATGGCCCGCGAGTTCACCGGTCGCGGCTACCAGGTGGTTCTGGTCGCGCGGCGCGAACACCTTCTGAATGAGCTTGCCGAATCCCTTGGCGGTGCTGGCGTGCTGGCCGCCGACCTGAGCGATCGGGAGCAGCGCGCGGCACTGCCCGATCGGGTGGCCGCGCTGGGAGTGCACGTCGACATCCTGATCAACAACGCTGGACTGGCCACTGCCGGCGCGGTGGCTCACGCCGATCCCGAGGCCGAGCTGCGGCTCGTCGAGGTCGACGTCGCCGCGGTGGTCGACCTGTGCAGCCGCTTCGTACCGGGCATGGCCATCCGCGGCCGCGGCGCTGTCCTCAACGTCGCCTCTGTCGGAGCCTTCGGGCCGGTGCCCTGGCAGGCGTCCTACGGTGCGGCGAAGGCGTTCGTCCTGTCCTACACCGAGGCCATGGGCGCCGAATTGCGCGGCAGCGGCGTCACTGTGTCGACCTTGTGCCCGGGCCCGGTGCGCACCGGCTTCGGCGAATCGGCAGGCATTCCCGACGACGAGGCCGAGAAGCTGCTTCCGAAGTTCCTGTGGCGCAACGCCGACGAGATCGCCAGGACCGCAGTCGATGACCTGGCCCGCGGTAGATCGGTGATCGTCCCGGGAATTCCGAACCGGGCGGCGGCCGTGCTGTACCGGTTGGCACCCCATCGAATGCTGCTTCCGCTTCTGGCCCGCACCCATCCCGGCGCGAGGAAAGCGCGCGGTTAGACGGGGTCGAACTGGGAGATCAGCCAACGGCCGTCGACGTTTTCCAATGTCACCCGGACGCTGGACGCCGTATCGGTGGGCGGCTGCCCCCCAACGGTCACCGTCTGATTGACGAACAACAGCACCACGGCTTGGTTCGGATCCGCCGACACCGACGCCGCGGCCGGTACCGAGGCGACCGCCGAGATCTGCTGTTCCTTGGCGCCGGGGATGACCACGTCGTTGGTCAGATCGGTGTAGGACTGCTGGAATTCTCCGGTCAACAGATCCCGGGCCGCACCGAGTTGCTCTTCTACGGAGTCCGGTGAATAGGACAGCAGGGCGATTGTGCTGTCGGTGGCGGCCTGTATCGCCGACTGTGCGGCGTCTTGCGCGTCGGTAACCGAGGTGGCCTGCCACTTCAGGTATCCGGCGCTCAACGCGAGCACCAAAGCCAGTGCCGGCAACAGGCCGTACGCGGCGACGCGCGACCACTGGATCGGACGCTTCGGCGCCTTGGCCGCACCCGGGTCGGGCTGCTCACCCTCCCCCGCAGTCTCGGCTGAATCCGCGGCGGTTGCGGACTCTTCGGTTGCGGCGTCAGTCTCGCCTGGCCCGGCGGTTGCGCTCTCTTCACTCGCGGCCACAGCCGCGGCAGCGGACTCGAGACCCTTCACCGTGTCCGTCGTTTCCGACTCGGCGGCGTCAGACTCGGCGGCGTCAGACTCGGCGG
>CAZLTV010000119.1:2795-6516 GCA_964562545.1 uncultured Mycobacterium sp. | reverse complement strand
GACTCGGCGGCGTCAGACTCGGCGGCGTCAGACTCGGCGGACTCGGCCACGCCGGTGGTGGTATCGGCTCCTGCGTCCACGTCGGCTCCGTCGTCGGCGGTCACCCCGGAACCCGCGCCCTCGTCGAGGAGTCCGGTCGTCTTCTCGTCACTGTCTTTGCTCACGGCACAAACTCCACGTTGGACACCTTGGCCTCGTCGTCGACCTTCTGCACCGAGATGCGCATCCGCCACGCCCGTGGCGCCTGCTCAGGCGCCCCGAGGTTCGACGTCCGCACCGTTACCGCCACGAGCACCTGCCCCTCGTCGCCGCTGACTGATTCCAGCCCCGCCTCGGCAATCGTGCCCTCTGATTTCGACTGGGCCTGTTTGACCACCTCGGCGAATGCCTCAGCGCGCTGCTGGAAATCGTCATAGAACGTGCCGGTCGCCGAGTCGAGGATGCGCTGCACGTCGGCATCGGCGTTCTCCCAGTCGATCGTGGTGAGGTTCAACGCGCCCTGACGGCCCACCTGCAGGAACAGACTGCGCAGTTCCTGGTCCTGATCGGATTGGTAGGCCCGGAAGCCCAGCCAGCCGGTCAACCCCGCCAATGCGATGACGCCGACGAGGCCCGCGATCAGCGCGACCCCGACGTGCGACATGGGGCCACGTTTGGCAACCTGCTCGCCCGCGACGTCGTCCCCGGTGCCCTCGGCGTCAGTTTCGTCGACCTCAGCGTTGACGGACTCAGAGTGGTCGCCGCGGTCGTCAGCCTCGGCTTCCGGAGTCGACTCATCGCTGGCGGTGAGTTCAACAGCGGTCGACTCGGGTTCGGTGGCGCTCGACGCCGAACCGGGTTCAGCAGCGCTCGACTCCGCCCCGGTGGGCTTCGCTGTCGAATCCGCTGCGTTCGACGCCGTCAATTCCCCGTCGGGGGCAGCAGCATCGTTTGCCATGTTTGCTCCTCTGCGGCACTTTGGGCCAGGTTGGACTGTGTGTACACACGTCCGTCCGGTCCAACGTACGTGCCACTCGCCGGGTCATACTCCGCGGCTGCCATAGAGGGTGGGGTCGGAGCCGGTGGCGGAGCTGCTTGCGCAGGTGGTGAGCCCGGCGGCAACTGGGGAACGTCCTGACCGGACAGGGTCGCGTTCGGGTCGCCCTTCCAGTTCCATCCGTCGTTCAGCGGCACATACTCCTCGTCGCTTTCACACATTTTCGCGGTCGGGGCCCGCTTGCCCGGCACCGTGATGCAGGGGAGGTTCCGTGCGCCGCGCACATTGAACGGACCGTCCTGCGGCACCCGACAATACACATCTCCAGCAGGACGATCTGGATAATCCTCAAACGTCGGCCCGCGCTGCTGTTGAGCCGGAAGAAAGCCGGTCGTGCATGGTGGGGGCAGGTTCAGGTTCAGGTTGAACACCAGTGAATCGCCCATGTAATCCTGTTTGGTGCCTCGCTTGGGCACACCGACGGCCTGCGTGACCGCGGTTCCTTGGGGCAGCAACACTAGTAGCTGCTCCAGAGACGGCTGGTAGGTCACCGCGACCTCGCCGACGCTTACCAGGTTGGCCAGCACGATCGGCAACGTGGGCTGCAGTTGGTCGAACAGCGCCCGGGTTTCCTCGGCCGCGCCCGGGCCCTTGTCGAGGATGCCGGCTACCGCCGAGTCCTGCTGCTGGAGTTGCCCGGTGATGCCCGCCAGGTTGCGCGCCCAGGCCTGGATCGACCCGGCTGTGTCGGTCTGAGAGTTAAGGATCGGTTGGGAATCGTCGATCAGGGTCGTCAATGAATCGAGGTTCTCGGCTGCGTCAATCGCAAGCGTGGTCGACCCGTTGACGAGTCGCCGCAGTTCGGGCCCGAGCCCGCCGACGGCCACGTAGGCCTCGTCGACAACCGTACGCAGGTTGTCCTTCGGGATCGCCTGTAGACCTTGGTTTGTCAGGTCCAACACCGCATTCACGTCGGCGGGCATCCGCACCCGTTCAGCCGGGATCTCATCGCCGTTGCGCAGCCGAGGCCCATCCGCGCTCTGCGGCAACAACTGGACGAACTGCTCGCCCACCGCGGACTGGCTACGCACCTCGGCGATGAGGTCGGCCGGGATCTGGACACCGGAATCGAGTGACAACACTGCCGCCACACCGGTGTCGGTCAGCGAGACACTGTCCACGATGCCCACCTGCGATCCGCGGTAGGTGACGTTGGACCGTTCATAGAGCCCACCGGTCTCCGGCAGCTCGAGGGTCACCCGGTACTGCCCGATACCGACCATTGCTGGCAACCGCATGTAGCCGAACACCATGATTGCCACCGCTGCGATGGCCAACATCGAGAAGACCGCCAACTGGATCAGCATCTGTCTGGTCACCCGCATGTCAACGCCCCTGATCCCAACGGTAAGGCGCAACAAGGGGATTCGCACCGGGGGGCGGGACGTTGTGGTTGCACGGGCTGGGCATCTGTCCGATCGTGCGACCCCATTGCAGCTCCAGCCAGGTCAGATTGCACTCCCACCGGGTACCGGTGAAAAAGCCGGCGTCCAGGCGAGACAACGTGAGGTCCACGACCAGAGTCAGGTTCGCGTAATCGCCGCGCATCCAGTTGGTCAGGGTCTCCTTCGGGAACGGGAACGTGGGAAGGAAGCTCAGCGCTCGGGTCAGCGCGGGCCCGGCGTCGGCCAACGACTGCAGCACCGGTCCGATGTCCTCAAGCTCGGCGACGAGCGACTCCCTGGTCTGGTTGACCGAGTCTGCCGCCAGCGCACTGAACCGTCCCAGCTGCACCAACGCTTCGGCCAGCGAGTCACGCTGGTCGCGCAGCACTGCCAGCGCATCAGGGATGGTCTGTAACGCCCTATCCACCACCGGTTTCTGGTCGGCGATCTGGCCGACCAGGTTGTTCAGGCTTTCCGAGGTGGCGATGATGTCGTCGGTCTGGTCGTCGAGGTGGCCGACTGCGATGTCGAGCTGCTCGATCAGGCTGCGCAGATCGTTCTCGCGTCCCGAGAATGCGGTGGACAGTGCATCGGTGATGTCCTGGATGTTGCCCAGCCCGCCGCCGTTAAGCAGCAACGCCACCGCGGCCAGCGCCTGTTCGGTCGTCGGATACGCACCCGAGGATGCCTTTGGTATGACCGCCCCCGCGGTCAACCGGCCCACCGGGGGTACCTCTGTGGGCGCCGCTAGCTCGATGTGCTGAGAGCCCAACAGGCTGGTCTGGCCGACCTTGGCGGTCGCGTTGGCCGGCAACACGACGTCCGGGTTCAGCGACATCGTCACCAACGCGTCCCAGCCGTCGCGTTCGATCTCGGTGACCGTTCCGACGTTGACGTCGCCGACCCGAACACGGGAATTGCGTTCGACGTTGTCGACGTCGGGCATGACGGCCTGGATGGTGAACGAACCCGGTCCGACACCCTGCACACCTGGCAGCGGAACAGAGTTCAGGCCTTGCCAACCACCGCACCCCGCGGTAACCAGGGCGAGCGCCGCGACAGCCGCCTTCATGACACGCGGGCCCGCCGTCATGAGCCCGCTCCCGACGGCACCATCATGCCCATCAATCCGTCACCCGGGTTGGTCGGCATCGCCTCGGCGGGCAGCAACGGACCGCTCACTGTTGCCGGAGTCGGACCGCTCGGCGCGGCCGCCGGCGCCTGGACACTATTGGTCGGCACCGGCTCCGCAACATTGGTCGGCACCGCCTCCGCAACATTGGTCGGCACCGCCTCCGCA
>CAZLTV010000119.1:0-2695 GCA_964562545.1 uncultured Mycobacterium sp. | reverse complement strand
CTCCGCAACATTGGTCGGCACCGCCTCCGCAACATTGGTCGGCACCGCCTCCGCAGGCAACGGTTCGGCCCCCAACGGAACCGGCAGCCCTGGCGGCGGCGGGCCCGGCGGCGGGATGTAATCCGGCCGCAACCAATCCTCGCTGTAGGTGAGCTCGTTCGGCCGGGTGCTGGCGCCGACGAGCTGGTTGAGACCCAGCGGCGGGAAGTTGTACTGGCGGTTCTTGATAATGGGTGCCAGGTACTGCACGCATAGCTTCGCCGACTGTTCAGCACCCAGTCGAGATGCGGCCTGCACTGCGCCACAGAGGAACTGGATCGGATTGGAGAAGTTGTTGATCATCGGCACGCTGCTGGCCGCCCCTTGAGCCGGCTGCCAGATGTTGACGTAGTTCTGGAACGTGTTGGGTGCGACATGCAGGAACTGTTTGACGTCGTCAAGGCTGTCGTTGAGCGCTTGGGTCACACCGGCGAGCTTCTCCGAGGTCGTCCCCAGCGCATCACGGTTCTCCGCTACGAAGCTTTGCACCTCGCCCACCGCAACGTTCAAATCGCTTACGGCCCTGGCGACTTCATCGGGATCATTGGCGAGCAGACCGGTCACCGAGGCCAGGTTCTGGTTGAGCTGACGCATCAGGTCGGTGCTGTCCTGCAGCGCCGACACCAGGGTCGCCAGGTTCTTGATGGTCGAGAAAATGTCGGTGCTGTGATCGCCCAGTGCCGAGAACGCTTGCGACAGCTTGATCACGGTCGCGCGGATATCGGCGCCCTGACCGCGTAGGTTGTCGGCGGTGGTGTTGATCGCCGACCCCAGCGGACTGACCCCTCCTGGCTCGGTGGGTTGCAGGGTATCGCTGATGACCTCCAGCTGCCGGCGTACCTGGTCCCACTCGACCGGAACCGCGGTGCGTTCGATCGGGATCACGGTGTCGTCGGCCATCACTGGTCCCCCGGTGTAGGCCGGGGTCAGCTGGATGGCCCGGGAAGTCACCAGCGCCGGCGAGAGGATCGCGGCCATCGCGTCGGCGGGCACTTCGTAGCGGTCGTCGTACCAGAACGTGATCTTGACCTGTTCGGGCTGCGGCTCGATCGCCTCGATGCTGCCGACCTTCACCCCGAGGATACGGACGTCGTCTCCGACATAGATGCCGTTGCTGTTCTCGAAGTAGGCCACGACGTTGACCCTGTTGATCCTGTCGGTGGTGCGCACCAGCAGCGCAACACCGGCAACCAGCAGCACGACCAGCGCGACGCCAACCCAGGTTCGGAGATTCCTCATGGCGTGCCCTCCCCCGGCACCAGCGGAGGTGCCTGGCCCGGCGCCGGGATCGAGATCGGGTTCGGTGTCGGCGACGGCGTGGACGCCAGACCAGGCGGCGCGGGGGCCGGCGGACCCGGCGGCGGACCGCCCGGCGGCGGCGCGGGTTCGGGCTCGCGATAGGGATAACAACCCGTCGGCCCCGGCAGCGGCAGCCCTGGCGGCCCACAGCCCTGGTCGCCCGGGTTGCCGGTAATCGCATCCGGCAACGTCAGATGAGGATCGCCACCCTGCCCCGTTCTGGGGTAGGGCACCGGCATCGCCGGCGTGCCGGGCTGACCAAGCGGCGGATCGCTGCGCTCAGAGGGCAGCAAGACGTTGGGGTCCAGCCCGAGATCGGAGAACGCCACATCGATGAACGGCTGCAGGAACTGCCCCGGCAGCAAGTTGGCCACGTAGGTCTTGAAGAACGGCCCCGACGACACCGACTCACCCAGCGACATCGAGTAGGCGCTCAACAGATTCAACGACTTCTGCAGCCGTTCTTTACGGTTGTCCAGAATCGTCAGCACGCCGTTGAGTTTGTCCAGCGCGGGCCGCATCGTCGCCCGGTTCTCCCCGATGAAGCCCTGCAGTTGCTCGCTCAGCGCAGAGATGCTGCCCGCGATCTGATCCACCGCCGCGCTCTGGTTCTGTAGCTCGGCCATCAACGCGTTGGTGTTGGCGACCAGGCTCACCACCTGATCACTGCGTTCGGCGAGCACGGTGGTCGCGGTGTTCGCGTTGCCGAGCAGGTTGCGCAGCTGCTCATCTCGCTTGTTGAGCGTGTCGGAGAACCGTGCCACGCCCTCGATCGCTATCCGCAGCTGCGGTGGAGTATCTGCGAAGGTCGCGGAGAGCACCCGCAGCGACTCGGAGAGCTGATCGGTATTCAAACCGCTTATGGTGGTGGCCAATTCACCCAGGGCGTCCGGCAACTGGTAGGGCGAGCGGGTGCGATCCAGCGGAATTGTTCCATCCTGCTGCCCCTCGCCACGCGCGGTCACCTCGAGAATCTTCGTACCGAGCAAGCCTTTGGTCTTGATCGCGGCTTCGGTGCGATCACCGAGGCGGATGTCACTGTCGACGGTGAACGTCACCAACACCTGGGGGCCGTCGAGCTCGATGGACTTCACATCGCCGACCTGGAAACCCGAAACCTGCACGGCCGCATCGGTGGTCAGGCCGCCGGCCTCGGCAAAGTAGGCGGTGTACTCGCGGCCGGTGTCGACGAAGGGAAGTCGATCGTAGTTGACTGCGCCGAGCACGATCGCAGCGGTGATTCCGAGGCCTATGCCACCGATGACCAGCTGGTTTCGTTCACTGAACGGCCTCATCGCGGTGCACACCTCCCCGAGGACTGCCCGGCGACCTTGACGTAGACCGGCTGGCCGCCTTT
>CAZLTV010000118.1:0-9868 GCA_964562545.1 uncultured Mycobacterium sp. | reverse complement strand
CCCACCCAACCCGCCCGGTGGGCACGGACCTGCGCCGACGCCCACCACTCCCCCAGAGGAGGACCCCTCGGTGCAGGCGAGATTCAAGAAGATCTTCAGCGACCCGCTGTCCATCGTCTTGGTCGTCGTCATCGTGCTGGCCCTGGTCTTCGCAGGCCTGCTCGGCGGTGAGCTATACGCCCGCAACCGAGCCGATTCGGTCGTCGCCGGTGTCGTCGAATGCGTCGTGCGCGACGATGCGACTGCATCGTTCGGGGTACTGCCTCCATTCCTGTTGCAGCATGCGTCGGGTCACTACACCAACATTCGGATCGAAACGGCGGGCAATCAGATCCGTGACGCGCAGGGCATGAAGGTCAACCTCGACATCAACGACGTCCGGCTCGAGAACACCGCGACCTCCAGTGGTTCCATCGGATCGCTTGTGGCCAATATCACCTGGAGCGCCGACGGCATCAAGCAGACCATTCAGGGGGCCATCCCGTTGGTCGGCAGCTTCGTCACCGGCGTGACCACCAACGCCAACGCCGGAACAATCGAACTGCAGGGTGCGCTGGGCAGCATCACCGCCCGTCCCGAGATCGTCGACGGCGGCGTCTCACTTCAGGTGGAGAACGTCACCGGGCTGGGTTTCACGTTGCCCCGCGAGGCGGTGCAACCCGCCCTGGATGCGTTCACCTCCACGCTGACCCAGGACTACCCGATGAATATCCGCGCTGATTCTGTCGAGGTCACCGACGACGGGGTGATCAGCCAATTCTCCACCCGTAACGCGTCGATCCCGAAGCAGACCGAGGACCCCTGTTTCGCCGGGCTGTGAGCCCGATCAGGCAAGCCCGTCGAGCACAGCTCGGCTACCCGAAAGCCCTAGCCGGGTAGCCCCGGCGTCAAGCATCGCGACTGCTGTCCGCGCCGTGCGGATGCCGCCGGAGGCCTTGACTCCGAGACGGCCGCCGACGGTGTCGGCCATCAGTTCGACGGCTTCGACCGAGGCCCCGCCGCTGGGGTGGAAGCCGGTGGACGTCTTGACGAAATCGGCGCCGGCGTCTTCACAGGCCCGGCAGATGTCCACCAGTAGCGGCGCACCACAGAATTCCAGCAGGGCAGCCGACTCGACTATCACCTTGAGTACCGCGCCCGGAACCGCGGCCCGGACCGCGGAGATGTCGGCGCGCACCACGTCGAGTTCACCACTGAGTGCCGCACCGACGTCGATGACCATGTCGATCTCGCGTGCGCCGTCGGCCACCGCGCACGCCGCTTCCTGCGCTTTGACCGGCGTCAGGTGTTTGCCGGACGGGAAGCCCACTACCGAGGCGACGACCGGCCCACCAGCCAGGGTCGCCGCGGCGGTGACCAGCGGCGGCGACACACATACCGCATAGACGCCGAGGTCGGCCGCCTCGCTGAGCAGAGCAACAATGTCGGCCTCGGTGGCCTCCGGTTTGAGTAGCGTGTGGTCGATCAGTGGGGCGAGCTCTGCACGGGTGTAGGAACCCATCAAAACGGCTCTTCAGTACCACCCGGGTTACACCCCGCGGTCACCATCTCCTCGTAGCTGACCTCAGGGCGCCACGGCTCCAAGTTCCAGCTGGCCTTCCCCGGCTCAACTAACTCGGCAAATTGCCAGTGACACGCGAGCTGCTCGTACATGCCGGGGATGTCGGCCTCCGGGGCCAACGCCAGGACCTGCGCCCACACCTGGCCGGTCTGCGCGGACGCACCGGGACGTCCCGACAGGTCCCGGGCGGCGGCGGTGGGGTAGACGCGCAGGCTGGACAGGTCGCCCCACTTGGCCCATTCGACGTGGTCGATATAGGGCGTCTCGGTGGGAGAAGCCGCGGCCTGCGGGGCTGACACAGCGGTTAACGCGGGCGCCATCACGGCGGTCAATGCGCAGGCCGATGCGGCGCCGAACAGGGTGGCCCTAGTGGCCATAGCGCTGGCGGTGAACCGCACTACCGGGACTTCCCTTGGATCTCCAGGAGTTTGGGGCGGACGTCGACAAGGTAGATGCCGGCGGCGACAGCCCCGATCGCGGTGCCCATGATGCCGAGCACGAGCACCAGCAACCCGGCGACCCCTAGGATGACCAGCCACACCGGCTTGGTCAGTTTATCGGCGGCGGTGTAGGCGTCGGGACGTTGCATCGCGCCGTGCACGAACGCGTAGACCACCGCGACCAGCACCGCGATCTGCAACACGAACAGGACGTAACCCACCAGGCCTTGGAGCATCACGCTCGACAGCCTAGGCGGGTTACGCCCTCGGGTCGACCTCCGCGGTTACGGCCCGCCCGTACTACTTCTGGGTGACCTTCTTGGCGGGGGCCTTCTTGGCCGGCGCCTTCTTGGCGGGGGCCTTCTTGGCCGGCGCCTTCTTGGCAACCTTCTTGACCGGCTCGGCGGCTTCCTCGGCCTTGGCCGGCAGCTCTACGCCGACCAGCTTGGCGGCCCGTTCACCGACTGCGCGGGTCTGCGTGGCCACGTTGCCCAGCGCTTCCTGGGTGAGTTCGACAGCGTGGTCGGTGTAGCCCTCAACCCGGGTGGCGGCTTCTTCCAGGGCCGGTTGGCTGCGCAGCCGCTCCAGCGCCGCTTCGCCACGCTCGATCAGCTTGGTGTAGGTCGTCTGGGCGGTCTCGGCGTAGCTGTCGGCGAACTTGCGCAGTTCTTCGGAGGTGAACCGGTCACGGATGTCGTCGAACTGCGCGGGCAGATCCTCTTGAAGCTTGGTGATGCGAGCGCGACTCTCCTCGACGCGCGTCTCGGCATCGGTGCGGGCTTCGCCAGCACGCTCGCGCAGCGTGGTGACGATTTCGTTGACACGTTCGAGTGCCAGGTCGGCCGCCCCGACCGCGGCGAGCAGCGGAGCCTTCAAGTCCTCGACATCGAACTGGGTCTTCTCGGCCATGGGTGTGTCCTTTCGTCTCAATTCGTTTTAGGTGTGCGGATGGGTTGATGTGGTGTGCAGGATTTCCAGAGGGCTTTCGTTTTCAGTTGTCGGCTCCTCTTCTGGCTCGTTGACAGTCAACGGTGCAGTCCCTGCCGCCGACGCTGCTTCGGCTAGGGCCGCTTCGTTCTGCGCGCAGAACGAGGTGTAGATGTCGAGCAGCGCCTGCTTCTGCCGCTCGTTGATCGCCGTATCGGTGACGATGGCGTCACGCACCTCGTTGGTCCCGCTGGGCTCGAGAATCCCGGCCTGGATGTAGAGAACCTCGGCCGAGACCCTCAGCGCTTTGGCGATCTGATTCAGGACCTCTGCTGACGGCTTGCGCAACCCTCGCTCGATCTGGCTGAGGTAGGGATTGCTGACGCCGGCTTTTTCGGCCAGCTGCCGCACCGACACCTGCGCGGCTTCGCGCTGTGTCCGGATGAAGCTGCCGATGTCCTGAGCAGCGTTGGACACCACAGCGGCAAGTTTTTCGTCCTGCTGCATGTTGCCCCCTTCGTTTCGGCGGGTATCCGATTACCGATATACCAACCGTACGACGGAGTGCTAACTTTTGCAAGCACTAGTTAGCGCAGGTCAGAACAATAAGTGCGCGATCGAGTAGATGACCAAGCCGGCCAGCGCACCGACCACGGTTCCGTTTATGCGGATGAACTGCAGGTCGCGGCCGACATGCAATTCGATCCGACGGCTAGCCTCGTCGGCGTCCCATCGCTCGATGGTGTCGGTGATGATCGTGGTGATCTCAGCCCCATACTCCGAGACCAAATGCTGAGCGGCCCGCACGATCCAGTTGTCCACCTTGTCGCGCAACTCGGCGTCGTCGCGCAACGATTCGCCGATGCGCACGACAGAGTCGGCAATCCGAGTCCGCAACGCCGACGACGGATCGTCGACCGATTCGAGGACGATCCGTTTGGCCGCAGTCCACGCCGTCTCGGCCGCGCGGGCAACCTCGTCGCGGGCCATGATCTGCTCCTTGACGTTCTCGGCCTTGGCGATCGTCGCCTCGTCGTTCTGCAGATCATCGGCGAATTCGAACAGAAACCGGGTCGCAGACCGGCGCAGCTCGTGGTCGGGGTTGCGGCGCACCTTGTCGGTAAAGTCCATCAACTCGCGATGGATGCGGTCACCGACAAGATGATCCACCCAACGCGGGGACCACGTCGGGGAGTCCCGCTCGATGACCCGCTCGATGACCTCCTCGGCATTGCACGACCACTGGAAGGCCCGATCGGCAAGCAGCTGCAGCAGCGCTTCCTGGCGACCCTCGTTCAGCAGAGTCGACAAAACCCGCCCGACCGGCGGCCCCCACTGCGGTTCGGCAATCCGCTGCACGATCATCCGATCGAGGACATGCTGGACGTCCTCATCGCGCAGCATCTCGACCAGCACCCGCAACACGGTCGCCGTCTCGGCGGCCACCCGTTCGGCGTGCCCACGCTCGCACAACCACTTGCCGACCCGGCTGGACACGTCAGCGTCACGCAACTTGGTTTCGACGTTCTGCGGCGACAGGAAGTTCTCCCGGACGAACGCCCCCAGACCGTCGCCGAGCTGATCTTTCTTGCGCTTGATGATCGCGGTGTGCGGAATCGGGATGCCCAACGGGTGCTTGAACAGCGCGGTCACCGCGAACCAGTCCGCCAGCGCGCCGACCATGCCGGCCTCGGCTGCGGCCCGCACATACCCGACCCAGAGTCCCGCCCCGCGCGACTGCGCCCACGAACACAGCAAAAAGATGACGCTGGCACCGACCAGGAAGCCCAGCGCCACGATCTTCATGCGTCGCAGCGCGCGCCGACGCTGCGCGTCCGCCGCAGAATCGGCACCGGCGAGCGCCTCGGCAAAGCTGGGCCGCTGACCGGCGACGTTAGAACTCGGTGCCGGTCGGGCCCCATCAGGTCGGTGTGCCACACCTCCATGATCCGCTACCCGAGCAGCACAGGGCCGCCACCACCCCGGCGCCCCCGTCCGGGAAGGCCATCGAGAGGCCGCCACCGTAGTATTGACGGCGGACTAAGGGGAATGGATCACCGCGAACGTGGCACAACAGAACGCGCCGGTGGCGGTCAAAACCGATGGCCGCAAACGCCGCTGGCACAAACATAAGGTCGAACGCCGCAACGAGCTGGTGGACGGCACACTTGAGGCCATCCGCCGACTGGGCAGCAACGTCAGCATGGACGAGATCGCTGCCGACATCGGCGTCTCCAAGACCGTGCTGTACCGCTACTTCGTCGACAAGAACGACCTCACCACCGCGGTGATGATGCGGTTCGCCCAAACCACCCTGATCCCGAACATGGCCGCGGCCCTGTCATCGGACCTCGACGGCTACGACCTCACCCGCGAGATCATCCGGGTCTACGTCGAGACGGTGGCCGCCGAACCAGAGCCCTACCAGTTCGTGATGGCCAACAACTCGGCCAGCAAGAGTAAGGCCGTCGCAGACTCCGAGCAGATCATCGCCCGCATGCTCGCGGTGATGTTGCGTCAGCGCATGGCGTCGGTCGGCATGGACTCCGGCGGGGCCGAACCCTGGGCGTATCACACCGTCGGGGGTGTCCAGCTCGCCACGCACTCGTGGATGTCGAATCCGCGGATGAGCTCCGACGAGCTGATCGACTACCTGACCATGCTGTCCTGGAGTGCCCTCTGTGGGATTGTCGAGGTGGGGGGATCTCTACAGAAGTTCCGCCAGGGTCCGCATCCTGCCCCGATGCTGCCGTCCAAACCGCTTCAATAGGGCCATGGACAGGACTGTCGCCGATGCCGACGAGCCGCCTGGCTTGCCATCGCTGTGGTCACACCACCCCCACGACCACCTGATGTTCCGGCCGGGCGACCAGGTCGCCGACATCGAACCCGACACCACACCCGGGTTTCGCGGCAACAAGAGCGATGCGCCCACCCTGCAGGAAGAACGCAATGTTCGCCTCGCCGAATTGCAGGAGATGCTCTACGCCAACAGCCGTACTGGCGACCACCGATCGGTGCTGTTGGTGCTGCAGGGTATGGACACCGCAGGCAAGGGCGGCATCGTCAAACACGTTGTCGGGGCAGCGAACCCACAAGGGATCAACTACTCGAGCTTCGGCAAGCCCACCGCTGAGGAGCTGTCGCACCACTACCTGTGGCGCATCCGCAAGGCCCTACCCACCGCCGGACAGATCGGGGTATTCGACCGCTCGCATTACGAGGATGTGCTGGTGGTGCGGGTTCACAATCTCGTCCCGCCCGAGGTGTGGGAACCCCGCTACGACGAAATCAACGCCTTCGAGCGTGAGCTCGTCGACGGTGGGACCTCGTTGATCAAGGTCGCGATGTTCGTGTCACGAGACGAGCAGAAGCGCCGGCTAGCCGCGCGGCTCGAGCGACCGGACAAGTATTGGAAGTACAGCCCCAGCGACGTCGACGAACGTCAGAAATGGCCTCTTTACCAACAGGCGTACCAGGCGATGCTCGACCGGACGTCAACCGATCACGCGCCCTGGCATGTCGTGCCATGCGACAGCAAGTGGTACAGCCGGCTGGCGATCACCGAACTGCTCATCGAAACACTCAAACGCTTCAACATGGCCTGGCCGCCGCCGAACTTCGACGTCGAGGCCGAGAAGAAGCGGCTCGCCGCCTCCTAACCCGCCGCCTCCTAACTCGCCGCCTCCCGGCCAGCCCCCGCCGGCCCCGGGTCCCCCGCCCGAACCGACCCTCCAGCCCCGCGAGCGTACGGTTTCTGACGAATATCGAGCCAAATCCATCACAATCCGTACGCTCGCGGAACCGTCGGGCGCCACCGCACATCTGACTCGATGTGGACGAACTCATCGTCGCCAGTGAAGCGCTCTCAGAAGGCCAGTTGACCCGCCAGGACCTGCGGGCCAGGTTCGTCAAACTGCACCACAACGTGTACGCCCCCGCCGGCATGGAACTGACCGCTGCAGACCGAGCCCGGGCGGCGTGGCTCTGGTCACGCCGGGAAGCTGCCGTGGCCGGGCTGTCGGCGGCGGCCCTGCTGGGCGCCCGGTGGCTACCAGGTGATGCACCTGCCGAACTCGCCCGGAGCCGTGCCGCCCACGCACCCGGCATCGTCGTACACCGGGGCACCATCGCCGACGACGAGCTGTGCCTGGTCCAAAGCATCGACTGCACCACCCCGGGCCGGACGGCATACGACATCGGCAGACGAACACCGGGTGACGCCGCCGTCGTCCGAATCGACAGCCTGCTCAACGCGACCCGGTGCACCCCACCTGAGATCGCGGCCGTGGCCGCGCGCTACCCAGGCGCACGGGGCAGCCGGCAGCTGCGGGCCACGCTTGACCTCATCGACGGCGGCGCCGAGTCGCCGCAGGAAACCCACCTCCGGTTGGTCCTGCGACGCAAAGGATTGCCGCGGCCCGTCACCCAGATTCCGGTGACCGATCAGCACGGCAAGGTCGTGCGGCGCATCGACATGGGATGGCCGAAATACCTGGTCGGCGTCGAATACGACGGAGCACACCACTGGACTGACCCGGCCGCCCACGCCGAGGACATCACCCGGCTGGAATTCCTCGCGGCTCGCGGCTGGCTGATCGTGAGAGTCAGCTCCCAGCAGCTTCGGCGAGCGCCCGACAAGGTCGTCGACCGAGCCGGGAACGCCCTACGGCAACGGGGGTGGTCTAGCCCTTGACTAGGGTGAACTGGCCGATGTTGGTGATACCGCGGCGGAAGAAGTCGGCGCAGCCGGTCAGGTACTTCATGTAGCGGTCGTAGACTTCCTGACCCTGCATGGCGATGGCCTCATCCTTGGCCGCCTCCAGGTTGGACGCCCACATGTCCAGCGTGCGCGCGTAGTGCGGCCGGAGCAGGTGTGTGCGGGTGAGATTGAACCCGGAGCCGGCGGCCAGCTTCTCGATGTCCTCGACTGCGGGCAGCTGTCCACCGGGGAAGATCTCGTCGCCGATGAACTTCATGAACTTCAGGTCGCTGAAGGTCAGCTTGATCCCGTTCTCACGGAAGAACGCCTGGGTGTGGGCCAGGATGGTGTGCAGCAGCATGCGGCCGTCGGACGGCAGGATGTTGTACGCCCGCTCGAAGAAGATCGGATACCGCTCGGCCTTGAAGGCCTCGAACGCACCGATCGACACGATCCGGTCGACGGGCTGGTCGAACTCCTCCCAGCCCTGCAGCCGGATCTCGACGCTGCGATCTGTGTCGAGCTTGGCGAGCCGCTCCCGGGCCCACTCCGACTGCGCCTTGCTCAGCGTGATGCCGATGACGTTGACGTCGAACTTGGTGACGGCCCGCTCCAGCGCACCACCCCAGCCGCAGCCGATGTCGAGCAGCGTCATGCCGGGCTCCAGGTCCAGCTTGCCCAGGGCAAGGTCGAACTTGGCGTTCTGCGACTCGTCGAGCGTCATGTCTTCGCGCTCGTAGTAGCCACAGGTGTAGCCCATGGTCGGCCCCAGGAACAACGCGAAGAACTCATTGGAGATGTCGTAGATCGACTGTGATTCCTCGTAGTAAGGTTCCAGCTCCGACGTGCTGTTCGACATATGGCGGAAATCCCCTTGCCAGCTCATTCACCGGTCGTGGTCGACTGCCAGCCGGTCGGTCATCCATTTGTAAGGTTAGTCCAGGCAGAGTATCCAACGGCCTGGACAATTTCCATGTGCGGCAGGACGAGGCATCGTCGTTGCAGCTCGGTCCCGGTTGGATCTCGGATCGGTCTCGCGGGTCAGTAAGAGTAGAACCCCTTGCCCGACTTTTTGCCAAGTTGACCGGCCTCCACCATCCGCAGGAGTAGCGGCGGCGCAGCGTACTGCGCGTCTTTGTACTCCTCGTACATCGAATCCGCGATCAGCTTCATGGTGTCCAACCCGATCATGTCGGACAGCCGCAGCGGCCCCATCGGATGGGACAGCCCCGCGACGACAGCGGTGTCGATGTCTTCGACGCTCGCCACCCCGGCCTCGGCCATTCGGATAGCCGACAACAGGTACGGAACGAGCAGGGCGTTGACGATGAAGCCCGACCGGTCACCGCAGCGCACCACCTTCTTACCTAAGGCTTCAGCGGCGAACTTCTCCACCGCGGCGACCGCTTCGGCGGAGGTGACGAGGGTGTCGACGACCTCGACCAGAGGCAGGACCGGCACCGGGTTGAAGAAGTGCAACCCGAGCACACGGCTGGGGTTATCCGTGGCGGCGGCGATCTTCATGATCGGGATGCTCGAGGTGTTCGAGGCCAGCACGGCGTGCGGGTCGGTGACCACGCGATCGAGGTCGGCAAAGACCTTGGCCTTGACGGCCTCGCTCTCGACGATCGCTTCGATGACGAGCTGGCGATCGGCCATGTCGGCGAGGTCGGTGGTGTAGCTCAGCCGGGCCAGCGCCGCCTCGAAATCGTCGGCGGCCAGCTTGCCCTTGGCCTTGGCGCGTTCCAGCGAAGCGGTGATGCGTTTCTGCCCGGCGGCGACCAGTTCCTCGGCCGGCTCGTAGACCAGCACCTGAGCACCGGCCTTGGCGCACACTTCCGCGATGCCCCCGCCCATCTGTCCGGCGCCTACGACACCGACCCTGTCAATTCTTGCGCTCATACCGACGAATTCTGCACCAGGGCTGTTGATCGCGACGAATCGCAGCCCTGGTGCAGAATTCAGCAAGATCGGCCTAGTGGAACTGGCCTTCTTCGGTGGAGCCGGCCAGCGCCGTGGTCGACGAGGTCGGGTCGACCGTGGTGGCGATCCGGTCGAAGTAGCCCGCACCCACCTCGCGCTGGTGTTTGGTGGCGGTGTAGCCGCGCTCCTCGGCAGCGAACTCGCGCTCCTGCAGCTCCACGTAGGCCTTCATCTGCTCGCGGGCGTAGCCGTAGGCCAGGTCGAACATCGAGTAGTTGAGCGCGTGGAAGCCGGCCAGCGTGATGAACTGGAACT
>CAZLTV010000117.1:5601-9897 GCA_964562545.1 uncultured Mycobacterium sp. | reverse complement strand
CTGCAGGTCATCGCGCTGGACAACAACCCAACATCGCTGTCGCTGGTGGCCGCCTGCCTGGGAACTGGCCTGGTCGCGTTCGTGCTGGTGGGTGGTCTAGCCGCCGACCGGTTCAACCAGCGCGCGATCATCATCGTCGTCGAAGCGGTCAACACCGCCGCCGCCGCCGCGATCGCCGTCCTCGGGATCACCGGCACACTACAGATCTGGCACATGGCGGTGGCCGCCGCGGCGCTCGGCGTCGCGGCGGCGTTTTTCTTCCCCGCCTACAGCGCACTGCTCCCGCGGATCCTGCCGGCCGATCAGCTTTTGGCCGCCAACGGTGTCGAAGGCGTGGTACGCCCCGTGTTCCAGCGGGCGGTGGGACCGGCTGTGGCCGGTCTGCTGGTGGGCGCGACGTTCCCGGCGCTCGGCGCGACCGCGGTGGCCGCGCTGTTCGGTGTCGGGCTGATCCTGTTGGTGACCACCCGGCCGGAGATGAAAAGCGTTGCCGTCCAGCCTGACCGCCCGCGACTGCTGCGAGACCTCAAGGACGGGTTCGGCTTTGTGCTGGGCACCCCGTGGCTGCTGTGGACCCTGCTGTTCGCCAGCGTATTCGTGCTCGTGGTGCTCGGTCCGATCGAGGTTCTGCTGCCGTTCATCGTCTCCGAACGCTTCGTCCACGGAGAGCGGGCATTCGGGCTGATCCTGGCCTGCTTCGGGATGGGCAGCGCGCTGGGCGCCCTGGCGGTCTCGTCGAGGCGGCTGCCCCGCCGGTACCTGACGGCGATGATGACGATGTGGGGCGTCGGCTCCATCCCACTCGCGATCGTCGGTGTCACCTCGTCGTTCCCGGTGATGGCCGGCGCAACGTTCGTCGTCGGCCTCACCGACGGAGTCGGCATGGTCATCTGGGGCACGCTGCTGATGCGGCGGGTACCGCCGGCGATGCTGGGCCGGGTGTCGAGCCTGGACTTCTTCGTCTCACTGGCCTTCATGCCGGTGTCGTTCGCCGTCGTCGGCCCGCTGTCGAAGATCATCTCGATGCAGACCATCTTCTTGGTTGCCGGACTTGCACCGGTGCTGCTGGCGGCCGTGGCAATACTGGCGGCCGGAATGCGCCGCGACGAGGTGGCACACCCGTTGAGTTAGCGCTAGGCGCACCGCACTGGCCCAGCAGCGGGACGTTAGCCGAGGTCGCAGAATGATATGCGCCGGGGCTTACACCCCAAAGATCGGTGGCAGGGCGAGCACCATGATCAGACCCCAGAAGAAGTGGGTGAGCACCGGCGCGAGCACTCCCCCGGTGGCACGCCGCTCCAGCGCGCAGACCGTGCCAAGGACGATCGCGGCGAAACCCAGCATCGGGTTGCCGGTCGCCGCGCCCGTGGCGACCACGTACAGGACGGTGGAAACCAGCGCAGGGCGGTACTTGGCCAGCGCGGTGTAGAGCGAACCGCGGAAGAACAGTTCCTCGGCGACTCCGTTGACGACGGTGATGAACACGATCAACCACAACGGGCCGGTGTTGGCGAACTCCAGGACCTGCGTGATGTAGTCGCGCACGCCGGGGATCTGCCGACAGATCAGCCCACCGACGACGAACGCCGCCCCAAGTGCCAGTCCGACACCTGCTCCGGTGATCAGCGGGCGTTGGTTGCGGCCACGGAACGTGACGTACCCGAGGTGCAGCGGTCCGGAGGCGAACGCGCCCAGCGCCCAGACCGCTGCCAGCGCCAGAGTCAGCCAGATGAACGTCGAGTCGCCGGGCGTGCGGCTCAGCGAATAGCCCAGCAGGGCGGCGCCGATCAGCAGGACCACCGCGACGACCACCTGGCGCCGCCGGATGACCGAGGGCGGCTCGTTGTACTGAGCGGCCTTGGTGCGGGCAATGTCGTACAGCTCGCCGGGCAGACCGGGCCGCGTCGGTTCGCTCACGCAGGGTCCGCCTTCGGGAAAAATCCCAGCACGGCGTCCAGACCGGTGCGGATGACCCCAGCGACGGGACCGGGTACGGCATCGATCAGGCCGAGGGCCGGCCGCACCACCGGCGGCGTCACGGCTCCCGCCAGGTCGCGCAGCCGCAGCGCATCCCCGCCGGCCCAGCCGGGATCGGTGTCTGCCAGATGGTGCGGGTCGGCCAGCTCGTCCACCGGACGGCGCGACGGGCTCAGGACCGCGCGGCGAATGGCCTCCTCGACGCCGATCAGACCACCCGGGGGTTCGGGAACCTGCCGGAGCAGCGCATCCGCAGAGGCCATCATCGGGTAGTCGAGGGATTCGACCAGATCCGCGGCCAGACCGTCGGGCACAGGCAGCACCATCTCGGCCACCTTCGAGACCACCGCGGCGTCGACGCCGTTCGCCGACACCGGTGTACGCCAGAGGCCGGCTATCCGCGCGTAGGTACGCAGCAGATCGCCGTAGGTCGTGGTGTCCGGCCCGCACACGTCGTAGGTGCCGGCAGGCACGGCGGCGACGTCGGCGGCCGCGACCAGGTAGTAGAGCACGTCGCGCACCGAGATGGGGTCGATCGGGTTGACCGACCATTCTGGCAGCGGAAGCACCAGGAAGCGGTCGGCGGCATAGCGCAGCATCTCGAACGACGTCGACCCCGCGCCGATGACGATCGCCGCACCCAGCCGCACCACCTCGGGTCCGCCGTCGACCGTCAGCGCGGCACCGACCTCGGCGCGGCCCTTCAAATGTTCAGACAGCAGGTCCGCGTCGGGCACGAACCCGCCGAGGTACACGATGCGGCCCACCCCGGCATGCCCGGCAGCCGCGGCCACCCTCGCCGCTGCCCGGTTATCGGCTTCCCGAAACCCGGCCTGCCCGATGCCGTGAACCAGGTAGTACACGACATCGACCGGGCCGGCTTCGGTGAACGCCCGCTGGACGGAGATGTCGTCGTAAGTGTCCAGGGCAACCGTCGAGACCCGATCTGACCAGCCGAAATCGGCCAGCCGGCCGGGGCGGCGGCTGCTGGCGAGGACGTCGTGGCCTTCGGCGAGCAGCGCTGTGACCAGCCGGGAGCCGATGTACCCGGTGGCGCCGTTGACCATGGTGCGCACAGCTTTCACGGTACGACCTGTACCCGATTGGAACCTGGCTATGTGGTGGGCCCGCACCTCGGCGTCTTGGTGGCCGACGTCGCCGCAGCCCACGAGTCCGCACCGACGACGGGTGGCATCGGCGGGATCGGCCCCTTGGAACCGTCGGTACCACGTGCGATCCTCACTTGATGACTTCAACACCGCCCGCTCCAAGCGCTCTGGACGTGGTCGACGGTGTCGACCTGACGGGCAAGACCTGCGTCGTGACCGGCGCATCGTCGGGGCTTGGTCGTGAGTCGGCCAAGGCTCTCGCCACCGCCGGGGCGCGGGTGATCATGGCCGCACGCGACGCTAACGGCGTCGCCGACACTCACACCTGGGTGCGCGAGGCGGTACCCGACGCCCAGTTATCGAGCGTGCACCTCGACCTCACGTCGCTAGCGTCGGTCACCTCGGCCGCCGCTGCAATCCAGGATCTGACCCCCGCCGTACACGTGTTGATGAACAACGCCGGGGTCATGTTCACCCCGTTTGGGCGCACCCTCGACGGTTTCGAAACACAGTTCGGGACAAACCATCTGGGCCACTTCGAACTGACCCGCGCGCTTCTTCCGGTGTTGCTCGCCGCCGATGGCGCCCGCGTGGTGGTGCTGTCGTCGGAGGGACACCGAATGGGTGATGTGGACTTCGACGATCCCAACTGGGAACGCCGCGACTACGACAAGTTCGCGGCGTACGGCGCCTCCAAGACCGCCAACGTGCTGCACGCTGTCGAACTGGACCGGCGGCTACAGGACAGCGGGGTGCGGGCGTACGCCGTGCATCCCGGCGTCGTGGCGACATCGCTGTCACGACACATGACCGCCGACGATTTCGACAGCCTCAACCGGGTTCCGAGGGCCGGGCGTGACCCGCAACCGCGCACCCTCGACGTGACCCGTGATTTCACGACGCCCGACCGCGGTGCCGCGACTCAGGTGTGGGCGGCGGTCAGCGACGAACTCGACGACTCCGGTGGGGTCTACCTGTCCGATTGCCAAATCGGCGAGGCGACGTCCTACGCGGTCGATGAGTCCCGCGCGCTTGAGCTGTGGGAGCTGTCGGAACGACTCTGTGCATCGAGTGCCGCGGGCCCCACTCCTACCGGCTGAACTGACGTCGCGACGACCGGAGCGGGTCCGCGATCCGGTACCCGGTGCGTCTGTTGCGTCTGTTGCGTCTGTTGCGTCTCGCCGAATGTCGCATGGCCGAGTTACGTCTC
>CAZLTV010000117.1:0-5501 GCA_964562545.1 uncultured Mycobacterium sp. | reverse complement strand
CGTCTCGCCGAATGTCGCATGGCCGAGTTACGTCTCACCGAGTTGCGTTTTGCCAAGTTGCGTCTCGCCGATACCCGCCACCGGCGACACCGGGCCGGTAACGCCGCGGGGACGGTTCACCGATGAACAGAACGAGCGCGGCACCCGCCCACGCTCGACGGTGGCTCCGGTACCGGCCAGTCACCGAAACCTGCAGGTCATCGACGTCAACACGGTTCGAGGTGGACCACCGTGGCCGGCATCCGACTTGGTCGTTGTCAATCCAGGCACATACCATGCCAAGCGACCTGACAAGCGTGAGGAGCACACCGTGAAGACCCGCACCAGCAAGGCCGTCGGCGTTGCACTGAGCGCCGCGGCGATCGGCCTGTCGGTACCGCTGGCCGTCAACGCCCACGCCCAGCCGGAGGACGACACCCCGGTGGCCGAGATCCCTGATCCGCAGGGCCCTGAGTGCGGCGCGTTCAAAGAGTCGCTGCCCAACTGGAAGGGGCTGGCGAGCCTGCCGGTCAGCACGGCGTTGGCCAGCATCCCCGAGATCAGCACCTTCAATTCCGCAATCTCCGGTGGGCTCAACCCGGCGGTCAACATCACCGCGGTGCTCGACAACGGCCCCTATGTGGTGTTCGCACCCACCAACGAGGCGTTCGCAGCACTGCCACCCGAGCAGATCGAGGTGCTGCGCACCGACGCCGCGGTGCTGACCAGCCTGGTGTACTACCACGAGTTCCTCGGCCTGCTGGGACCCGACGACGTCAAGGGACAGCGTCCCACCCAGGAGGGCACCGAGGTCGAGGTGACCGGTTCTGGCGGCGATATCTCGGTCAACGAGACCACCAAGGTGCTCTGCGGCGGCATACAGGCCGAAAACGCCCGCATCTACATCGTCGACCAAGTGCTTAACCCGGCCGACGCGCCGGCGCCAATCACCCCGGAGACGACCTCTACCGAGGCCACCGAACCGGGCGACGCCACCGAGACGACCGAGCCGGCGCCGACCGAGGGCGCCCCGTCAGAGACAGCCCCATCAGAGGCAGCCCCGACCGCGACGACGCCGCTGCCTGCCGAGGGGGCGACAACCCCGACAGAGGCCGCAACCCCGACCGCGGCCGCCGAAACCCCCGCAGGCTGATCAGCTGACGCCGATTGGGCGCGGAATGCGACACCACGTGTCGTGTTCCGCGCCCGATCCGCTCTTTAGAGGCCGAGGTCGCGGCCGATGATCTCCTTCATGATTTCGGTGGTGCCGCCGAAGATGGTCTGGACTCGCCCGTCGACGTAATCGCGGGCGACCCGGTATTCCATCATGTAGCCGTAGCCTCCGTGCAGCTGCACACACTGGTCGACAACCTTCTTGGCGACCTCGGTGGCCCACCATTTGGCCTTGGCGGCCTCGACCGCGCTCAGCTCGCCGTCGACGACACCCCGCAAACAGCGGTCGATGTAGTTCTCGGTGACCTCGAGTTCGGTGTCCATCTCGGCCAACAGGAATCGGTTGTGCTGAAAGCTGCCGATCGGCTGCCCGAAGGCCCTGCGGTCTTTGGCGTATTGCAGTGTTTGACGCCAGGTTTCACGCGCTCCGGCGATGGCCGATATGGCGATCGACAGGCGCTCCGACGGAAGGTTTTGCATCAGGTGGTAGAAACCGCGTCCTTCTTTGCCCAACACGTTCGCGGCCGGCACCCGGACATCCTCGAAGTGAAGTTCAGCGGTGTCCTGGGTGTGCAGGCCCACTTTGTCGAGCTTGCGCCCGCGGGAAAAGCCGGACATGCCGCGCTCGACCACCAACAGCGTGAATCCTTTGTGCCCGGCGTCGGGATCGGTGCGGGCGACGACGACAACTAGGTCACTGTTGATGCCCGAGGAGATGAAAGTCTTGGAACCGTTGACAATCCAGTCATCTCCATCCCGCACCGCCGACGTGCGGATGCCCGCCAAGTCGCTGCCCGCTCCGGGTTCGGTCATGGCGACGGCGATGATGGTCTCGCCGCTGGAGATACCGGGAAGCCAACGTTTCTTCTGCTCCTCGTTGGCCAGATCTTTGAAGTACGGCCCAACGACGTCGTTGTGCAGACTCAGCGCCGGTGCGGGTACCCCCGCTTTGGCGATTTCCTCGTCGATGACCGCGTTGAACCGAAAGTCGTCGGTGCCACCGCCGCCGTACTCCTCGGGCATGTTGAATCCGATCAGCCCGTGTTTGCCCGCAGCCGCATAGGCCGAGCGGTCGACAATGCGTTCTGCCTGCCATTTCTCGGCGTTGGGCACCAGTTCAGTGTCGATGTAGGCGCGGACGGTGTCACGGAACGCTTCGTGCTCGGCGTCGTAGATCGTTCGTCTCATGCCGGCCTCCCTAACCCGCCAGTCGTACTTGGCCTTACCGTCGCTACCAGCCCTTCCAGACCGGCTCACGCTTCTGCGCGAAGGCCAGCGGCCCTTCTTTGGCGTCGTCGGTGGCGAACACGGCCCTGGCCTCATGCATGGTGCGGGCCCAGCCGGGTTCGTCCGCGGGTACCACGCCGTCGTCGGCTCCGACAGCGACACGTTTGCTGGCCTGCACGGCTAACGGCGCGTTGACGGTGATCCGTTGCGCCAAGGCCAGAGCTGCATCGAGTACTGCGGCGTCGGGCACGACCTCGTTGATCAAACCCCACCGCAGCGCTTCGGCCGCGGTGATGGGTTCACCGGTGAACATCATCTGCAAAGCGACCTTGCGGGGCAGCTGGTCGACCAACCGGAATACCCCGCCTGCAGCGGCGATGAGGCCGCGTTTCACTTCCGGTAGCCCGAACCTCGCGCTCTCACCGGCGACGACAAGGTCACTGGCCAGGGCCAGCTCGGTGCCTCCGCCCAGAGCGGCGCCGTTGACCGCCGCGATCGTGGGTTTGTCGACGAAGTGGCGGACGTATCCTGCAAATCCCCACTCGGGCCGGTCCGGGTGGCCGATGTTCTCTCCACGGTACAGCGCCTTGAGGTCGGCTCCGGCGCAGAAGGATTGGTCTCCTGACCCCGTCAGCACGATCACCCTCACGTCGGGGTCGTGCTGCGCCTCGTCGAGAGCATCACCGAGGGCGATACTGACCGCAGCATTGATGGCGTTGCGTGCCTCCGGCCGGTTGATGGTGACCACCATGACGTTGCCGCGGCGCTCGACGAGCGCTCCGGGCGTGACCCCGGTTTCGGTCACACCAGCTCCAAGATAGTGGCGTTGGCCTGACCACCGCCCTCACACATGGTCTGCAGACCGTACTGAATTCCGTTGTCGCGCATGTGATGAAGCAAGGTGGTCATGATCCGCGCACCGGAACCGCCCAACGGGTGGCCGAGCGCGATGGCACCGCCGTTGGGGTTCAGCTTCTTCTCGTCGGCGCCGATGTCCTTCAACCACGCCATCGGCACCGGAGCGAAGGCTTCATTGACCTCGAACGCACCGATCTGGTCGAGCGACAGGCCCGAGCGCTTGAGCGCCTTGTGTGTTGCCGGGATCGGCGCGGTAAGCATGATGATCGGGTCGGCGCCGGCCAGCACCGCGGTGTGCACTTTGGCGATCGGACGGAGGCCAAGTTCCTTGGCCTTGTCGGCTGACATGAACAGCAGGGCCGCCGAGCCGTCGGAGATCTGCGAGGAGTTACCGGCGTGGATGACGCCGTCCTCTTTGAACGCCGGCTTGAGCTGGCCCATCTTGTCCAGCGTGGTTCCGCGGCGGATACCTTCGTCCTTGACCACCAGGTTGCCCTCGGCGTCTTTGATCGCGACGATCTGGCCGTCAAACACTCCTGAATCTTGTGCGGCGGCAGCCTTTTCATGCGAATTCAGGGAGAACTGATCGAGCATGGTGCGGTCGAAGCCCCACTGCTCGGCGATCATCTCGGCACCGATGCCCTGATTCGGACTCTGGCCGTAGCGCTCCACGAAGCGCTCCGGATAGGGGTTACCCCCATTGGCCAGCGAGGAGCCCATCGGGGTGCGCGACATCGACTCGACGCCACCGGCGACCACGACGTCGTAGTGTCCGGCCACCACGCCGGCGGCAGCGAAATGCACCGACTGCTGACTGGACCCGCACTGGCGATCGATGGTTACGCCCGGCACCGATTCGGGCCAGCCGGCCGTCAGCAGCGCGGTACGCCCGATGTCGAGGGACTGCTCACCGGCCTGCATGACGCAGCCCCAAATCACGTCGTCGACCAATGCGGGATCGACGCCGGCTCGCTGCACCAAACCGTTGAGCACCTGGGCGGACAGTTCGGCCGGGTGAATGCCCGACAGTCCGCCGTTGCGCTTGCCGACCGGTGAACGCACTGCCTCGACGATGACGGCTTCAGCCATGGAAAGTTCTCCTTACCAACTGTGGTGTACTCCGAACGTAAACGAACAAGGTTTACTAGGTCAACCTGCTGGTTGATCTCGGCGTCAAGGGCGGCAACCTGCGAATTCACCGATCCGACAGCTGACGCTTACCGGCGATCGGCCGCCCTGGACCCGACGGTGGGTCACGATGAGCCGATGGCGTCACAAGCGGCCGGCCACGATCCCGTACTCGACGTTCCGCGCGCGGCCCCGCCCGATCCCGACACGTACCTACGCGCAGCGATGGACTGGCATTTCTGCGCAGACACCGGCTCACCGTTCTGGTTACGCGCCGCGCACGATCTCGATTTCGACCCGCGCACCGAGATACGCACCTACGACGACCTCGCGCGGTTCCCGAACCTGGTCGACCATCTGCGCGACGTCGCCGTGGAGGACCTCATCCCTCGTGGGTACGGGTATCCGCCGCCCGTCCCCAGAGTATTCGAGTCAGGGGGAACCACCGGCGCACCCAAACGCACTGCACAGCTTCCCGATTGGATCGAGCAAGTCACGCGATGGCAGGTCGAGGACTTTTGCGCCGGCGGCTTCGTCGCCCGCGCGGGGCTGCTGGCTCTGGTGCCCAGCGGGCCGCACGGCGTCGGCCACTTCGACCGCGTGGTGGCCGAGCGCCTCGGATCTCCTTGTCACACCATCGATCTCGATCCGCGGTGGGTCAAGAAGCTGGCGGCGCGCAGTGACCGGCAATCGGCCGAGGCGGTCAACGGCTATGTCGAGCACGTGCTGGAGCAGGCCCGCCACGTCCTAGCCACCCAAGACGTAGTCAACCTGCACGCCACGCCGCCGCTGCTGGAAGCCATCGCCAACGACGAAGCGCTCACCGGCCTGGTCAACCGCAGGATCCGGTACGTCCTGCTCAGCGGCGCGCATGTCGACCTCGACACCATGGAGCTGTTTCGGTCGATCTTCCCCGGCGCGTCGATCGCCATCGCGTTCGGCAGCACGATGATCCTGTCGCAGGCAGCCACCCGCACCGAGGGCGCCATGGCGGTCTTCGACCCGCGCAGTCCTTACGTCGTGTTCTGGGTGATCGATCCCGACTCCGGTGAACGGGTCGGCTACGGTGAGCGCGGACAGGTCGTGATGCATCACCTGAGCAAGGGCATGTTCATCCCCAACAACCTCGAACGTGA
>CAZLTV010000116.1:0-10314 GCA_964562545.1 uncultured Mycobacterium sp. | reverse complement strand
ACGCCTCACCGAAGATGACCGCCGACAACGTCGCCGTCAACGCAACCCCGACCGCGCCCCATATGCCGTACGCCACACCCAGCGCCATCCCACGTTTGAGCACCACAGTGAGCAGCACGAACGACGCGATGTAGCCGACGACGACCACCACGTAGAGCGCAGGGACGGTGGCCGACCCTTTCAGCGATAGCGTCGCAGCCACCTCGGTCACGATCGCCAGACAGAGATATAACCAGGTCACGTGATTGTCCTACTCGATTGCGCCACCCCGACATCATCGGCCATGACCGCGCGCCCGCGCACAGCGAGGTCGGCAAGCAATTCCTGGATGATTTGCCAGCTCGGCTATCTGAGAGGGTGACCGCTACACCCGGCCGCCGCACTCTCCGCCGTCCCTGCCGAGAAGTACCGATGGGACTCACGTGCACCTTGGTGCGACTCACTGATAGCCGCCGTCCGGGCAAAACACCGGGTAACCCGCCGTTTCGATCCCCGTCCAGACGGCATCATTTCCCCTAGTCTGTCTGGGGTGGGGAACTTGCACAACCGGATACAGTTCGGCCTCACGACACGGGGTGGACGCTTTGCTGCCGAGGATGCCTCCGACGATCTCGCCGATGATGCTGTCGATGGTTTTGTCGACGATTCTTTCGGTGGCGCTGTCGACGGCGCTGTCGGCGGCGCAGTCGATGATGCTGTCGATGTCTCGGCGGCGACCCACACCCCCACCGGGCCGACACTGAACTGGTTTGTGTGGTTCAAACAGTTCGGTGCCGTAGCGCCTATCGCCGAGGTCTGCACTGCCCCAGCGACGGTGACATGAACCGCGAACCCCTGGGGAAGCGCTATGGCCTCCCCCACGATCTCGAAGCCGAACGCATGCGCGCCGTCGAGCAGCTGCATCTCCTGAACTCCGCGGCCGAGGACCGATTCGCTCCGATCACCCGGATGGCACGAGCGGTGCTCGAGGTTCCGATGGCCTCGGTGTCACTTCTGGACACCCAACGGCAGTGGTTCAAACAATGCGACGGCCTCGACCTCGCAGGAAGTGTTCCGCGCGAGCAGACCATTTGCCAGGCGACCATCTTGCGAGGCTATGAACATCCGCACAGCCCGGCATTGATTCTCGAGGACACCCAGGACTCCGAATTCTGCGAGCTACCGGCCGTCTGCGGCCCCGGTGGCATCCGGTTCTACGCGGGCTACCCGCTCTACGGGCCCGGCGGGCACCCCGTCGGAACGTTCTGCGTATACGACACGAAGCCGCGACATTTCGGCGCCGCACAGCTGGAGACTTTCAATCAACTCGCCGACTGGGCCCAGCGCGAACTGCAAAACACCGAGGACCTAGAACGCGCCGCCACCGTGCAACGACAACTGCTTCCGCAGGACACGGTAGATCTGACGGGGTATCGGGTCGGTGCGATGTGCTTGCCCGCCTTCGCAGTCGGCGGGGACTTCTACGACCACTATCCGGTCGAAGGAGGCATGGTGTTCACCGTCGCTGACGTGATGGGCAAGGGGCTGGGAGCGGCGATTCT
Organism: uncultured Mycobacterium sp.; assembly: GCA_964562545.1. Classification (GTDB taxonomy): domain Bacteria; phylum Actinomycetota; class Actinomycetes; order Mycobacteriales; family Mycobacteriaceae; genus Mycobacterium. The sequence goes on along the minus strand of CAZLTV010000116.1, from coordinate 8,773 downwards.
GACCGCCACAGTCCGTTCCGCGCTGCGGGGCGCCTCCCGTGCGGTCGACCGGGTGCCCGGCCTGGACCTGGCCGATGCTGTCAACGCCACCTATCAGCAGATCGCCGACGACCTCGACCGTACCGACAGTTTCGTCACTGTGTTTCACCTGAAGCTGACCGCCGAGGACGGCGCGGTGCAGTTTGTCGACGCCGGCCACGGCCTCGCTGCGATCGTTCGTCTCGGCGGGTTGGTTCAGCACCTCCGCAGCGACGGGCTGCCTTTAGGGGCGCTGGCCGATGACACCTGGTGCGCTCGAGACGTCCGCCTTGACCCAGGCGACAGTCTGGTGATCACCTCCGACGGTGTTCTTGATCTCGTCGCCGACGGCGACATCGGCTCGGCGCTGAGTCTTCTTGCCAGGCATCCCGATCCGGCCGATCTGTGTGTACAGGTCCGAAACATGGCTAAGTCCGAACCGCCGATGGACGACATCACCATTGTGGCGATCCACCGCGAGATCTCGACATGACGCACCGGATGCCCGAGGCCTCCGAAGGCAAGTACCCGTCGCCGTGGCTGCGGCTGCTCATTCTGCTCACAGCGTTTCTCGGCATCAACTACATCGTGTGGCGCTGGATGGATTCACTGAACTGGTCGGCATGGTGGATCGCAGTGCCATTGGTGGTGGCCGAGACGTACAGTGTCATCGACTCGCTGCTGTTCGCCGTGACGATGTGGCGACGACTGCGGCGCAATCCGCCCCTCGCACCACCTGAGGGGGCTACCGTTGATGTCTTCATCACCACCTACAACGAACCCATCGAGATGGTCATGGCTACTGCAGCAGCGGCGGTGCAGATCCGATATCCCCACCACACATGGATTCTCGACGACGGTGATCGACATGAGTTGCAGGCAGCTGCGGCGGAGAAGAACATCGGCTACATCACGCGATCGCAGAGTTGGCGCGACAAACCCCGCCACGCAAAGGCCGGAAATCTGAACAACGCGCTTATCGAAACCCAGGGCGAGTTCATCTTGGTTCTCGACGCCGACCAGATTCCGGATCCACGAATCCTGGACCACACTCTCGGGTATTTCCGCGACCCCAGGATGGCTCTGGTGCAGACGCCGCAGTACTTCCACAACGTGCCTTTCAGTGACCCGCTGGGCAGCCAGGCACCGCTGTTCTACGGCCCGATCCAGCAAGGCAAGGACGGCTGGAATGCAGCATATTTCTGCGGCACCAACGCTGTGCTGCGTCGCGAAGCACTGATGCAGCTGGGTATCCGAGGCTATGTTCGCGCAATCGAGGACGGGATCATCCGCACCCTCTATGCGTCCAAGAGAATCCTCAAGCGGGCCCAAGCACAGGTCGGCGCTGATCAATCCCAGGTGCGGGCAGCACTGGACTCCGTGCAGGACGCCGTCCGCGAGGCCCGCTCGGCGCTGCGTCACAACGCACCCCTAGCTGATATCACCTACGAGTTCCAGAAGCGGGTAGACGCTGCGGCCCGGGCCGTCGTCGAGGCCGACGTCAGCTCGATGCGCGCCGACCTCGAGGCCATCGCGGCCCTGCAACACGAGCCCGAGAACACGTCCACAACGGCAGTGTTCGACGACGCGGCTCTGCAGACGCTCGCCGGGCGCGAGTGGTCACCGCTGGGCGCCCTCGAATCGATCAGTGCGATGACCCGCGCTGTGGACGTCAGTCGCGACGACGAAGCACAGCCGATGATGCCCATGGCCACGATCTCGGTGACCGAGGACATGGCGACCTGCATGCGGCTGCACGCGCAGGGTTGGAACTCGGCCTACCACCACGAGGTTTTGGCTCGCGGCCTGGCTCCCGACGACGTGCGCACAATGCTCACCCAGCGGCTGCGGTGGGCTCAGGGCACCGTTCAGGTGATGCTTCGGGAAAATCCGTTGCTGCAGAAGGGTCTCAGTGTCGGTCAGCGACTCATGTACTGGGCCACGATGTGGAGTTACTTCGCCGGGTTCGCCGCGTTGGCCTACATCGCCGCCCCGGCGATCTACCTGATCTTCGGCATCATGCCCGTACAAGCCTACAGCTGGGATTTCTTCGGCCGGCTCATCCCGTTTCTGGTCCTCAACCAGTTGCTGTTCATCGTCAGTAGCCGCGGCACCCCGACCTGGCGGGGCCAGCAGTACAGCATTGCGCTGTTCCCGGTGTGGATTTCTGCGTGCGTCAGCGCGTTTCGCAACGTGTATTTCGACAAACCGTTGGGTTTTGCGATCACACCAAAAACAGGTCAGCGTGATCGCGCGATTCCCTGGCGCCTGGTCAAGTGGCAACTGGCCGCAATCGGGTTGCTATCCGTGGCGTCGGTGATCGGGATCATCCAGCTCTATTTTGGGGCGATCTCGGTGCTCGGCGTCGGCGTCAATCTCTTCTGGGTGCTGTTCGACGTACTCATCCTCAGCGTGGTTTTCCAGGCGGTACGGTACCGCGGGAATGAATCGGAAGGATTGTGATGAGCAAATTCGACCGTCAGACATTGGATTCGGGCGTCGTCGTGATCAAGCCGGAAGGCAGACTCAACATGGTGGCGGCGCCGACGCTGCGCAAAGAGTTGCACGCGCTGGTCGAAGGCGGCTCGAAACGGGTGGTTGTCGACCTCAGTGGCACCGAATTGATCGACTCGTCGGGGTTGGGGGCACTGATCTCGGGGTTGAAGGTCGCCCGTCAGGCCGGTGGAGATCTGCGCATCGCGGCCCCGACTCGTCAGGTTGTGACGGTACTCGAGCTGACAAACCTGAATCGGGTGCTCAGCGTTCACCCGTCGGCGGAGAGCGCCTTCGATGGCCAGGCTTGACCGACGTCGGATTCTGGACACGACCACAGGCCCGGACACGCTCGAGGCGGTCCAGCGGATGCTCGATGAACTTTGGGAGGTCAACGCAGTTTCCGACACGGTCAGGATGTACACCGACCTGGCCGTAAGCGAGGTGTGCGCCAACATCATCGAACATTCCGGGGACGGCGGGCCCGTCCAGTTGCGCATGGATGCCGAGTTGCTGCCCGACGTCGTGCGGGTGCGGTTCACCGACGACGGTAAACCTGCCCCCGTGGATCTGACCAACACGGCGATGCCCGATGAGATGTCTGAGCGCGGTAGAGGATTGGCGATAGCCCACCGCGTGCTCGACGAGTTGTCCTACCGACGCGACGACCAAGGAAATCACTGGACCTTGGTGCGCCGACTGGCCGAATGAGAGCCAGCGTTCGCGCTCACGTCATTTGAGACCGGCAGCGTCCATGCCGCGAAGCTCTTTCTTCAGATCGGCGATCTCATCGCGGATTCGGGCGGCCAACTCGAATTGCAGATCGCGCGCCGCAGTCATCATTTGGTCGGTCAGATCCTTGATCAGATCAGCCAATTCGGCGCGTGGCATATTCGACGTGTCCCGACCCTCGACCACTCCGGCACTAACCGCCCGACCGGGAGCGCCTTGGGCGCGCCGGCCACGGGAGGCGTTTCGCCCTGAGCCGCCGATCTCCACCGATTCGGAGTCGTCAGCCTCGCGGTACACCTGGTCGAGAATGTCGGCGATCTTCTTGCGCAGCGGCTGCGGGTCGATGCCGTGCTCTTCGTTGTAGGCGATCTGTTTAGCGCGGCGCCGCTCGGTCTCGTCGATGGCTTCTTTCATCGAGTCGGTCATTCTGTCGGCGTACATGTGGACTTCACCGGACACGTTGCGCGCAGCACGGCCGATGGTCTGGATCAGGCTGCGCGGGGAACGCAGAAAACCTTCCTTGTCGGCGTCGAGAATCGCCACCAGCGACACCTCTGGCAGGTCTAGGCCCTCGCGGAGCAGGTTGATCCCGATCAGCACGTCGTACTCCCCAAGACGCAGCTGGCGCAGCAACTCCACCCGGCGCAGCGTGTCGACCTCGGAGTGCAGGTAGCGAACCCGGATACCCATCTCCAACAGATAGTCGGTGAGGTCCTCCGCCATTTTCTTCGTCAACGTGGTCACCAGCACCCGCTCGTCTCGCTCGGTGCGCAGGCGGATCTCCCCGATCAAGTCGTCGATCTGGCCCTTAGTGGGCTTGACGATGACCTGCGGATCAAGCAGCCCCGTGGGACGGATGACCTGCTCGACGAACTCACCACTGGTTTGACTCAATTCGTACGGCCCAGGGGTCGCCGACAGATACACCGTCTGACCAATCCGCTCGGCGAACTCCTCCCATGTCAACGGCCGGTTGTCGACCGCCGAGGGTAACCGGAACCCAAAGTCGACAAGATTGCGCTTTCGCGACATGTCGCCCTCGTACATGCCGCCGATCTGGGGCACAGTAACGTGCGACTCGTCGATAACAAGTAGAAAGTCCTCGGGAAAGTAGTCCAGCAGGGTTGCCGGCGCCGAACCGGCGGGTCGACCGTCGATATGGCGCGAGTAGTTCTCGATACCCGAGCAGAAGCCGACCTGACGCATCATCTCCACGTCGTAATTGGTCCGCATGCGCAGCCGCTGGGCCTCCAACAGCTTGCCCTGCCCCTCCAGTTCGGACAAGCGCTCCTCAAGTTCAGCCTCGATCGTCGAGATCGCTTGGGCCATGCGTTCCGGGCCCGCCACGTAGTGGGTAGCCGGAAAGATCCTTAGCGAGTCGACCTTGCGGACAATGTCACCGGTCAGCGGGTGCAGGTAATAGAGCTCCTCAACCTCGTCACCGAAGAACTCGATTCGCACGGCCAGTTCCTCGTAGGACGGGATGATCTCGACCGTGTCACCGCGAACCCGGAACGTCCCGCGGGTGAACGCCACATCGTTACGGGTGTACTGCACATCCACCAATAGCCGCAGCAACGCATCCCGGGGCACCTCGTCGCCCACCTTGAGCTCTACGGAGCGATCCAGATAGGACTGAGGGGTGCCCAGACCGTAGATGCAGGACACCGACGCGACCACCACGACATCACGTCGAGACAGCAAGCTGGACGTCGCCGAGTGCCGTAGACGCTCGACGTCGTCGTTGATTGAGCTGTCTTTTTCGATGTAGGTGTCCGTCTGCGCGATGTAGGCCTCGGGCTGGTAGTAGTCGTAGTACGAGACGAAGTACTCCACAGCGTTGTGCGGCAACATTTCCCGCAACTCGTTGGCGAGCTGAGCGGCCAATGTCTTATTGGGCGCCATCACCAGTGTGGGGCGTTGCAGGCGCTCGATGAGCCAAGCCGTAGTCGCCGACTTACCGGTGCCGGTCGCGCCCAACAACACCACATCGTGTTCGCCGGCCCGCACCCGACGCTCGAGTTCGTCGATGGCGCGCGGCTGATCACCTGCAGGTTCGTACTCGCTGACCACCTCGAAGCGGCCCCCCGCCCGGACGACCTCGTCCACGGGTCGATACTCCGAGTGCGCGAGCACCGGGTGTTCAGTCGCGAAAGCCATGCTCACCAGGGTAGAACTTGGCACCGACATGTTCAGTTCCTGCAGGCACTCGACGGTGCGAGCGCCTATTCTGAACCCATTTTGTCTGGCATCCATCCCCCCAAGCACGAGGTTTTCGACCTCGCCGCCGGCACCAATACCGATCCGAAGGGCATTGTGCGGGCTGTGGACGTCTACACCGTCACCCCGTGGGGGCTCTACATGGCCCGACCGACGCCCGGCCGCGCCCAGTTCCACTACATCGAGTCCTGGTTGCTTCCCGCCCTGGGGCTACGCGCGACGATTTTCCACTTCAACGCGGGCCACGAACGCGAGCAGGATTTCTACCTCGACGTCGGCGAGTACACCCCGGGCCCTACCCGGTGGTACGGCACCGACCACTACCTCGACCTGGTGCTGCGCACGGGCCGCGACGTGTCTCTCACCGACGTGGATGAACTGATCGCTGCGGTCCAGGCGCGGTTACTGCCCCCCAAAAGCGCAGAACGCGCCATTCACACCGCCGTGAGCACCGTCAACGCGCTGGCCAGACACAGCTACGACCTGCAGAGGTGGCTGGCCAGCATGGGCATGCGCGTCACCTGGCGCGACGCATAGTTCGGCGGTCGGCGACGACCACGATGACCTGCCCGCCCTCGGGTAACGACCCAGCGTCCACCGAGCGATGATCTTGATGAGGATGACCACCGCGGCCCGTTACCGGCATGTCCGGCACCAGGAGAAAGTTGTAATGTCGGCAATCATGAGGTCCACCAAGCGAAGCTGGGTGCTACTCACCGCGGTCGCGGTGCTCAGCAGCTCCGCCCAGCTGGTTGCGCCGCTCGCGCTGGCCCAACCCGGCCCCGGCGAAACCGACCTACCGCCCGCGCCCGACCAGGAAACCCTGCACAACATCGTCTACCGCGCCCGCGTCGATGGGGTGTCGCGCGGCGCCCAAATCACCTACCGAACCGACGGTGATCAGTTCCACACCGCCAACCCGACGATGGTTCCAGGCCGCGTGTTCGAGGCCAACGCCGTGCTGCCCGCCTCACAGATCGCCAATGTGCGCATCTCCATCGAATGGCCCTATTCGGCGAACCTGCACTGCGAAATCCTCGTCGACAACGCCGTCGTCGCCAAGGCAGATGACTTCGTCGGCCCCCGACTGACCCCTCAACGCGAGGACCCCGACTTCGGTTCACTGACCTGTCAGGCACCAGTCGGCGGCATCGACAACGCGGTGCCGCTGGAGCCGGCGCCGAATGCCGACGAGGTGACTTCGGACAACCTGCTCCCGCCCGGTGAACCTGCCGCACCCGGCGCTACCGCTGCACCGCCGGATCCCGTCACACCGGACACGCCCCCACTACCCGGTGGAACCGACCTCACCTAATGGGAGTCGACCGGTCGCCACCCCGTGGCGTCTGCCCATTCCCACGACCTGCGATAGGCGTCGAGAAACCACGGCTCCTTGGCCGAGGCGTACGCGCCCACATCAGCGTGCCCACCCGCAACCGCTCGGCGTTTGAGCGCGAGGTAGTCCACCCGGGCCGCCGGGTTGGCCTGTAGCCAGTCGACGAACAGCAACGCGAACTGTTGCCCTGGCCAGCCGGCCACCCGGACATGCACATTCGTCGGCCGGCCCGGGTCGGCCGAACAGTACAACCGTTTAGCCCACAGCGAGGCGTCTTCAGTGTGGTCGAACTGTGCAACGGTGCTGCGCGCGTCGGGTTTGCCGACGTCTTCGGTCACAGATGTCCCGACATACCCTGCCGCCAACAACGGCTCAGCCAGTGCATCAGCATCGCCGAGTGATGCGACGCTGACCTGGATGTCGATCACATCCTTGGCGTCCATGTCAGGGATCGCCGTCGAGCCGATGTGGTCGACGCGCAATGCCCGCTGGCCACACGCGGTGCGTAATCGGGCGAGTATGCGCCGCGCCTGGTCGGGCCAGCCCGGGTCCGCTGCGATCAGCTGCGGTCGCGGGCGCACGGGCTGCAGGGCGTGCAAATTGTGCGCGAACGGCTGGATGCGCTCATGCCACAGGACCCGGGCCTTCTCGACGAGCTCACCCGGACTGCCGGAATTGTCCAGCCAGACGTCGGCCACCGCGCGACGTTGCTCTTCGGAGGCCTGCGCGGCGATGCGGGCCCGGGCATCTTCCTCGCTGAAGCTGCGGTATTCGATGAGGCGCCGGACGCGCACCTCCGCATCGGCATGCACGATGACCACCAGCGCGAACATCGGCGCCATCTGGGACTCAACCAGAAGCGGGATGTCTTCGACGATGACGGCCTCCTGATGGGCCGCCTCGAGCAGCTCCGAACGGCGATGCGCCACCAGGGGATGCACGATGCCGTTGAGTGTTGCGCGCTTGTCGTCGTCGCTGAAGGCGATCGCGGCCAGAGCCGGCCTGTTCAGCGCTCCGTCGGCGGTCAGGATGGCGTCTCCGAATGCCTCGACCAGTCGGGCCAGGCCCTCGGTGCCTGGCTCGACCACCTCGCGGGCGATCACGTCCCCGTCGACGATGATGGCTCCGAGCTCACGGAACGTGGCCGACACCGTCGACTTACCTGCTCCGATTCCTCCGGTCAATCCGATGCGCAGCACCGCACCAGTCTCTCAGCAGGGCCACACCAATCAGCGTATGGGTGAGAACCGCCGAGAAAGAAGCGAGGCCTCGGCTCTGTTTGACAGAGCCGAGGCCTCGCGTCGTCACGAACTAGGCAGCCAACGTCGGCAACCCAACTAACTAGGCATTGCCGGCGAGCTTCTCCCGCAGCGCGGCAAGCTGAGCATCGCTGGCAAGCGAACCGCCGGAGGACGGCTCCTCAGAGCGCGAAGCGCCGTTCGAGGCGGCCGGGCGGGCAGCTTCTTCGGCCTCGGCCGCGGCGAACTTCTCCATCTGCGCAGTGTGCATCTTGTAGCGACGCTCCGCCTCGGCGTAGCGCGCCTCCCACTCGTCACGCTGCTTCTCGAAGCCTTCGAGCCACTCGTTGGTGTCGACGTCGAAGCCTTCGGGGAAGATGTAGTTGCCCTGGTCGTCGTAGCTGTCGGCCATGCCGTACTTCCAGGCCTCGAACTCTTCGCTGTTGTAGTCCTCGTTGGCCTGCTTGAGGCTCAGCGAGATACGGCGACGCTCGAGGTCGATGTCGATGACCTTGACCATCGCATCATCGCCCACCTGGACGACCTGGTCGGGCACCTCGACGTGGCGCTCGGACAGCTCGGAGATGTGCACCAGACCCTCGATGCCCTCTTCGACCCGCACGAAGGCGCCGAACGGCACCAGCTTGGTGACCTTGCCGGGCACGATCTGGCCGATGGCGTGGGTGCGGGCGAAGTGGCGCCACGGATCTTCCTGAGTCGCCTTGAGCGACAGCGA
>CAZLTV010000115.1:6602-10368 GCA_964562545.1 uncultured Mycobacterium sp. | reverse complement strand
CATACTCGTGGGACAGGTAGACGCTGACCGGCTTGATGCCGCGCGGGAAGTAGGCACCGGCCGGGGAGCCGATCACGAGGTAGCGGTATTCCTCGGCGGGACGAACCCCGAGGCCGGGTTCGGTAGCGAAGATGAACGGGCGCAGGTAGAGCGATTCTTCACCGCCGGCCGGGGGAACCCACAGTTCGTCGACGGCGATCAGTTGCCGTAGCGATTCGATGAACAGCTCTTCGGGCAGCTCCGGGATGGCCAGTCGGCGCGACGACGTGCGGAGCCGGGCGGCGTTGGCTTCGGGCCGGAACGACACGATCGAGCCGTCGCTCCAGCGGTATGCCTTCAGACCCTCGAAAACCTCCTGCGCATAGTGCAGAACGATCGCCGAAGGGTCGAGCTCGATGGGGCCGTACGGGATGACGTGGGCGTCATGCCAGCCGCGGTCGACGGTGTAGTCGATCGAAACCATGTGGTCGGTGTGGAACTTGCCGAACCCGGGGTTGGCCAGGATTCCGGCGCGTACCTCGTCGCTCGCCGGAGTCGCGTTGCGATCGACGGTGAACTCGAGGGTGTCAGCCATGAACGTGATTGTATAACCGGCTGGCTACCGGTTTTCGCTCCCCGCCGACCCGCTCAGCGGGTGCGGGTGTCGACGAACGGCGGTTTGACGACCTCGCATTCGATGAGGCGGCCGCGGACGTCCACTGCGACGTGCGCGCCGTCGGCGACTCCTGCACCGGTGTCGATGAGGGCCAGCGCGATACCGACTTTCAATGTCGGCGAGAAGGTTCCCGACGTTGTGACACCGATCGGGGCGGCGCCGTCTTGGGCCTCAGCGAGCACTGTGAGGTCGCCGCGCAGCACGCCGCGGCCGAGTGCTTTGAGGCCACGCAGTGTGCGGCGCGGTCCCGCTTCTTTTTCGGCGAGCAGGGCCTCGCGGCCCCAGAAGGAGTCCTTCTTCCAGCCGACGGCCCAGCCGCAGCGTGCCTGCAGTGGGGAGATGTCCAGCGATAGTTCGTGGCCGTGCAGCGGGTAGCCCATCTCGGTGCGCAGGGTGTCGCGGGCACCGAGCCCGGCCAATTGACCGCCCGCTGCGGTGACCGCTTCGACGAGGGCATCGAACACCACTGCCGCCTGATCCCACGCCGGCAGCAACTCGTAGCCGTGTTCGCCGGTGTAGCCGGTGCGACATACCCGGACGTCGACGCCCTGGTAGGTCGCGTCGGCGAAGCCCATGTAGTCCATGTCGGTGGGCAGACCCAGGCTCGCGACGACGTCGGCCGAACGGGGTCCCTGCACGGCGAGCACGGCGCGGGAGCGGTGCTCGTCGGTGACCGTCACGCCGTCGGGCGCGAGGTCCCGCAGCGCTGTGACGACTCCGCTGGTGTTGGCCGCATTGGGAATCAGGAAAATCTCGTCGTCGGAGACGTAGTAGGCGATCAGGTCGTCCATGACGCCTCCGGTGTCGCTGCAGCACAGCGTGTACTGGGCCTTCCCGGGACCGATTTTGCGCAGGTCGTTGGTGAGCGCAGCGTTGATAAATTCGGCCGCGCCAGGGCCTTTGACCAGCGCTTTTCCGAGATGGCTGACGTCGAAAAGGCCGACGGTCGTACGGGTGGCTGTGTGTTCGGCGACGGTCCCTGCATAGGACACCGGCATCAGCCAGCCACCGAATTCGGCGAAGCTCGCGCCGAGCTCGCGGTGTCGATTCTCCAGGGGCCCGGCCAATAGGTTGTCACTCACGCCGAACCAGACTAGTAGGCCAGTGGCTAGGGTGAATCCCCGTGAGCCCCGTCAGCACCCCAGCCGGTTATGTTTCCCCCACTGTGGCGGTCGCCGCCGCGCTGCCCAAGCGCAAGGTCGACTCGTCAGTTCTGATCGTCCCGGTCGTCAGCGGCAGCGATGATGGACCTGACGATGCGACGGCCACTGTGGTGGCCAATTCGCACCTTGATGCCGAAGCTGTCGGCGAGATCGAGGCGGCCCTGGCGGCGTTGAGCGCTAGAGGCGGGGTCGAGCAGTTGACCCGGGTGGTGGTGCCGTCGCTGCCGGTGGACAGTGTGTTGACTGTCGGGCTGGGCAAGGCGCGCGACCAGTGGTCTGCTGAGACGATTCGGCGGGCCGCCGGGGTGGCCGCACGCTCACTGTCCGGGGTGGAGAACGTGTTCACCACGTTGTCCGATATCGACCTCGAGGCGTCGATCGAGGGTCTGATCCTCGGCTCGTACCGGTTCAGCGCGTTCCGTAGTGACAAGACTGCTCCCAAGGACCCGGGTGTGCGCAAGATCAGCGCACTGACGCCGGACACCAGGGCGGCGACGAAGGAGATCGCCGCCCGCGCTGCGGCGGTAGCCGCCGCGGTGGCCACGGCCCGCGACTTTGTGAACACCCCGCCCAGCCATCTGTACCCCGACGAATTTGCTAAGCGGGCAAAGGCTTTGGGCGACGCCGTCGGCCTGGAGGTCGAGGTGCTCGATGACAAGTCACTGGTCAAGCAGGGCTACGGGGGAATCGTCGGTGTCGGCAAGGGGTCCTCCCGGCCACCGCGCTTGGTCCGGTTGGTCCATCGTGGCGCCAAGAACAAGAACAGCAAGTCGGTGGCGTTGGTGGGCAAGGGCATCACGTTCGACACCGGGGGTATCTCGATCAAGCCGGCAGCAAACATGCACCATATGACCTCGGATATGGGTGGCGCGGCGGCGGTGATCGCGACCGTCGCGTTGGCGGCCCAGCTGAAGTTGCCGATCGACGTCATCGCCACTGTCCCGATGGCGGAGAACATGCCGTCGGCCACCGCGCAGCGGCCGGGCGACGTGTTGACCCAGTACGGCGGCATCACCGTGGAGGTGCTCAACACCGACGCGGAGGGCCGGCTGATCTTGGCCGATGCGATCGTGCGGGCCTGCGAGGACGACCCCGACTATTTGATCGAGACGTCGACGTTGACGGGCGCGCAGACCGTGGCGTTGGGTGCGCGCACTCCCGGGGTGATGGGCAGCGATGAGTTCCGGGACCGGGTGGCCGAGATCTCGCAGGCGGTGGGCGAAAATGCGTGGGCGATGCCGCTGCCCGATGAGCTCAAGGACGATCTGAAGTCTTCGGTGGCCGACTTGGCCAACGTGAGCGCGTCGCGTTACGCCGGGATGCTTGTTGCGGGTACCTACCTGCGTGAATTCGTTTCCGATGGCGTGCAGTGGGCGCACATCGATGTCGCCGCGCCGGCCTATAACTCGGGCGGGCCGTGGGGGTACACCCCCAAGGGCGGAACCGGGGTCCCGACGCGGACGATGTTCGCAGTGCTCGAAGACATCGCACAGAACGGCTGAGACTGTGTCACCAGTCCAGTGAGGGTGGCCGGTTGGCCAGTTTCTGAACCACCCATTGGTTCAGCGACACGCCCTGTTCGGCGGCTTCGATCGTCAGCCTGGCGTGTAGTTCGCCCGAGGTGCGAACGAGGAAGTTGCCGCTGAACTCGTGATCGGTGAACGGTGTTGGCGGCTCTCCGCCGAACACCTCAGCCGATTCCACGAGGTATCGGTCCATGGCGGCCTCGGCGCGAGCCACTGCTTCGGATGCGGTTGGCGCGGATTCCCACACTCGCGACACCTCGAGGCAGCGGGCAACGTACTGCCCGCTTTTCGCGGAGTACTCGACGCGGTACGTGTAGCGCTGGCTCATCATCAGAACGCTAACCCGGCCTGGTGGTGGGTCTGATCACCAATCCGGCCACTGCCGTCGCATCCGTCATCACTGTCCTCACAACCGTCACGCG
>CAZLTV010000115.1:0-6502 GCA_964562545.1 uncultured Mycobacterium sp. | reverse complement strand
AAACGACGTTGCCGCTCCAAACGACGTTGCCGCTCCAAACGACGTTGCCGCTCTAAACGACGTTGCCGCCGCGGGCAGTGCTGCGCATGACCTGCGGCAGGGCATGGGCAACCGCGTAGACGAGATGCGCTTCGGGGGTGACCGGGCGCACCGCCTTGTTCTTGACCACCGCGTCGACGATCGCCGCCGCAACCTTCTCCGGACCGTAGCGGCGCACCGCGAACCCGCGCCGGGCCTGCACTCGCAGCTTCTCGACGTCGGCGCGGCGCCCTTCGGGCAGTGAGAAACGTGTGGTCTCCACGATGTTCGTGCCGATGACGCCCGGACAAATCGTGGTCAGCCCGACACCGGCGGCATCGAGTTCGGCACGCAAGCAGTCCGAAAACATGAAGACCGCGGCTTTTGAGGTGCAGTAAGCGCCCATCAGACTGAGCGGGGCGTAGGCAGCCATCGAGGCGACGTTGACGATGTGCCCGCCGGTTCCTCGTTCCACCAAACGCCCAGCGAAGGCCCGGCACCCGTTGACAACTCCACCGAAGTTGATGTCGAGCACACGGTCGAATTCCGTTGCCGGCGTGTCCAGAAAGAACCCGGCATGCCCCACCCCGGCGTTGTTGACCACCACGTCGGGCACCCCGTGCCGTGCGCATACCAGTTCGGCGAAGGACTCGACGGCGTCGGCGTCGGCGACGTCGAGACGGTAGCGGTGCGCTGCGACACCCTCGGCGGTGACGCGCCGTGCGGTCTCCTCGAGCCCCGCATCGTCGATGTCGCTGATCACCACGTCAGCTCCGGCCCGAGCGAAGGCCAGCGCCGTCTCCCTGCCGATGCCGCTTCCGGCGCCGGTCACCGATACCAGCGTGTCGGTGAAGGGTTTGCGCGCACGACCGATCTGAGCGCGCAGCAGCTCACGGGCAGCAGGGGCGCCCTCGATGTGGTCGACGAATTGCGCGAGCGCGCGGGCCAGCACCTGCGGATGGGTCGTCACGATCGCATGCCCGGCTTTGACGTCGCGCCGCCATAGCCGCGTCACCTGTGCGGGCACGTCGTCGTAGACACTTGGCGCGAGGTACTTGTCGTGAATGCCAACGATGAGCTGGATCGGCACGTCGACACGCACATCCGCTCGGGTTCCGTCGCCGGTGAGGTTGACGCGGCTGCGCTTATCGGCCAGCAGCCGGGGCCCAGCGGCGGCCAGCCGTGCAAGCTGGCCGACACCGCGCAAGAAACGGCGGGGTCGTTGTGGATGGCTCAGCGAGTCCGCAAGATACCCGCGCAGTTGATCGAGCCCCGGACCGGCCACGGAGGTGAACGATGCAACCGTGCCGCTCGCTTCGGGGCGAGTGAGGTACTCCCACACCGCGATCGAACCCCAGCCGTGTGCCAGCACGTGAACACCAGCACCGGCGGACACCTCGGCCAGCACCGCCGCCAGGTCGTCGGCCAGGCTGGCTATCCGGTAGGACGACGCGTGTGTTGGCGCCACCGAAGCTCCGATACCGCGCGGGTCGTAACGAATGACACAGAACAGCTCATCAAGACGAGCTACCACCGGATCCCACATGCGGTGGTTGTCCTGGTGACCACAGACCAGTACGACCATCGGGCGATCACGTGGCCCCTGCTCGTAGACGGCGATGCGGGCGCCGTCGACGCCCTCGATGAACCGCTGAGTGCTCACGAACGGACCCTACCGGTCAGCCCAGTTCCTCCCTGGCAGCGCGTTTACGCAGGATCCGCTGACGCGCGTCGTAGTCGCGCATCCGCTGCGGATAGCCGACCTTCTGCACGTCGTAAACCGGGATCTTCAGGCGGTCCGACAGCTTTCGCGCCCCGGCCTGCCCGCCGGCCCGGCGTCGTGTCCACTCACCGTCAGTGGCGACCAGCACGACTGTGACCTCAGTGACAGTGGTCTTGGGCTCCACGAAAGCCTCCACACCCTTGTGTTCGGCGACCCACTGTTGCAGGTACCGCAGGTCTGCAGCCCGATCTTGGGAGGTCGCGCGGCCTCCGCGCCGACGGCGAAACCTGTCGAACACTCGCACCTACCCCTTTCCGGCCTGCTGACATTCGAGCTGGGTGTTTCCTTCTTTCGATAGTGCCAGAGCAACCGATCCGCCAGGTCCACGGCGAAACACTGCGGCGGACGTGAAAGGATGGATAACGCACCACAGAAAACCGCGCAGACCGTGCAAGGGAGCCCCGACGATATGGCCATCTCCGTTCAGATGCCCGCACTCGGTGAAAGTGTCACCGAAGGGACAGTCACCCGCTGGCTGAAACAGGAGGGAGACACGGTCGAGGAAGACGAACCACTGCTCGAGGTCTCAACCGACAAGGTTGACACCGAGATCCCCTCTCCGGCTTCGGGCGTGCTGAAGAAGATCGTCGCCCAGGAGGACGACACCGTCGAGGTCGGCGGCGAACTGGCGGTCATCGGCGACGCGGGCGACAGTGACGACACCAGTGGTCGTGCGGCCGGCGATTCGGCGCCCGCCGCCGAAGAGCCTGCACCCGAGCCAGAACCCGAGCCGCAACCTGCACCGGAGCCTGCACCGGAGCCTGAACCCGCCGCGAAGCCTTCGGCCGGGTCTTCCGGATCGGCCACCCCGGTGCTGATGCCCGAGTTGGGCGAGTCCGTTACCGAAGGCACCGTGACCCGCTGGCTCAAGAAGGTCGGCGACACCGTCGACGTGGACGAGCCGCTGGTCGAGGTATCGACCGACAAGGTTGACACGGAGATCCCCTCGCCGGTCGGGGGCACGTTGTTGTCCATCACGGCCGAGGAAGACGACACCGTCGAGGTCGGTGGCGAACTGGCGAAGATCGGCGAGCCCGGCGCCGCCAGCGCCGAGGGCGCTCCCGAACCCGAGCCGCAGCCCGAACCTGAGCCGGAGCCGGAGCCGGCCAAGCAGGCCGCACCTGAGCCCAAACCCGAACCCAAACCTGAACCGAAACCCGAGCCCAAGCCGGAACCGAAGCCCGAGCCGAAAACAGCTGCGGCACAGGAGACTTCAGCCGATTCAAGCCCGTATGTGACACCACTGGTGCGCAAACTCGCCAACGAGAACGGCGTCGACCTGTCCACAGTCAAGGGCACCGGCGTGGGTGGACGGATCCGTAAGCAGGACGTACTTGCCGCGGCCAGCGAGAAGGCCGAAGCCGCCAAGGCACCCGCTGCAGCGCCGGCTCCCGCCGCCGCGAAGCCGGCCCCGGCAGAGCCCGTGTCTGCGCTGGCTCATCTGCGCGGAACCACCCAGAAGGCAAACCGGATCCGCCAGATCACGGCGAAGAAGACCCGCGAGTCGTTGCAGACCACGGCACAGTTGACGCAAACCCACGAGGTCGACATGACCAAGATCGTGGCGCTGCGGGCCAGGGCAAAAGCCAAGTTCGCCGAGCGTGAAGGCGTCAACCTGACCTACCTGCCGTTCATCGCACGGGCGGTCATCGACGCGTTGAAGATCCACCCCAACGTCAATGCCAGCTACAACGAAGAATCCAAGGAGATCACCTACTACGACGCCGAGCACCTGGGCTTCGCGGTAGACACCGAGCAGGGCCTGTTGTCCCCGGTGGTCAAGAACGCCGGCGATTTCTCGCTGGGCGGGCTGGCCCGGGCTATCTCCGATATCGCGGCGCGGGCCCGGTCCGGCGACCTCAAGCCCGACGAGCTGTCGGGTGGCACGTTCACGATCACCAACATCGGCAGCCAGGGCGCCCTGTTCGACACCCCCATCCTGGTGCCGCCACAGGCGGCCATGCTGGGTACCGGGGCCATCGTCAAGCGTCCCCGCGTGATCGTCGATGAAGCCGGCAACGAATCGATCGGCGTGCGTTCGGTCTGCTACCTGCCTCTAACCTACGACCACCGCTTGATCGACGGAGCCGACGCGGGTCGCTTCGTCACGACGATCAAGCGACGGCTCGAGGAGGCTGCGTTCGAGGCCGATCTCGGGCTGTAGACGGCAGTGTCGATGCCCTCTGACTCGGTCATCGCGATTGCCGGCTCTTCGGGTCTGATCGGCACTGCGCTGGTCTATGCGCTGCGCGCCACCGACCACCGCGTCGTGCGCATCGTTCGTCGGGCACCGTCGAACGCCGACGAGGTTTTCTGGAACCCCGATGCCGGCGAGTTCGACGCCAGCTCGCTGAGCGGCGTGGACGCGGTGGTCAATCTGTGCGGCGTCAACGTCGGGCAAAAGCGCTGGTCCGGGGCGTTCAAGCAGAGCCTGCGGGACAGCCGGATCGGCCCGACGGAGGTCCTGGCGCGCGCCGTCGTCGAGGCCGAGGTTCCCGTGCTGGTCAACTCCAGCGCGGTGGGCTATTACGGGGACAGTGGGGCCACCCCGGTCGACGAAGCCGCGCCTGCGGGAAGCAGTTTCCTGGCGCGGTTGGCGGTGGATTGGGAGGCAGCCACCGAGCTGGCGATGCACGCCGGGGCGCGGGTTGTCTTGGCCCGCACCGGTCTGGTGATGGCACGCTCGGGCGGCATGCTGAGCCGGCTCAAGCCGCTGTTCTCGTTGGGATTGGGCGCACGGTTGGGCGACGGGCGGCAGTACCTGTCCTGGATCAGTCTGGAAGACCAGGTGCGCGCCGTGCTGTTCGCAATCTCACACGACAAGCTGTCGGGTCCGGTGAACTTCACCGGACCGGCCCCGGTCACCAACGCGGAATTCACTGCCGCGCTCGGGCGCAGCGTGCACCGGCCGGCCCCGCTGATGGTGCCCGGGATTGCGTTGCGCGCCGTGCTGGGCGAGTTCGCCGACGAGGGTCTGCTCGACGGTCAGCGCGCGATTCCCGCCGCCCTCGAGCGTGCAGGATTCGACTTTCATCACCACACCATCGGTGAGGCGCTGGCCTTCGCCACGACACCCACGCGCAGGTGAGCGAGAGTAGCGTCAAACTCATGTCGGCATCGATTCGCTCGAGTGACTCGGCGCTGCAGGTGCGCCTACTGGGCACGTTGGACTATCAGGCCGCATGGGAGTTGCAGCGCGAACTCGCCGACGCCCGTGTGGCAGGCGGCCCGGATTCGCTTCTGCTGCTCGAACATCCCCCGGTGTACACCGCCGGCAGACGGACTCTGCCCGAGGAACGCCCGTTCGACGGCACCCCCGTCATCGATACCGACCGCGGCGGCAAGATCACCTGGCACGGCCCAGGCCAGTTGGTCGGCTATCCGATCATCGGCCTGGCCGAGCCGCTCGATGTGGTGAATTATGTTCGGCGCCTGGAGGAGGCGTTGATCACAGTGTGCGCCGGTCTGGGGCTGCACACCTGCCGGGTGGACGGGCGGTCCGGGGTGTGGGTGCCGGCCGACGGGCGTGGCCCGGCTCGCAAGATCGCCGCGATCGGAATCAGGGTCGCGCGGGCGACCACACTGCACGGGTTCGCCCTGAACTGCGACTGCGACCTGGGCGCGTTCGGTTCCATCGTGCCGTGCGGCATCGCTGACGCCGGAGTGACGTCGCTGACTGCCGAACTGGGCCGCCGGGTGAGAGTCGACGACGTCGTCGACCGGGTGGCCGAGGCGGTGGGCGCGGTGCTCGACGGGCTGCCGACCGGCGCCGCCAGCGCACGCGCGCACGCAGTAGGATCGTCGCAGTGAGCGTCGATCCCGGAAACCGCAAGCTGCTCCGCCTCGAGGTCCGTAACGCCCAAACGCCGATTGAGCGTAAGCCCGCGTGGATCAAGACCAGAGCCAAAATGGGCCCGGAGTACACCGAACTCAAAAGCTTGGTGCGCCGCGAGGGCCTGCATACCGTGTGCGAGGAGGCGGGCTGCCCCAACATCTACGAATGTTGGGAAGACCGCGAGGCGACGTTCCTGATCGGTGGCGAGCAGTGCACCCGCCGATGTGATTTCTGCCAGATCGACACCGGTAAGCCGGCCGAGTTGGACCGTGACGAGCCTCGCCGGGTCGCCGAGAGCGTGCAGGCGATGGGGCTGCGCTACTCCACGGTTACCGGGGTGGCCCGTGATGATCTCCCCGACGGCGGGGCTTGGCTGTACGCCGAGACGGTGCGCGCGATCAAGGCACTCAACCCCAATACCGGGGTGGAGCTGCTGATCCCGGACTTCAACGCCAACCCTGAGCAGCTTGGGCAGGTGTTCGAGGCGCGACCCGAGGTACTCGCCCACAACCTCGAGACGGTGCCGCGGATCTTCAAGCGGATCCGTCCGGGCTTCCGCTACGAGCGCAGCCTGTCGGTGATCACCAGCGCACGTGCGGCCGGTTTGGTGACCAAGAGCAATCTGATCCTCGGCATGGGCGAGACGCCCGAGGAGGTGCGGGAGGCGTTGGGCGACCTGCACGAGGCCGGCTGCGACATCGTCACCATCACCCAGTACCTGCGCCCGTCCGCGCGCCACCATCCCGTCGAGCGCTGGGTGCATCCCGACGAGTTCGTCGAATACGAGAAGTACGCCACTGGCCTGGGCTTCGCCGGTGTGCTTGCCGGGCCGCTGGTGCGCTAGTCGTACCGGGCGGGCCGGCTCT
>CAZLTV010000114.1:0-10585 GCA_964562545.1 uncultured Mycobacterium sp. | reverse complement strand
CTGTCGCTGTTCTTCGTGCCGAAGTTCCTGTTCGACCCCGAGACCGGTGAGCCCGGTGAGCGCAACGGCGCGTTCGTGACCAACGTCGAGCACAAGATGGGCCTCAAGGTCTCGGCCACCTGTGAGCTGTCGCTGGGACAGCACGGCACCCCTGCGGTGGGCTGGCTGGTCGGCGAGGTTCACGACGGCATTGCCCAGATGTTCGACGTGATCGAACAGGCCCGAATGATGGTGGGCACCAAGGCGATCGCCACCCTGTCCACCGGCTACCTCAATGCGCTGGAGTACGCCAAGGAGCGCGTCCAGGGTGCGGACCTGACCCAGATGACGGACAAGACCGCGCCACGCGTCACCATCACCCACCACCCGGACGTGCGCCGCGCGCTGATGACCCAGAAGGCCTACGCCGAGGGTCTGCGCGCGCTGTACCTGTTCACTGCGACCCATCAGGATCCGGCTGTCGCCAAGGCCCTGCACGGTATCGAGCCCGAACTCGCGGTCAAGGTCAACGACCTGCTGCTGCCGGTGGTCAAGGGCGTCGGCTCCGAGCAGGCCTACGCCAAGCTCACCGAGAGCCTGCAGACCTTCGGTGGGTCCGGCTTCCTGCAGGACTACCCGATCGAGCAGTACATCCGCGACGCCAAGATCGACTCGCTCTACGAGGGCACCACCGCCATCCAGGCGCAGGACTTCTTCTTCCGCAAGATCGTCCGCGACAAGGGAACCGCCCTCGCACACGTAGCCGGCCAGATCGAGCAGTTCATCAAGTCCGAGACCGGAAACGGCCGTCTGAAGGCAGAACGGGCGCTGCTGGCGACCGCGCTCGAGGACGTCCAGGGCATGGCCGCCACCCTGACCGGCTACCTGATGGCCGCTCAAGAGGATCAGGCCAGCATCTACAAGGTCGGCCTGGGGTCGGTGCGCTTCCTGATGAGCGTCGGCGATCTGATCATCGGCTGGCTGCTGGCCCAGCAGGCTGCCGTGGCGATCGAAAAGCTCGACGCCGGCGCTTCGGGCGACGACCGCGCCTTCTACGAGGGCAAGGTTGCGGTGGCATCGTTCTTCGCGAAGAACTTCCTGCCGCTGCTGACCAGCACCCGTTCGATCCTGGAGAACCTCGACAACGAGATCATGGAGCTGGACGAGGCGGCGTTCTAACCCTTCTGCGCCGTTCGTCCGTTCCCACCAAGACGCCCCCGGACTCTTCCCGGGGGCGTCTTGCGTTGCGCACACCAGTCCGAGCCCACCCCGCGAGCAGTCACAAACTCGCATGAAACGGTCGCCAAATGTGCGAGTTTGTGTCTGCTCGCGCTGAAAGGCGGGCCCAAAAAAGGGCGGGTTCGGGAGGACAGTGGGCGCGTCTCTCATCGTGGTGCGCGGCCGGCTTTCATCCCTTGCACGGCGCTTTGGTCAGTCACTCCCGAACCCGTCGTAGCAGCGATGCTACCCCTGTGATATCGATCACACCAGGGTCAATTTTGGACGTCCGGGCTGCGCCAACGCAGCGGTGCGCGGGTCCAGACCGGGCCGAAAACCTCACCGCGAAGCCCGGCTGAAGAATGCGCCCGTCGCGTCAATGAGGGACGGTCGTCGGCGGCGGGCCCGGAGAGCTGCCCGAACGTACCGATCGCCATGCCCGGCCGTGGCCCCGGAAAGAAAAAACCCCGTGTTGCCGTCGGGTCGGGGGGTCAGACGGCAACACGGAGCTATCCCATGTATCGATGGTTCTCGGTGTCGCGTTACAGCCACACCCGGACGAATTTTCTGGAACTGACAAACACGCCCGGAACCACTCAGACCGCCACGGTCTCAGGCCTCCAGGATCGCGGTCACACCCTGACCACCTGCGGCGCACACCGAGATAAGGCCACGTACCGGCCGGCCTGTTTCGGCCTTCTTCTCGGCCAGCTGCTTGGCCATCTGCGCGACGATGCGGCCCCCGGTCGCCGCGAACGGGTGCCCGGCAGCCAGCGACGAACCGTTGACATTCAGCTTGGAGCGGTCGATGGAGCCGGGCGCGGCATCCAGGCCCAGCCGCTCCTTGCAGTACTCCTCGGATTCCCACGCGGCCAGCGTGGCCAGTACCACCGAGGCGAACGCCTCATGGATCTCGTAGAGATCGAAATCCTGCAGGGTCAGCCCATTGCGGGCCAGTAGCCGCGGTACCGCGTAGGTGGGCGCCATCAACAGTCCGTCACGACCGTTGACGTAGTCCACCGCCGCGGTCTCGCCGTCGACGAAATACGCCAGCACCGGGATCGACCGCGCGGCCGCCCACTCCTCGGACGACAGCAGCGCCACCGAGGCGCCATCGGTCAGCGGGGTCGAGTTACCCGCCGTCATCGTCGCGTCGCCGCCGCGGACACCGAACACCGGCTTGAGCTTGGCAAGCTTCTCCGGCGACGAGTCCGCGCGGATGTTGTTGTCCCGGTAGAGCCCCAGAAACGGCGTGACGAGATCGTCGAAGAAACCGCGGTCATAGGCGGCAGCCATGTTGCGGTGGCTGGCCGCGGCGAGTTCGTCCTGGTCAACCCGTTTGATGCCCATCTGCCTGGCGGTGATGGCGGCATGCTCACCCATGGACATCCCGGTGCGCGGTTCACTGTTGACCGGGATCTCGACGCCGACCGAAGCGGGGAGCTTGCCGACCAGCTTGAGCCGGTCGACGGTGGACGTCGCCCGCCGCAGCCCCAGCAGCACACGGCGCAGGTTGTCCCCAAAGGCAATCGGCGGGTCGGAGGCGGTGTCCACGCCGCCGGCGGCGGCCACCTCATAGCGGCCCATCGCGACACCGTCGGCAGCGGCAATCGCCGCCTGCAGCCCGGTACCGCACGCCTGCTGCAGATCGAACGCTGGCGTGTAGGACGACAGCGAGCTGCCCAGCACACACTCGCGCATCAAGTTGAAGTCCCGACTGTGCTTGAGCACCGCGCCACCGATCACCGCGTCGAGCTTGGTGCCGGCAAGGTCGAATCGGTCGGCCAGGCCGTCGAGCACGGCGGTGAACATGTCCTGGTTGGAGGCGTGCGCGTAGGCGCCGTCGGCGCGCGCGAACGGGATTCGGTTGCCTCCGAGGATGGCCACTCGGCGGGTCGTCTTGCTGTCAGCCACGTCTGCCTCCCGGCGTCGCGAGGAACTTTGGGGTTGAGAAAAACTTTGGGGTTGAGGAAGGGGTGCGGAACTTCGAGGTGTCCAGGGTCATACTACCCACCGTTCTTACTCTGGAGTAAGTTCGTGATCGACACGACAGTGGGGTACCCACCTCTCAGCTGTGACCAACGCGGCTCGCACCCACCTCAAGACACCCCAGCACCTCGACCCCCTGGAAAGGCAGCGTTGTGGCTTCCGATCTCCTATCCCAAGTCGTCAACTCCGGCCCGGGCGCTTTCCTGGCCAAACAGCTCGGCGTCCCCCAGCCCGAACAGCTGCGTCGCTACCGGCCCGGCCAGGAACCACTCGCAGGTTCACTGCTGATTGGTGGCAGCGGCCCGATTGCCGGCTCCGCCGGCGGTAGCCCGATTGCCGGCTCCGCCGGCGGTAGTTCGATTGCCGGCTCCGCCGGCGGTGGCCGCGTCGTCGAACCCATGCGGACCGCGCTGGCCGACGACTACGACCTCGTCGCCAACAACCTCGGCGGCCGCTGGGCCGACACCTTCGGCGGCCTGGTCTACGACGCCACCGGCATCACCGAACCCGCCGGCCTCAAGGGACTCTACGAATTCTTCACCCCGCTGCTGCGCAACCTCGGCCACAGCGGCCGGGTCGTGGTCATCGGCACCACCCCGGAGGAAACCGGTTCGGTCGGCGAACGCACGGCACAGCGCGCGCTCGAAGGTTTCACCCGGTCATTAGGCAAAGAACTGCGGCACGGGTCGACCGCGGCGCTGGTCTACCTGTCCCCCGCGGCGAACCCGGGCGCCAGCGGCCTGGAGTCCACGCTGCGGTTCCTGCTCTCGGCGAAATCGGCCTATGTCGACGGGCAGGTGTTCCACGTCGGCGCCGCGGACTCGACACCACCCGCCGACTGGGATCGCCCGCTGGACGGCAAGGTCGCGCTGGTCACCGGCGCCGCCCGCGGCATCGGCGCGACGATCGCCGAGGTCTTCGCGCGGGACGGCGCGAAGGTGATAGCGGTGGACGTCGCAGGCCCTGAGGGTTCAGCGGACGCACTGTCCGAGGTGGCGACCAGCATCGGCGGAACAGCGCTGACCCTGGACGTCACGGCAGCCGACGCGGTGGACCGTATCACCGAGCACGTCGCCCAGCACTATGGAGGCAAGCTCGACATCCTGGTCAACAATGCCGGCATCACCCGCGACAAGCTGCTCGCCAACATGGACGAGGGACGCTGGGACAGCGTCCTGGCCGTGAACCTGCTGGCCCCGCTGCAACTGGCTGAAGGGCTCGTCGGCAACGGCACGATCGGCGATGGCGGCCGGATCGTGGGGCTGTCGTCGATGGCCGGGATCGCCGGCAACCGCGGCCAGACGAACTACGCCACCACCAAAGCAGGCATGATCGGGTTGACCGACGCGCTGGCGCCGGTGTTCGCCGAGAAGGGCATCACCATCAACGCGGTCGCACCCGGGTTCATCGAGACGAAGATGACCGAGGCCATCCCGATGGCGACCCGTGAGGTCGGCAGGCGGCTGAATTCACTGTTCCAGGGCGGGCAACCGGTCGATGTCGCCGAGACAATCGCCTACTTCGCCAATCCGGCGTCCAACGCGGTCACCGGCAACACGATCAGGGTCTGCGGCCAGGCCATGCTGGGGGCGTAGGACATGAGCGGTGACCCACAGCCCTCTGGGCTGAAGAACCTGATCAGGGCCGCGGCCGGGGCGCTGCCCTTCGTACCGCGCAGCGACAGCCTTCCCGCCCAGAGGCTGACCGTGCCGGGGCTCAGTATCGACCCGGTGAACGTCGCCGACTACGCCCATCTCACCGGGCTGCGGTTCGGCGACACCGTGCCGCTGACTTATCCGTTCGCGTTGACGTTTCCGACGGTGATGTCGCTGGTGACCAGCTTCGACTTCCCGTTCGCGGCGATGGGGTCAGTGCATGTGGAAAACCACATCACCCAGTACCGGCCGATCGCGGTCACCGACACCGTCGATGTCTCGGTGCATGCCGAGAATCTGCGCGAGCACCGCAAAGGGCTGCTCGTCGACATCGTGACCGACGTCAAGGTCGGCAACGACACCGCCTGGCATCAGGTCACAACGTTCCTACACCAGCAGCGCACCAGCCTGTCCGACGAGCCGAAGCCGCCGCCGGAAAAACAGCCCAAGCTCGGCCCGCCCAATGCAGTGCTGCAGATCACCCCGGGCGAAATCCGCCACTACGCGTCGGTCGGCGGGGACCACAACCCGATCCACACCAACCCGGTGGCCGCCAAACTGTTCGGGTTCCCGACTGTGATCGCGCACGGGATGTTCAGCGCGGCGGCGGTCCTGGCCAACATCGAAGGACAGCTCCCCGACGCCGTCACGTATTCGGTACGGTTCGCCAAGCCGGTCGTGTTGCCCGCCCGGGCCGGTCTCTACGTGCAGCGCGGTTCGGCCGGCTGGGAATTGACCCTGCGGAACCTGAAAAAGGGTTACCCGCACCTGCGGGGCACGGTCACACCGCTCACGCCCTCGTAACGGCTATGCCCTCGTAACGGCTATGCCCTCGTAACTGCGTCGGCCCCGGGAGGCGCAGCCCCGGCCCCGTCCGAGGGGGCGCCCTTGAGGCCGAGCCAGAACAGGTTGATCATCAGCTCGACGGCGTCGTTGACGTCGGCGTCGCCGGTACTGACCCGCGAGGCCACCGCCTCACCGGCACCCACCAGCGCGACCGCCATCATGTCGAAATCGGTGGCCGGGCCGGGAAATCGGGTTCCAGTGCGCAGCAGTCGACCGACGAGGTCGATGATCCGTTCGCGGCCCTGCCGAACACTGTCGGCGAACCGCTGTGAGCTGGTCGCCTGGGTGTAGAGCACCAACCAGGACGCACGGTGCTCATCGATGTATTTGAGGAACGCCGTGACCGCGTTGCGTAGCAGCTCCTTGGGGGCCTCGCTGAAATCGATCTTGTCCCGAACCTCGTCGACGAAGCGCCCCAGCTCGCGGTCCAGACAGGCCCCGAACAGCTCTTCTTTGGAGCCGTAATACAGGTAGAGCATGGGCTTGCTGATCTGAGCTTCGGCGGCGATCGCATCCATCGATGTCTCGTGGTAGCCGTTCACCGAGAACATCTGCACCGCGGCGTCGAGCATCTGCTGCTCACGCACCGCACGCGGCAACCGTTTGGTACCACCTGCCATGCGTGTGCCCTCCTGAGCGAGCCTTTCTTGCCGAAAAGCGACGAACTTCCTACCCCAGGGTAAGCATCAGCTGGCCAATCAGCCGCCGCAGCGTGGCGCGGGTCCCTTCATCGCCGCCACTCGATGCACCGAGGCGTCGACGTTGGGCAGCGTCAACTCACCTGCGGCCACGGCCTGCTCCAACCGGTCCAGTACTGCAGGCACCTCGCCGCTGCTGACCCACAGCGCAACATCGGCACCGGCCTGCAGGGCCCGTAGGACAGCCGCAGCGACCCCGAAACGGTCGCTGACGGCCCGCATGCCGGATAGATCGTCGGTGAACACCGGCCCGTTGAACGCCGGCCCGCCGTAGTCGCCGGAGCGCAGCAGCGCGTATGCGGCCGGGCTCAAACTGGCCGGCTCACTACCGGTCAACCCGGGCACCTGCATATGGCCGACCATCACCCCCACCGGCGCCTGGGCGGTCAACGTCCGGTATGGCACCAGATCGTCACCGAGCAGCTGATCTAGCGGCGGGGTCACGACGCTGCCGGAGTGCGAATCGCCGGATCCGTGGCCGTGGCCGGGGAAGTGTTTGAGCACCGGAAGCACACCGGCGTCGCGCAGCCCCTGCGCGTAGGCACCGGCATAGTCGGTGACCACGGCCGGATCCGAACCGAACGACCGATCCCCGATGACGGTGCCGTCCGCTGCCGCGGTCACGTCCACGACCGGCGCGAAATCGATCGTGATGCCGAGACTGCGCATCTGACGGCCACGCTCGGCGGCGATCTGGCGAACCTGTTCGGGGGTGCTGGTGCTGGCCAGTACGCGCGGCGCGGGCTGCGAGCCGATCATGCCGGACAGCCGCGATACCCGACCGCCTTCCTCGTCCACGCTGACCGCCAGCGCCAACGGGCCCGCCCCGGCCGCGACATCGGACAGCGAGCCGTCAGACAGCATGGACAGATCGGTCCAACTGCCGATCATGATCCCGCCGACGTGATGGGTGTCGACCACGGCACGAGCGTCGGCGGCACCGCCAACCCCCACCATGAGCAGCTGAGCGAGTTTGTCGCGCACCGGCATCGCCGCCACGACAGCGTTGAGATCCCCGCAGGCCGGCGCCTCGGGTGGTGGTGCCGCCGGCGCCGGCGGCACCACAGCGGGCAGCGGTCCCATCGCCATAGACAGTGTCGACGGTGGCGGCCCGGGGGCTGGTTGTTCGGTTGCCGACGTGCAGCCCACCAGCAGCGACGCCGCTGCCAGCACCCCCATCGCCGCCCTCGGCGACGTCGTGCAGATCCCCATAGGCCCGACAGTAGCCGGTGGGCCGAGCAACGATCTGCGATCGTCGGCATCTGCTAGTTTGACGGCCATGGATCGGTTTCTCGTGCCCGCGGCGGCCAGTATCGTCGTCGGCTTGCTGCTGGGCGCGGCTGCCGTGTTCGGGGTGACGCTGATGGTGCAGCAGGACACCAAGCCTCCGCTGCAGGCGGGCGATCCGGCGTCGTCAGTGCTCAACAGGGTCGAGTACGGCGACCGAAGCTGATTCGCAGATAACGACGGTCACGCCGCCGCTGCGGCGGCGCTGGCTGTGGTGTGTCGGCGCGCTTGCTCTGGCCCTGACCTTCGCCCAGTCACCCGGACAGATCTCGCCCGACACCAAACTGGACCTGACGGCCAACCCGCTGCGCTTCCTGGGCCGCGCGTTCGACCTGTGGAACAGCGATCTGCCATTCGGGCAGTCCCAGAACCAGGCCTACGGCTATCTGTTCCCGCACGGCACTTTCTTTCTGATCGGCGACGTCCTCGGGGTCCCGGGCTGGATCACCCAACGGCTGTGGTGGGCGCTGGTGCTGACCGTCGGTTTTTGGGGTGTGGTGCGCGTCGCGGAAGCCCTGAATAACGGGCGCGGCATCGGCTCGCCCACCTCACGGCTGATCGGGGCCGCGGTGTTCGCGCTGTCGCCGCGGGCGCTGACCACGCTGGGCGCGATCTCGTCGGAGACGTGGCCGATGATGTTGGCGCCGTGGGTGCTGCTGCCGATGATCCTGGCCTTCCAGGGCGGGACCGAAGGGGTGGGAAAAAACCCGGGCGGGACCGAAGGGGTGGGAAAAAACCCGGGCGGGACCGAAGGGGTGGGGAAAAACCCGGGCGGGTTAGGTCGGGTGGGAAGGGCCCTGACCGGGTCCGGAGTGCGAGGGACCCAGCCGTCGATCCGAATGTTGGCCGCCCGCTCTGCGCTGGCGATCGCACTGATGGGGGCGATCAACGCCGTCGCGACACTGTCGGCGTGCCTTTGCGCGGTCGTCTGGCTGGCCTGTCACCGTCCGAACCGGGTGTGGTGGCGGTTCACCGGTTGGTGGCTGCTCGGTGTGGCCCTGGCAGTGACGTGGTGGGTGGTGGCACTGCTTCACCTCGGCCGCATCAGCCCACCCTTCCTGGACTTCATCGAATCCTCCGGCGTGACGACGCAGTGGATGTCACTCACCGAGATGCTGCGCGGCACCGGGGCGTGGACGCCGTATGTCGCGCCCAATGCAACCGCGGGGGCGCCGCTGGTCACCGGATCGGTGGCGGTGCTGGCGACAACGCTGGTCGCCGCGGCCGGCTTGGCCGGACTGGCTCTGCGCAGCATGCCCGCCAGGGGGCGGCTGATCACAATGCTGCTGGCCGGTGTCGTGCTGCTGGCCGCCGGCTACTCCGGCGGGCTGGGCTCCCCGATCGCGATGCAGGTTCAGGCCTTCCTCGACGGGGACGGCACCCCGCTGCGCAACCTGCACAAGCTTGAGCCGCTGCTGCGGCTACCCCTAGCGCTCGGTCTGGCCCACCTGATGGGCCGGATTCCGCTGCCGGGCAGCGCACCGCGAGCGGTCTGGCGTGCCGCGATCGCACACCCAGAGAACGACAAACGCGTCGCGGTCGGTGTCGTGGTGCTGGCTGCGGTGACCGCCGCGACATCGCTGGCCTGGACCGGCCGCCTGACGCCGCCGGGCGCATTCGACGCAATACCGCAGTACTGGCACGACACCGCGGCATGGCTGGACGACAACAACAGCGGCGGCAGGGTGCTCGTTGCACCCGGGGCCCCGTTCGCCACCCAGGTGTGGGGCAATAGCCACGACGAACCTCTGCAGGTGCTGGGTCACAGCCCGTGGGGGGTGCGCGACTCCATCCCACTCACCCCACCGGAGACCATCCGCTCGCTGGACTCCGTGCAGAGGCTGTTCGCGGCGGGCCGCCCGTCGGCCGGCCTCGCCGACACCCTCGCCCGGCAGGGCATCTCCTACGTGGTGGTGCGCAACGACTTGGACCCGGACACGTCCCGGTCGGCGCGCCCGATCCTGGTGCACCAGGCGATCGACGGGTCCCCAGGGCTGACCAGGGTCGCCGAATTCGGCGAACCGGTCGGGCCCGGCACCCTGGAGGGCTTCGTGTCCGACAGCGGGTTGCGACCGCGCTACCCCGCCGTCGAGATCTACCGTGTCGACGCCGCCGCCGACCGCTCGCCGTCGGCGCCCTATCTCGTCGACACCGATGCGATGGCGCGGGTGGATGGCGGGCCGGAGTCGCTGCTGCGCCTCGACGAGCGCAGGCGCCTGACCGGGCAGCCGCCGTTGGGCCCGATGCTGCTGACCCAGGACGCGCAGGCCGCGGGCCTGCCAGTTCCGGTGGTGACGGTCACCGACACGCCCCTGGCGCGCGAAACCGACTACGGCAGGGTCGACAACCACTCCTCGGCGGTGCGCACTCCCGAGGACCCGCGCAACACCTTCAACCGGGTGCCCGACTATCCGTCCACCGGCGCCGAACCGGTGTTCGGCCGATGGGACGGTGGGCGGATCTCGGTGTCGAGCTCGGCGTCGGACTCGACCGCGCTGCCCAATGTGTCACCGTCGTCATCGCCGGCTGCGGCCATCGATTCGGACGCATCGACCAGTTGGGTGACCAATGCGCTGCAGTCCGCGGTCGGGCAGTGGCTGCAGGTCGACTTCGATCACCCGGTCACCAACGCCACCCTGACTATCACCCCGAGTGCCACCGCGGTCGGGGCGCAGGTGCGCCGCCTGGAAGTTGCCACCGTCAACGGCACCAGCACGGTGCGGGTCGAGGAGGCGGGCACACCGGTGACCGTCGCGCTGCCGTACGGGGAGACGCCATGGGTGCGCATCACCGCGGCGGCCACCGACGACGGCTCGCCCGGTGTGCAGTTCGGTATCACCGATCTCAGCGTCACCCAGTACGACGCGAATGGGTTTGCCCACCCGATCAACTTGCGCCACACCGTCGACGTGC
>CAZLTV010000113.1:0-10590 GCA_964562545.1 uncultured Mycobacterium sp. | reverse complement strand
TGATGCCCGTGATCAGTGTTCGCCATGCCGCCGACGCGGTCCCGGTTGCCCGCGCGATCAACCAAGCGGGACTTCCGCTGGTCCAGGTCGCCCTGACCGATCAGACCTCGTTCGAGGCGATCGAACGGATCGCCACCGAGGCACCGGAGATCATCGTGGGCGCCGCCGCGGTCACCGACGTGGACCACCCGGCCCGCGCCCGCGCCGCGGGCGCGGAGTTCCTCATGGCGACCCTGGGCCACGCACCGTTACGGGCAGCGATGCGCGACTCCGAGCTACCCCACCTCCCGGGCGTCTCGAACGCGCTGCAAGCCATGGAGCTCCTCGAAGACGGCTACACCGACATGGTCCTGTCCCCGGCATCTGCGGCCGGCGGCACCCGCCAACTCAAAGCGCTGGCCACATTCGTGCCCGACGCCCGCTTCTGCCCGGCAGGTGGCATCGCCGCCGCGGACCTGACCCGCTACCTGGACGCAACGAACGTCGGGTGCGTCAGCGCTGACTGGCTGGCACCGGCCGAGGCCGTGCGCGGACGCGACTGGGACCGCATCCGCAGACTCGCCGAGGTCGCACTCAAGCTCAGCGCCCCCACCAACAGCGCAGTGCGCGCCCTGTGACCAACACACTCGACGATTCCGCCGCCACACCGTCGACGGACGCACCCGAGCCCATGGTGCGTCGACTCGCCGTGCTTGCCCTGGCACTGGGCGGGTTCGGTATCGGCACCACCGAATTCGTCTCGATGGGCCTGCTGCCCGACATTGCGGCCGGTCTCGGCGTGTCCGAACCCACCGCCGGACATGTCATCTCGGCCTACGCGTTGGGTGTCGTGGTCGGCGCACCGGTGATCGCCGCACTCACCGCACGAATGGGGCGACGAAAACTGTTGCTGGTGCTGATGGCGGTGTTCACCCTGGGCAACCTGGCCAGCATGGTGGCGCCGACCTACCAGACACTGATCGCCGCACGCTTCCTCGCCGGGCTCCCACACGGCGCGTACTTCGGTGTCGCCGCGCTGGTGGCCGCCCACCTGATGGGCCCGGGAAACCGGGCCAAGGCCGTCGCCCATGTGATGACCGGTTTGACGATCGCGACGGTGCTCGGAGTGCCGTTGGCATCCTGGCTCGGGCAGGCACTGGGTTGGCGCTCCGCATTCGGCCTGGTCGTCGCCATCGGAGTGATCACTGTCGTGGCACTGTGGTTTTGGCTGCCCGTGCAGCTGCAAACCATGGGGTCGACCAGCCCGCTCACCGAATTGGGCGCGCTGCGCCGAGTCCAGGTGTGGCTGGCGCTGCTGGTCGGCATGATCGGCTTCGGCGGCATGTTCGCCGTCTACACCTACATCTCCACGACCATGACCGACGTCGCCGGCCTTCCCCGCTACCTGGTCCCGTTGGCGCTGATGGTCTACGGCGCGGGCATGGTCGTCGGAAACCTCGCCGGCGGCAGGCTCGCCGACCGCTCGGTCATCCGGGCGCTCTACCTGTCGATGGGCGCGCTGTGCACCATGCTGGCGGTGTTCGTGCTGGCCTCCCACAACCCGTGGACAGCCTTACTGCTGCTGTTCGCGATCGGCACGGCCGGCTCGGCGGTCGCCCCGGCTCTGCAGACCCGGTTGATGGACGTCGCCCACGACGCGCAGACACTGGCCGCGTCACTGAACCATTCCGCACTCAACATCGGCAACGCGACCGGCGCCTGGGTGGGTGGACTCGTCATCGCCGCGGGCCTGGGCTACACGGCTCCCGCTGCCGCCGGCGCACTTCTGGCTCTGGCAGGCATTGCGGTGCTGACCGTGTCGGTGCTGCTGCAGAAATGGCAGGCGGGCAGCGCTGCGCAGCCGGCGCGCAGATCCGCATGAGCCGAGCCGCCGTCGCCGGCTCGATGCGCCGCCATTGCCGCACCAGCACGCCGTGCAGGTGCTCAAGGTAACGTTGCCGGCCCATCCCGAAAGCCAGGAACACCTCCTCATCCGGAGGTCCGCCGTAGGGAAGCCAGCGGATCGCGAACCCGAGGGTAAAACGATCCTCCCGATTCATCGACACGCTCAGCTTCATCGACACACCCAGCCTCACCGACTACTCAGCTTCACCGACACGCTCAGTCGATCCGAAGCTCACCCATCTCGGACCAGCCGTCGGCATCGATATCGGCGTGCACGATCTCGGGGGTCCTGGTCAGCGCGGGCCGCATCGCGTCGAGACCTTCCCGGAAATGCCGCGAGCGCACGTGCTCAACCCCGGCCTCCTGATCGCGGAACGCCTCCACCAGCACGTAGACCGAAGGGTCGTCGACGCAACGGGACCATTCGAACCACAGATTTCCCGGTTCTGCCCGAGTCGCGGCCGTGAACTCCTTAACGATCTCCGGCCAGTGATCCCGTTGCCGGTGGGCCACGTCGAACTTCACCACGATGAAAATCACGAGATCCCACCTTCAGTAGATGTTGGACGGGCGCACCATGCCCTCGGCGAGATCACCGAAACCGGGGGCGATGATCGCCCCGGGATTGACCGCGACCTGCTCCACGATCGCCGTCTCCGTCGTGATCAGCAGTGCGGCAATCGATGCCGCGCTCTCCAGCGCCGCCCGGGTGACCTTGAGCGGATCGATCACACCTTCGTCGAACATGTCGCCGTATTCACCGGTCAAGGCGTTGAAGCCGTGACCGAGCGGAAGGTCGGCGACAATATGGACGACGTCGTCGCCCTCGTACCCGGCGTTGCGGGCGATCCACCGCAACGGTTCGTCGAGCGCGTTGCGCACCACGTCGACCCCGACCCGCTCGTCGCCCGGCAGGGACAGTTCGGTCAGGGCCCGATGCGCCTGCGCCAACGCGGTTCCGCCGCCGGCGACGATGCCCGCCTCCAGCGCGGCTTTCGACGCCGCCAGGGCATCCTCGACGCGCAGCATCCGCTCCCGCAGCTCAACCGTGGTCGCCCCACCGACCCGCACGACCGCGACCCGGCCCGTCAGACGGGCGATCCGCAGGTCGAAGTTGTCACGATCGGCATCAAGGCGGGCCCGTTCGCGCTGGGCCTGCAGTTGCGCCACGCGAGCCTCCAGCCGTTGTGACTCACCGTGCGCCCCCACGATTGTGGTGCTGTCCTCGGTGACCGTGATCCGCGCGCACGATCCCAGATGTTCGGTGCTGACCTCGGCCAGCTCGATCCCGGTGTCCTTGGCGATCACGTGCCCGCCGAGCACCACAGCCAGATCCTCGAGCTCGGCGATGCGGCGGTGCCCGAAACCGGGGGCCCGCACCACCACCGACTGCATCGTCTTGTGCATGTTGCCGCCGACGAGCAACTGCAGGGCCGGTCCCGTGACATCCTCGGCCAGCACCACCAGCGGACGGTCGGCGCGCTTGGCCGCCTCGATCGTCGGCATGATCTCCTGAACAGAGGTGATCTTCTTGTTGGTCAACAGGATCAGCGGGTTCTCCAGCACCGCCTCCATCCGATCGGGATCGGTCACCATGTAGGCCGAGATGTAGCCGTGGTCGAACTCGACCCCGTCCACGACGTCGACGGACAACCCCAGCGTGTCGCTCTCTTCGGTCGTGATGACGCCCGTCTCGCCTACGAACCCGACCGCCGCGGCGATGGCCGCACCGATCGAGTCGTCGTCGCTGGCGGCCAGCGTCGCGATCCTGAGTAGGTTGTCACCGGCCCCGACCGCGACCGCCTGATCGGTCAGGTACTGCAGGACCACCGGAACGGTCTTCTCGATACCTCGGCGCACCCGCATCGGGTTAGCGCCGGCGTCCACCGCGCGCAGCCCCTCCCGGACCATGGCCTGGGCCAGCACGGTCGCGGTCGTCGTGCCATCGCCGACCATGCCGTTGGTCTGCATGGCGACTTCTTTGACCAGTTGAGCGCCCATGTTGGCGAACGGGTCACCCAGCTGGATCTCGCGGGCGATCGTCACACCGTCGTTGGTGATCGTCGGCGGCCCGGTCAGCTTCTCCAGAACCGCGTTGCGCCCCTTGGGGCCCAGCGTGACTTTGACGGCGTCGGCAAGCGCGTTGACACCGTACTCAAGTCGCGACCGGGCGTCGCTGTTGTATCGCAGCTCCTTTGCCATGATGTTTCCTCTCGTCGAACGTGTTGGGCTGTAGGGCGTGTCACGGAACCAGGACTGCGCGCCCGCGAATCCGGCCCGCGTCGAGGTCGTCGATTGCGGTCTGGAACTCCTCGAGCGGGTACTTGGTGGTGTGCAGGGCAACTTTGTCGGCTGCGGCCAGCGCCATCAGGTCCTGGAGATCGTTGTACGAGCCCACGAGGTTGCCGATGAAGTTGATCTCGGTGCTGATGATGTCGATCGTGGGCACGTCGATGTTCTCTCCGTAACCCACCACGTAGAAGCTGCCCGCGCGGCGCAGCATCGCCACCCCCTCCGCGGTGGCCCCTCCCTCGCCGACGAAGTCCAGAACCGCCTGCGCACCATGGCCCGAGGTGATGTCGAGGACCTTGTCGACGTGGGTGCCGTCGGCGACGATCCCGTGGTCGGCACCGATGTCGACTGCCAGTGCTACGGCCTGCGGGTTTCGATCGACCACCACGACGGTGACCGCCGAGATGGCCTTGAGCACCTGAATTCCGATGTGGCCGAGCCCGCCCGCCCCGATCACCACGCAGAAGTCGCGAGGCCCGGTGGCCCGGGCGACCTTGGCCGCGGCGTGGTAGGCCGTCAGGCCGGCGTCGGCCAGGGCAGCGACGTCGGAAGGCTCAAGGGTGCCGTCGATCTTGACCACACTGCGCGCGGAGGTGCGTAGATATTCGGCGTAGCCACCATTGGTGTCGATGCCGGGGAATGCACTGTTCTCGCAGTGCACGTCGTCACCGGAGCGGCAGGCACGGCACAGCCCGCAGGTGATCAGCGGGTGCAGGATGACCTTGTCGCCAGGGGCCACATTCGTGACGGCGTCACCGACCGCATGCACCCAGCCGGCGTTCTCGTGGCCAATCGTGTACGGAAGCGCGACACCGCTTTTCTGTTCCCACTGTCCTTCCAGGATGTGCAGGTCGGTGCGGCAAACTCCCGCTCCCCCGACCCGAACGACGACATCGAGCGGACCGGTGATGGTCGGCTCGTCGACCTCGGCCAGCTGAAGTTTGGTGTGGTATCCGACCACTTGCACGGCTCTCATCGCGGGTTCCTCGTTCTGGTGTTGGTGATGTGGGCGGCGGTGGCACCGTCGTCGTAGCGGGTGGCCAGCAGTCCCCGGCAGAAGTGCGCGTTTCCTTCCATCGACACGCGCACCGTGCGCGCGAAGCGCAACCGCAGCGGAACAGCGTCGGGCTCGAGCGCGCGGCCGTCGTCGCCGACCAGGACACGGCTGTTCGGACACAGGCTCAGCCCGATATCGAGGCGACGCCGAACCAGGGCCTGGCGGTTCTTGTCGTCGGGGAGGTCACGCAGCGTCAAGGAGGCGATCGTCGACGCGTCGAGCTGTCGTGCGCGCATCACCGCGGCCACGCACCGCTCCATCGCCGCGATGTGGGCCTTGCCCAGGAATGTTCGCCGCAACTCGTCGAGGCTCGTCTGCGCCTCGACGCCGAAGGTTCCGAGGTAGCCCGCGTCGGCCGCCAGCCCGGCGTTGATCTTGTCGCTGTCGTGGTGGTCGTCGAGCCACACCCGCGCTTGGCCGACATGCTCGACGGTGCGCAACGCGTCGAGGGCATCGGAGGCCATCAGGTAGGCGAAGTTCGGCGAACAGAACGCAGTGGGCAGGCGCAGGTGCACTTCGACGCCGGTGTCGTCGATCCGCACCGCTCGCACGAAGCCGAGATCGGTGATGGGCTCGTCGAGCTCGGGGTCGGTGACGGTGTGCAGGGCTGCCAGCACATCGGTCTCGATTCCCTCGCCGACAGCCAGGACCGCGGCGGTCACAGCGGCACCGCCTGCTTGGCGCCGGCGGCGACCTCCACCTCGTCTTGGCCCGGTGTCGGAAGTCGCAGCGCCGCAGGCACGTCGATGTCGTAGAGTGCGGCGGCGTTGAGACCCAAGATCTTGCGCTTCTGGTCGGTGGTGATGGGCGCGTATTCGGCCATGTCCTGCGGGATCTGGAAGTCGACGAACCGCTCGACGAGCCACTTAGGAGTCCACAACGCGTAGTCGCTGGAGAACAGGATCTTGTCCTCGCCGATCCAGTACAGCAGCTCGCCGATGATCTGCGCGAAATACCTTGGCCGGGTGTGAATAAAGGGCATCGCCACGGCAAGGCCGCCGTAGACGTTGGATTCCTGGGTGGCGATCCAGCAGAAGTCCTCCAGCCGCGGCAGACCGACGTGCTCGACGATGAAGTTGAGCTCGAGGTAGTCGGTGGCGACCTTGTCGATGTCGGCGACGTCGAACGCGTCACGGTCCAGGGGACGGATGGTGGGGCCCTTGTGCACGTGGATGTTGCGGATGCCGAGGTTGATGCACTCCTCCAGGTAGCGGCGCGACCACGGGTCGTCGAGCTTGTACCCCCTGGAATCCCCGTGCCATTCGGCGGTGTAGAGCTTGACGCCCTGCAGTTTCATCCGGTCAGCGTCGCGACGAAGCTGTTCGAGACCTTGTTCCCCGTAGCGCGGGTCGTAGGCGTGGTTGTAGGTGAGCTTGTCGGCGTGGCGTTGGGTGAGCGCGAACGCCTCCTCCGTCTGGCCGAAGCCGTTGACGTAGAAGTCCGACAGCAGGGTCGCCTGGAAGATGGCGTGGTCGACATAGCCCTCCACAAACAGGTCCCGCATCAGCCGCTCACCCCCGTAGTAGGTGTAGGTGTCGTAGTCCCAGAGCTCGGTTTCCGGGCTCAAGTTGCGGTGATAGTCGTAGAAGCAGTCGATGAACTGCTTGCCGTGGATGTTCTTGCAGTTGGACTCCCGCCCATCCCAGAGATGGACGTGGGCGTCGACGATGAAATACGAGTCGGCATCTTTGGTGTACATCGGAAATCCTTCTGAACGAGTCTTTTTCGGGCTGTGTTGACGTGGTGTCGGCGCGGCGGCGTCGCTAGTGGGCCGTGAGGTCGAATCCGATGTATTCCGCAGCGTCTTCGGGGCTGGCGAACAGCATGGTCTTGTCGTCGAGGTGCACCATGCGCCCGTAGTGGGTGGAGCTGATCTCCTCGAAGATCGATCCGTCGAACTCTTCGCCTAGTGCCTCGGTGAGCTCGGCGTAGTCGAAGTCGAGCAGCTTCTGTCCGTCGACGCGGATCATCGAGGGGTATTCGGTGAGTTCGACACCGTCCTTGGCGCCCATCACCTCGGCGACGACACGGCCGATCGGAGTGTTCATCAGGGTCACACCACACTTGTTCGAAAACTCGGTGGCTGAACCGAATTGCATGGTCACTGGTCGCTCTCCTTGGTCGTCTGGTCGGGGGTCGTCTGGGCGGGGGGCGCCTGGTCGGGTTGGTGGACCGGCTCGAGACCGATCGCCTCGAGCAGCGAGGCGAACTTCTCCTGCGCGGCCGAAAGGCTGTCGGCGAAGGTCACCGTCTTCTCGGCCGGCTGCGACCAGAGCGGTTGCAGGGACCGGGCGGCGGCCAGGCAGCGTGGCACCCATTCGGCCAGCCACTGTCCGAACAGCTCCTTGTTGGCCGCACCGAACTCGTCGTCGCGGGTCAGGATGCGGAACAGGTTTCGGGTGTAGGCCAGGTCGCGGTTGTAGTCGTGTTCGCCGGTTCCGACGATGGTTGGGGTGATGTAATCGCCATTGCGGGCGGCGATCTGCATCATCAGCTCACTGCGGAACAGTGACCCGACGAGCTGTTCGAAGACGATGTTTGTCGCGAAAAGCAACTGGCACCAATCACCGACCGCGGTCAGCTGTTCGACCACCTCCCGGACCGGCTGCCATTCCGGTGCGCTCTGCCAGGTCGACTTGTGCGCTTGGCCGTCGAATCCGCCATCGAGACCGACCTCTTCGGACATATCGAGGTTGAACAGGGCCAGGTCCTGCGCGAAGCGCATCTTGTGGGCGGCGTTGACCGCGACCGCGGTGTTGATCATGTTGGTGGGTCCCGAGCGCTGGACAGCGGTGAACACATGCAGCGCGAGCCCGTTCTCCGCGTGCATCCAGGCACCCAGGTTGTTGGCGAGAAACCGCAGCCACGCGGTGTTCCAGCCGTCGTAGGCACGGGCCCGTTTGGCGTTGGCAAGGCACAGTTCCACCTGGCGCACCACCGCGGAGTTGTTGCGGTAGATGGTCTGGTCCCATTCCTCGTTGGGATCGAGGAAGGCGTGCCAGTTCGACGACTGCGCCGCCGTCCAGTCCCGCGGGTATCCGCCTGGTCCGTCGCCGAAGCCGTAGATCCATCCCTGGGACAGGTGCCGGTCGGGGTCGGGTTGGACGTCGACAGTCACGTCCTCGTACATGGTTGCCCGCCGCTTGGCCGGCTGGTAATAGGAGTACGTTCGGCTCTTCGAGCTGGGGAATTCCAGCGCGCCCGCCTCCGAGTCGGTGAACTCGATCTTGGGGAAGCTGCGCTGCTTCGTCGGTGCTGCCATCATGGGCCTTTCTCTTGTGTTGGGCTACAGAGTCTTTCGAAGCGTTGTCTTTCAAAGCCTTGTCTTTCGAAGCGTTTTGGCGAGCGTCGCCGCGCCTCGACTAGTCGAAAGCCGGGCTGGTGAACTTGTCGTAGAAGATCTGGTCTTTGGGCACACCTTGGGTTTCGAGCAGGGCCAGCGCCGCGTCGACCATCGGCGGCGGCCCGCACAGGTAGACCTCGGTCTTGGCGATGTCGGCTTCACCGGCGGCCACCACATCGGTGACGTTGCCGCGTTCGATTCGCACCCCGGGCGCCGCTTCGCCGTCCAGCGATTCCGACAGGCAGGCGGTGAAGGAGAAGTCCGCGAGCCGCGAGCCGAGTTCGGCGATCTCATCGAGGTAGAACAGATCTGCGGCGGTGCGTGCGCCGTAGTAGAAGCGCACCGGCCTGGTGCAGCCGGTTTCGCTCATGTGGCGCAGCAGCGACAGGATGGGCGCCATCCCGGCGCCTCCTCCGACACACACCACGGGCAGCACATGGCCCTCCTTGAGGGTGAACAGTCCGTACGGTCCGGTGAGCCGAACCTCGTCGCCGACGGCCAGGCCCGATTCGAGCAAGGCCGCGAACTTGCCACCGGGATACTTCTTGATCAGGAACTCGACCCGGCCGGGAGTGGACTGCGTGGTCGCCATCGAGAACGACCGGTGTTCGTCGGTGCCGGGGATCTGCAGGTCTGCGTACTGGCCGGGCTTGTAGTCGAAAGTCTGCGGCTGCTCGGCCGCCAGCTGCAGCGAGACGATGTCGCGGGTCATCGGGACCAGCGCGGTGATTCGGGTGCTCACCTCCTGGATCGGGACTCCGCCGAGCAGTTCGTCCTCGTCGAAGTTGAGCAGCTCGATCGTGCAGTCGCTGTAGGCATGCGTCCGGCAGAGCAGGACGTAGCCCTCCTCGGTCTCAGCGTCGTTGCAGGCGAAGGTGGAGTGCCCGTCCATCTGGACGTCGCCGTCGAGCATGTAGGACTTGCATGCCGAGCATCGACCCTCGCGGCAGCCGTGCATCAGATGGATGCCTTGCCGGAACGCCGCGTCGAGGATGTTCTCGTCTTCGGCGACCTCCATCTCGAGGTCGACGGGCTCGAAGGTGACGCGGT
This sequence comes from uncultured Mycobacterium sp., assembly GCA_964562545.1. Lineage (GTDB taxonomy): Bacteria > Actinomycetota > Actinomycetes > Mycobacteriales > Mycobacteriaceae > Mycobacterium. The sequence goes on along the minus strand of CAZLTV010000113.1, from coordinate 964 downwards.
GGATATCAGCCATCGTGGTTCTCCTGAAAGCGGTGTGGTGACCCGGTGGGTGGCGCGGCTCGGGGCGACTACGCCACCCACCGGGTGTGTCCTCAGGCGTGGACGGCGCCGGCCCTATAGGCGGCGACGTGCTCATCACGCTCGGCGTCCGACATCTGGTTCAACAGCACGTTGGGGCTGTTGAAGGTGTTGCCGCGAATGTCGTCGAGGGTCCACATCTTGGTCGGGTCGAGATCCAGATGCGGTTGTGGGATCAGCGTCTTGCCGTCGTCGCGGACGTAGCCGAGGTCGCTGACGATGTCGGCGAGGTCCTTGCCGTGGTGCAGCGTCTCCCATTCGCGGAATCCGGTGAGCCTGCCCATGTTCGGTGTCGGCCTGCCTTCGTATTCGCTGCGGAATGCGACAGCGTCGGTCCAGTGGCAGGTCTCCGAGCAGTAGGTCCGCCATTGGTCGTCGACCTTGTCGACGATCATGTCGTCACGGACCAGGCACGGGACCATGCAGGTCCAGCACCGGTGCGGGTACTGGTATCCGACCTCTTCGAAGGCGATTGGTTTGTTGCGGCCCGGGTAGGCCAGCCGGTTGTAGTCCTCCCACCAGCGGCCGAACTTGTTGTACCAGCCGGGGTACTTTTCTTCGAACCACTCGAAGTCCTTGTCGGTCATCGCGTCGATGCGCCAGTAGTTGACCGGCCAGCCGGTGGCGAAGAACCGCGCCACCTCGTGCACGTAGTGCTTGTCGACGATGCGCTTCCATGCCTCCTCGACCAGGTCGTGCGGGATCGTCAGACCGTACTTCTCCAGGGGCAGCAGGTAGCTGCGGTAGTAGTCGTCGTAGATCCAGCGCCGCCACATCTCGGCGTAGCTTTCGCGGTCCTTGCGTCGGTCTTTGGTTCCGTATTCGATGAAGGTGCCGATCGCGGCGTCGACCACGCAGTGGTTGTTCCACCAGGCGTAGCGCAGGT